>NZ_JBEYUN010000005.1:0-490608 GCF_040643545.1 Streptomyces sp. NPDC047117 | reverse complement strand
GTACGTCGGCGCCACCCAGACGCCCGCGCAGTGGGGCGACCGGGTGCGGGCGGCCCGGCCCGGGTACACTCCGGTAGGAGTCCCGCCCCGCCTCGCAGGATCAGGAAAGGGGCCGCGGCTCAGTCGCGGGCGGCCAGCTTCTGCCGGACCAGCCCGATCGCGGTCAGCGCCAGCGCGAAGCCGCCCGTGAAGTACAGCTGGATGCGCTGGGCCTCGTCCCGCAGCATCAGCAGCAGCACCACCGCGATGCCGGCCAGCGCCACCCAGGTGAGGAACGGGAACGCCCACATCCGCACGACCAGCCGCTCCGGCGCCTCCCGCTCCAGCCGGCGGCGCATCCGCAGCTGCGCGACGGAGATGAAGCCCCAGACCACCAGGACGGCCGCGCCGACCATGTTCAGCAGCCACTGGAAGACGGTGTCCGGCCACACGATGCTGAGCACCACGGTGAAGAAGCCGAAGACCGAGCAGAGCAGCACCGCGCGCCGCGGCACGCCATTGCTCACCTTGCTCAGGAAGCGCGGGCCCTGGCCGCGGGCGGTGAGCGAGTAAGCCATCCGGGAGGAGCCGTAGATGTTGGCGTTCATCGCGGAGAGCAGGGCGATCAGGATGACCACGTTCATGATCTGGCCGGCCGCGGGGATCTTCAGGTAGTCCAGCACCGCGACGTACGGGCCGGTCTTGGTGATCTCCGGCGCGCTCCACGGAATGACGGTCACGATGATCGCCATCGAGCCGACGTAGAAGAGGGCGATGCGCCACATCGCGGTGCGCACCGCGCGCGCCACGCCGCGCACGGGGTCCTTGGACTCGGCGGCCGCGATGGTCACCGTCTCCAGCCCGCCGTACGCGAACACCGAGGCGAGCAGGCCGACCATCAGGCCGTCCACGCCCTTGGGCAGGAAGCCGCCGTCGCCGGTGAGGTGCGAGGCGCCGGGCGCGTCCGTGCCGGGCAGCACGCCGAAGATGGCGAGCAGGCCGAGGATCAGGAAGATGCCGATCGCGGCGACCTTGAGGGTGGCGAACCAGAACTCGAACTCACCGAAGTTGCCGACCGCGGCGAGGTTGGTCGCGCAGAAGATCACCATGAAGAGGAGGACCCACATCCACGGCTCGGTGCCGGGGAACCAGCCCACCATGATGTCGGCCGCGCCCAGCGCCTCGGCGGCGACGGCCACGCAGAGCAGGGCGGTGAACATCCAGCCCGCGGTGAAGCCGGCCCAGGGGCCGATGGACCGCTCGGCGTGCACGGAGAAGGAGCCGGAGGCCGGGTTGGCCGCGGCCATCTCGCCCAGCATGCGCATGACGAGCATGACCAGGCAGCCGGATATCGCGTACGCGATGACGATGGAGGGGCCGGCCGCGGCGATGCCGGCGCCGGAGCCGACGAAGAGGCCGGCGCCGATCACGCCGCCCAGCGCGATCATCGAAAGGTGGCGCTGCTTGAGCCCGTTGGACAGCGAGGTGCCGCCGTCCGGTCCGGCGCCTGCGGCCCGGTCGGCCGGCTCGCGCTCGGGCGCGGTGGACGAAGGTGTCCGATTCATGGTCGTACCTGTCCCATAATGTGAGAGCGGAGCTGAGGCGGATCCGAGGAGCCCGCTCAGTTTGAGCAAGGTGTCCGCTCAGGACAACACTCGTGCGCTGGTTGTTCGATATTCAGACTGAATCGTGACCGACCGCGCCCGAGGTGTGATCGACAGCGACAGAGGGTGACCGGCGTCTCACCCGCGGCGCCGGTCGCGGAGCTCGCGCCCGCCCGCGACCAGCAGCACCAGCGCGGTCGCCCCGGCCGACCACAGCAACTGCGGACGGGCCCCCGCGTCGAAGAGCATCAGCACGATCACGGCCGCCATGGCGGCCAGCGCCACCCACGTGAGCCAGGGGAATCCCCACATACGGAGGGTGAGCTTCTCGGGCGCCTCGCGCTCGATCCGGCGGCGCAGCCGCAGCTGCGAGACGGCGATCAGGCCCCAGACGAAGAGCAGTACCGCACCCACCGCGTTGAGCAGATACAGGAAGACCGAATCCGGCCACTTGAGGTTGAGCAGGACCGAGATGAAGCCGAAGGTGACCGAGGCCAGCACGGCCCGGCGCGGCACCCCGCCGCCCGACACCTTCAGCAGCCCGCGCGGCGCCTCGCCCCGCTCGGCCAGCGAGAACACCATCCGCGAGGAGCCGTAGAGGTTGGCGTTCAGGGCCGACAGCAGCGCCACGAAGACGACCACGTTCATGATCTGGCCCGCGCCCGGCACGCCCAGCCGGTCCAGCACCGCGACGTACGGGCTCTTGCCCGGCTCGATCGAGGACCAGGGCAGCAGCGTGACGATGACCAGCATCGAGCCGACGTAGAAGAGGAGGATCCGCCAGACCGCGCTGCGCACCGCCCGGCCCACCGCCCGCGCCGGGTCGTCGGACTCCGCCGCCGCGATGGTCACGACCTCCAGGCCGCCGAACGCGAACACCACGGCCAGCACCCCGGAGACCACCCCGGACCAGCCGTTGGGCAGGAAGCCGCCGTCGCCGGTCAGGTGCGCAAGACCCACCGGGTCCCCGTCGTACGCGCCGGACCCCGGCAGCACCCCGAAGATCGCCAGCAGGCCCAGGAGGAGGAAGAGCACGATCGCCCCGACCTTGAGCGTGGCGAACCAGAACTCGAACTCGCCGAAGTTGCGGACCGCGGCGAGGTTGGCCCCCGTGAAGAACAGCATGAAGATCAGCACCCAGCCCCACTGCGGGACCGCGGGCACCCAGCCGTTGGCGATCTGCGCCGCGCCGGTCGCCTCGACGGCGAGCACGACCACGAGCATGAACCAGTACAGCCAGCCCACGCTGAACCCCGCCCAGCGGCCCAGCGCCCGCTCCGCGTGCACCGAGAACGCGCCCGAGGCGGGCATCGCCGAGGACATCTCGCCCAGCATCCGCATGATCAGCATCGCCAGCGCGCCGGCGATCAGATACGACAGTGCGATGCCCGGACCCGCCACCTTGATGCCGGCGCCGGACCCCACGAACAGGCCCGCGCCGATCACGCCGCCCAGGCCCAGCATCGTCAGGTGGCGCTGCTTCAGTCCGCCGGACAGGGGTTCGCCGCTGTCCGCGCCACCGGTCGGGCCGGTGCCGGAGGTGGGGGGTGCGTCGTGCATGCGCTCGTACTCTCACAGGAGACGTTGGGGGGACCCCACAGTGTCTCCGGCCGGGCCGCACTAGCACAAAATGCCCGCACGATCGGCCCGTCGGCCGTGACGAGCATCACGTGACCTGGAGAAATCGCCGGTCGTCCGGTCCGGACGCGGACGTGCGCCGAGTGCGGAAGCATCCAAAGCCCGGTGTGACGCGTTTGTCGGCGCCGCACGATGATCGCCCGGCCTTGACTGGTCTAAGTTCGATGCGTCCCTGTTCGATTCCCACCCAGCGGAGTTCCGATGAGCCTTGCCGCCGCTTCCGTCCGCCCGGGCGCCGTCCTCGCCGACCTGCTGCCCGCCGTCACCGCCCCGCGCGCCCGCGTCCGCGACGCCGCGCTGGTCATCGGCGGCGCCGCGCTCACCGGCGTCGCCGCCCAGATCGCCGTACCGGTTCCGGGCTCCCCGGTCCCGGTGACCGGCCAGACCTTCGCCGCGCTGCTCGTCGGTGCCTCGCTCGGCGCGGGCCGCGGCTTCCTCTCCCTCGCCCTGTACGCGCTGGTCGGCATGGCCGGCATGCCGTGGTTCGCGGGCGCGCAGTCCGGTGCGGGCGGCGCCTCCTTCGGCTACGTGCTCGGCATGCTGCTGGCCGTGACGGCCGTCGGCGCGCTGGCCCGGCGCGGCGGGGACCGCGGGCTGCTGCGGACGGCCGGCACGATGCTGGTCGGCGAGGCCCTGATCTACGCGATCGGCGTGCCGTACCTGGCCCTGTCCACCGGCATGTCGATGGGCGAGGCGGTCGTCGCGGGCCTGGTGCCGTTCCTGGTCGGTGACGCGCTGAAGGCGGTGCTCGCGATGGGCGCGCTGCCGGCGGCTTGGAAGCTGGCGGGCCGCCGGGGCTGACCCCGGCCGTAACGCGGCGGGCCCCGCACCCCCCTTCCGGGGGTGCGGGGCCCGTGCCGTTCGCGGTGCCGTCCGAGGGATCAGGCGCGGGACCTGCGGCGGTCGCGGTAGAGGCCGATGGCCAGGACCAGCAGGCCGACGAGCACGGACATGATCATCTGCTGGCGGCCCTCCTTGTCGTAGAACATGTAGCCGACGACGAAGAGGATCAGTGTGATCGTGGCGTACGTCAGGTACGGGTACAGCCACATCCGGACGGTCAGCCGCTCCGGCGTCTCCCGCTCGATGGTGCGGCGCATCCGCAGCTGCGAGAAGCAGATGACGAGCCACACGAACAGCGCGACCGCGCCCGAGGAGTTCAGCAGGAACTGGAAGATCGTGTCCTTCGAGGTGTAGCTGAAGATCACCGCGATGAAGCCGAAGGCGACCGAGGCCCAGATGGAGACCGCGGGGACGCCGCCCTTGTTGACGCGGGTGAAGGACTTCGGCGCGTCGCCCCGCTCGCCGAGCGAGAAGGCCATGCGGGACGCGGTGTAGAGGCCGGAGTTCAGGCAGGAGAGCACGGCCGTGAGGACGACGACGTCCATGACGGTGCCCGCGTACGGAATGTCCAGCGACTGCAGGACGGCGACGTACGGGCTGGCCTCGACCGCCTTGTCGTCCCACGGCAGCAGGGTGACGATCACCGCGATGGAGCCCAGGTAGAAGATCGCGATTCGCCAGATGACGCTGTTGGTGGCCTTGCGGACGGCCTGCACCGGGTTGGGCGACTCGCTGGCGGCGAGGGTGACGATCTCGCTGCCCATGAACGAGAAGACGACCAGCAGCATGCCGGAGAGGATCGCGCCCGGCCCGTTCGGCAGGAAGCCCCCGTCGCCGGTGAGGTGGGACAGGCCCACGGCCTCGTCGCCCGGCGGCAGTCCGAAGACCGCCAGCGCGCCCGCCACGATGAAGATCACGATCGCGGCGACCTTGATGCCGGCGAACCAGAACTCGAACTCGCCGAAGGAGCCGACGGATATCAGGTTCGTACCGGTCAGCACGATCATCACCAGCAGCGCCCAGGCCCACTGCGGGACGTCCGGGACCCAGTGGGTGAGGATGGCGGCCGCCGCGGTCGCCTCCACGGCCAGCACCACGGACCAGAAGAACCAGTACAGCCAGCCGATGGTGAAGCCGGCCCAGCGGCCCAGCGCGCGGTCCGCGTAGGTGGAGAAGGAGCCGGAGGTGGGGGAGGCGGCGGCCATCTCGCCGAGCATCCGCATCACGAGGACGACCAGCAGGCCGGTCAGCGCGTAGGAGATGAGGATGCCGGGGCCGGCGGCCGCGATGCCGGCACCGGAGCCGACGAAGAGTCCGGCGCCGATGACTCCGCCGATGGCGATCATCGAGAGATGACGGTTCTTGAGTCCTGCCTGCAGGCCCTCCGGGGAGCGGTCGTCACCGGGGTCACCGGTGGTCCGCTCGGCGGTCGTGGTCGGCGGGTGCGCGCCCATGTGCACCGTCCTTGTGTGGTTCACGGATGTGTCGAGCCCCTGGATGAGAACTTCCGGAGTGCTCGGAGGGGAAGCCCCGAATCCGGATCGTTAACGACTTCGTGCGTTTGTACGACGAACTCATGTACGAGGCGTAACGCGGGAGTTTCCCCTGGTGTACTCGTAGGGAGACCCAACGGCACTTACCCCCACCCCGCCGTGTCACACTCATCGCATGCGCGTGTACCTCGGCTCCGATCATGCCGGTTTCGAACTGAAGAACCACCTCGTCGAGTGGCTGAAGGCCCATGGCCACGAGCCCGTCGACTGTGGCCCGCACATCTACGACGCCCAGGACGACTACCCGCCGTTCTGCCTCCGGGCCGCGGAGAAGACCGCCGCCGACCCGCAGAGCCTCGGCGTCGTGATCGGCGGCTCGGGCAACGGCGAGCAGATCGCCGCCAACAAGGTCAAGGGTGTACGGGCCGTGCTGGCCTGGAGCGAGGAGACCGCCAAGCTCGGGCGTGAGCACAACAACGCCAACGTGATCTCCGTCGGCGGCCGGATGCACAGCCAGGACGAGGCCACCAAGTTCATCGAGGCCTTCCTCGCCACGCCGTACAGCGACGAGGAGCGGCACACCCGCCGGATCGAGATGCTCTCGGCGTACGAGACCACCGGCGAGCTGCCCCCGATCCCGGCGCACCACCCGCAGCAGGGCTGACCCGCAGGACAGGACTGATCGCAGATGCCCGAGGGGCACACGATCCACCGGCTGGCCGCCGACCACTTCGAGAGGTTCGGCGGCCGGCCTGTGCGCGCGAGCAGCCCGCAGGGCAAGTTCGCCGACGGCGCCGCGCTGGTCGACGGACAGGTACTGGCGGCCGCCGAGGCACACGGAAAGCACCTCTTCCTGGGCTTCGACGGCGCCGGCTGGGTCCATGTCCACCTCGGCCTCTTCGGCAAGCTCGGCTTCGGCACGACGCCGGCGCCGCCGCCCACCGACACGGTGCGGCTGCGGCTGCTGAACGACGGGCACTACGCCGACCTGCGCGGACCCACCGCCTGCGCGCTGCTCACGGACGCCGACAAGCAGGCGATACACGACCGGCTCGGCCCGGACCCGCTGCGTGCGGAGGACGACGGGGAGCAGGCCTGGCGGCGGATCTCGCGCAGTCGGACGAGCGTGGCCGCGCTGCTGATGGACCAGAAGGTCATCGCCGGCGTCGGCAATGTCTACCGCGCCGAGGTCCTCTTCCGACACGGAATCGACCCGTACCGCCTCGGCCGCGATCTGCGGCGTTCGGAATGGGACGCGATCTGGTCGGACCTGGTCGTCCTCATGCGTGAGGGCGTCCGCAACAACCGCATCGACACCGTGCGGCCCGAACACGAGCCCGAGGCCATGGGCCGGCCGCCGCGCGTCGACGACCACGGCGGCGAGGTGTACGTCTACCGCCGCGCGCAGCAGCCTTGCCATGTCTGCGGGGCAGACATCCAAACGACGGGGCTCGGTGGACGCAATCTGTTCTGGTGCCCTGCCTGCCAGGGGGCCTGACGGAGCGGCCACGTGCTGCCCCACCGGACCGCCGCCCGGCTGCCGCGCCGTCGTGGCCGGTCGCGCTGGGGGCACCGCCCAGCGTTGGCTGGGGGACCCCGCGCCCCTGAGCTGCGCCCTGCCGGGCGCAGCTCAGGACGTCAGAACCCGTGCGGCAGCCAAGGCGTGATGTCCGAGCCGAAGGCCGCCGAGGCCTCGGACAGCGCGCCCGAGCGGAGCTCCGTCACGCGGCCCGCCGCCGCCAGCGCGCTCAGCGGGGTGTCCCCGAGGTACGCCGCGCCCAGCTCCCGCACGGACAGCGCCAGGTCGGCCGCGTCCGTGGTCCGCTCGCAGGACGCGCCCTTCGCGTCACCGGACAGCCGCCACCGCCCCTCGTTCCACGGGCAGAAGGCGTCCCGGACGTCGAGGACGACGTCCACCGGCGCCGCGTACGTGCGCCCCGCCAGCGCCGCGCCCACCTCCACGGGACGCAGGAACAGCCCCTCCCGCACCCGCACTCCGCACCGGCGCAGGTCGGAGACCATGTGCAGCAGCGGGTCGTCGAGCGGGCGGTTGTGGGACACCAGGCTGGAGGTCAGGTCGATGGAGAGCAGGTAGCGCCAGAGCGCCGCACGGACGACCGGGTCCAGCGCTTCCATGTCGCGCAGCTGCACCGTGCCCTCCGGGCCGCTCCCGCCCCACTCCGGCTTGACCGCGTACCGCGCGTACCCCCGCACCTCGCCGGCGACCTCCGCCAGCACGCACAGCAGTTCCCCCGAGCCCTCCCGGTCGCCGGGCGGGTCCAGCACCGGCAGCCGCTCCCAGCCCGGCTGCCGGGCGAGCATACCGGGGCGGCCGGCGACGAGCCGCGCGTACACCCGTTCGCAGTCGGCCACCGCCTCGGCGGGCGGCACGATCCGCAGGCGTACGTCGTCCGTGCCCTCCGGGAGCGTCAGCGCGACCCGCTCCGTCTCCACCTGCAGCGTGGCCTGGCGGGTGGCCACGCCGTATCCGAACCGGCCGTAGATCACCGGTTCGGACGCAGTCAGAATGGCGAGCGGCTCCGCACGGCGGCGTACGTCGTCGAGCTGATGCCGCATCATTTCGGTCAGCAGTCCGCGCCGCCGGTGCGTCGCCTGCACGCTGACCATCGTCACGCCGGCCGCGGGGGCCGACGCCCCGCCCGGCACGGTCACCCGGAAGCTGAACGCCCCGGCCGTGCCCACGACTTCGGTCCCGTCCCACACGCCGAGCGACCGGTCCACCTCGGTGAGGTCCCGGAAGAGCCCGCGCTCCTCGGAGGACTCGGGAACCCCGCCGAACGCCCGCTCCAACTTGGCGTACCAGCCGTCCCACTCGGCTGCCCGCAATGTCCGTACCTGTGTCGTCATACGTCATGCGTAGCAGGCTCCGGCTCGCGGACGCGACTGGATTTCGAACACGTTTTCCTGGCAATTGCCGCGGGCGGCGTGCCGCGAATCGACGCGCCGCCAAAGGGGTGGATATGGTCACGGGCAAATGGCGAGCGGCGCGGCAGCGGAGACCCTGACGGCCCGGGTGCGCAAGGCGATGCACCGGGTTCGCATCGGCGTGCGCAAGGCCATGGTCGACTACTTCCGCGGCGACGGCTCCGACTGGGTCGCGCTGGTGGCCCTGCTGATCTCCGTGCCGCTCCTCGCGGCCTGCACCATCTGGCGCCCCGACTGGTTCGCGCCCACCGCCCTGGTCCTCCCGATCGTCGCGGGCGGCCTGCTGCTGCGCCCCTCCAGCCTGCTGGCCCTGTACGGCACCGCGGCGGTGGCGCTGATCGTCGAGGCCGCGGCGCTCGGCCCGTACGAGCGGGGCCCGGACCGGATCACGCCCGGCACGGTCCTGGTGGTCGCGGCGGTGGGCCTCTTCGGGCTGCTGATCGCGCAGTTCCGCAGCCGCGTGGGCGTGCCGTGGCGGCGCGGCGGCACGATGCTCTTCGACCTGCGCGAGCGCATCCGGGTCCAGAGCGCGCTGCCGCAGCTGCCGCGCGGCTGGCACCGCGAGATGTCGCTGCGGCCGGCCGGCGGCCAGTCCTTCTCCGGCGACTTCGTCGTCGCCTCGCGCACCCACGGCGGCCACATCCTGGAGGTCGTCCTCACCGACGTCTCCGGCAAGGGCATGGACGCCGCCTCCCGGGCGCTGCTGCTGTCGGGCGCGTTCGGCGGCCTGCTCGGCTCGCTGCCGCCGCACGGCTTCCTGCCCGCGGCCAACGGCTACCTGCTCCGCCAGGACTGGAGCGAGGGCTTCGCGACCGCCATCCACCTCGTACTGGACCTGGAGTCCGGGGACTACGAGCTGTTCTCCGCCGGGCACCCGCCCGCCCTCCAGCTGAGCGCGGGCAGCGGCCGCTGGGAGGAGAAGGCGGCCGAGGGGCCGCTGCTGGGCATCATGGACGGCGCCCAGTTCGACCCGATCAAGGGCACGCTGCGCCCGGGCGACGTGCTGATGCTCTTCACCGACGGGCTGGTCGAGGCCTCCGACCGGGACATCGCCGAGGGCATCGACCGCCTGACCGGTGAGGCCGACCGCTATGTGACCGCCGGCTTCACCGGTGCCGCCTGGCATCTGATCGAGGCGGTCGCCAAGGACGTGCACGACGACCGCGCGCTCCTGCTGATCAGCCGGGACTGACCGCTCACGCCGCGTACGGCGCGGACCCGGTCGGGCCCGCGCCCGTGTCGGGCGACCTACCTACCCGGCCGCCACCGGCTCGGCCTCCGCCGGTTTCTCCGTACGCGGTGCCGCGCGCCCCGGCAGGATCCGCGCCAGCCAGCCGGCGCGCCCCGCCGCCAGCGGGCCCAGTACCGCGAGGATCAGGACGTACCCGGCGATGAACGGCGACAGCCGGTCGTCCAGGCCGGCCGTCGCGGCCATCGTCGCGAGGATCAGCGCGAACTCGCCGCGGGCCAGCAGCGAGGTCGCGATATTGGCCGCGGGCCGCGTCCCGAAGCGGTAGATGCGGGCGGCGACGAGCCCGGCGAGGACGTTCATCAGGAGCGTCACGGCCACCGCGATCAGCACCGGCCAGAGCACGGTGGGCATGTCACCCGGGTCGATGGACAGGCCGAAGGCGAAGAAGAAGATCGCGCCGAAGGCGTCCCGCAGCGGATGCACCAGCTCGCGTATGCGCTCGCCGGAGCTGGTGCTGCCGAGCATCAGGCCGACCATGAACGCGCCGATCGCGTCGGCGACCCCGAACACCTCCGAAATACCGGCCACCAGCACGGCGGCGCCGAGGAAGGAGATCACGAGGAGTTCGTTGTCGCGGGTGGCGATCAGCCGGCCGACCAGCTTGGTGCCCCAGCGGGCCGCCGCGGCGAGCAGCAGCAGGAAGCCGAAGGCCTTGCCGGCGTCGACCGCGGCGGAGGCCATCGAGTCGGCACCGGAGATCACGGGCTGCAGGGCGGCCAGGTAGAGGGCGAGGAAGATGTCCTCGACCACGATGATGCCGAGGATCGGCCGGGTCTCGGGATTGCCGAGCCGGCCCAGGTCCACCAGGACCTTGGTGACGATGGCCGAGGACGAGATGCCGAGCACACCGGCCAGCACCAGCGCCTCCGAGGTGCCCCACCCCAGCGCGAAGCCGAAGCCGAGGCCCGCGCCGACGTTCAGCGCGAGGTACGCGCCGCCGGCCAGCGCCATCTTGCGGCCGCCGGTCTTGAGGTCGTCCATGTGGAATTCGAGGCCCAGGTAGAAGAGCAGCAGTACCAGGCCGAGCAGCGAGAGCATCTCCAGATCGTGCGGATCGGAGACGAGGACGTAACCGGGGGTGTTCGGGCCGAGCAGGATGCCGGCCAGGATGAAGAGGGGAATGGTCGGCAGGCCGATGCGGCCGCCGAGGCGGGCGAGGACGGCGGCGGCCAGGAAGGCACCGCCCATGGCGAGAAGGGTCTCCGCGTGTCCGATGGCTCCTCCAGGGTTCGGGTGGGGCTCGGGCAAGAGTCAAGGGATAGTCAAAAGAGCGTATGTAATTAGTTTACCAAACGATCTCTGAAGGGGGTCCGGCCTGCTTCGTCGGGGCTTCCTCCACCCCTGATCGCCGGGCCCGCGCCATGGCGCCGGAAACGCGAAAGGCGCGGGGCGGCACCGCTGCCGCTCCCGCGCCCTGACGGTCCGCACCCGGGCGGGACGCTCCCTGCCCGCCGGGTGCCGGCTACACCGCCGTGCCGCGCGCCCGCGCCGTGTCGGCCGGGTCCCGCTTGAACGCCCAGTTCATCTTCGGCTCCATCGCCCAGCGGAAGGCCCGCTGCACCGGCGGCGTGCACAGCGCGGTGACCACCACGGCCGCGATCACCGTCACCGCGATCTCGCCCAGCGGCGTGTGCAGCCACTGGTAGTCGTCGAACCAGCCCCAGAAGCGCGAGCCCTTCGCCAGGAAGCCGTGCAGCAGGTAGCCGTACAGCGTGCCGGCGCCCAGCACCGTGAACCACGTACGCCGCTTCGGCACCCACGCGAAGAAGCAGGTCACCAGCACCGCCGAGCAGCCGAACATGGCCAGCGTCATGACCAGCCCGGACCACCACGGCGCGCCCAGCTCCTGCGCGCTGTCGCGGTGGTAGAACCACGCCGACGTCATCCGGGGCGCCGCCCAGTACGCCGTCACCACCGCGGTGGCGAAGATCGGCAGCGAGGCCCACTTCACCGACCGGCGCTGCGCCCACTGGAAGTGCTCGGGCTTCATGAAGAGCCCGATGACGAAGAACGGCAGGAACTGCAGGACCCGCTGGAGGTCCAGGTCGTCGCCGATGTCCGGCGAGATGGAGGCCAGCATCGCGATGGCCAGGGCCAGCGGGACGGGCCAGCGCACGATCTTCCACAGCGGCGTGGTCAGCCGCCAGACGAACAGCGCGACCAGGAACCAGGTCAGGAACCACGGGTCCAGCAGGCTGATCGGGTGGCCCGGGTCGTCGTCGGCCCAGCGCTTGAAGAGGCTGTACGCCACCTCGAAGAGCACGTACGGCACGGCGACGCCGGTGATCAGTCGCTGCAGCCGGTCCTTGCGCATGTCGAAGCTGCGCGAGAAGTAGCCGGAGACGATGATGAACGCCGGCATGTGGAAGGTGTAGACGACCATGTAGAGCGCCTCGGCGGCACGGCTGCCGTCCGTCAGCGGCTCCCAGACGTGGCCCATGGCCACGAGCACGATCGCCAGGTACTTCGCGTTGTCGAAGAAGGGGTCGCGCTCCTTCTTCTTCGGCTTCTCCGGCGCGGCCGGTGCGGACTCCGTCAGGACGGAGCCGGCCGGCGCCGCGGGGGAGCCCGGTGGCTTCTCGGCAGGCGCGGCTGCGGCGGGCGTTTCCTTGGCCGGGGGGAGCGGACTTCGCTGGTCGCCGTGGAACATCTGAGGCACCTTAGTGGGGGACCGGAGATTGCGTAAAACCGTCTTCTTGGCGCTCGGGTATTTCTGCTGCTACCCGCGGAGATCGCGGGCAGGCGGGAAGATCCGGCCGTTCTCCGGCCGGGCCCATTCATGCCCGTTCTATGGGGGAACATCCCGCTTTAGCGGTCCATATGCCTCGGGGGTGGCCCGGAGGGAATGTCCCGCTGTGTGACGTTCCGCTCGCGTGGCGCTTCTCACGGGAACGGCTTTCCGGAATTCGAATTACCGCGCGTGAAGTGGGTATACCCGTCGCACCCGGTGTCGGCCGACGGAAATGATCAGGCCGAATCGGCGGCCGGAACCGCCTCGTTCAATTACCTGGCGCGGGCCGGTGGGCAGAGCTGTCCGGAAGACGTGGCCGCCCCGAAGTGCGTAAAGCCTTGGCCGATGATTCGTCACTCATCTCCACCGGGAAGACAGTTGGTGGCACGATGGGTGCCGGCGGGGGTATGCACGGCTGCATGCTTCCAGGGCCGGTGTGGCGTTCCGACCAAGGGTGTGATCAGTTGTGGAACTTTCCCTGTCTGTGGTGGTGCTGTTGGCGATCATTCTGATCGTGCTGCTCCGCAACAAGTCGCTGAAGTGGGGGCCCGCGCTCGTCGCCGTTCTCTTCGGCTTCTTCCTCGCGGCCACCGGCATAGCCCCGTCCGTGAACCGTTTCTTCGCCTCGGTCGCTGACACCATCAACAACATCAGCTTCTGACGGGCGCGAATCGTTTCGATCAGCGGACACACCGCTTTCGATCAGCGGACGAACCGCCTTCGAGCAGCGCGAACAAGGCACCGGACCGGCTCCCCGCGGCCCGGCGCCGCTCGCTTCACCGCCCGCGCCTCACTCCTGGCCGCGGGTCAGTGCGTCCCGTACGGACTCCTCGCTGCGGCCCACCACGGCACTGCCGTCGTCCGCGGTGATGATCGGCCGCTGGATCAGCTTCGGGTGCGCGGCCAGCGCCTCGATCCAGCGCTCCCGGGCGTCCGCCGTCCGCTCCCAGTCCTTCAGGCCCAGCTCCTTCGCCGCGGCCTCCTGGGTGCGCGTGATGTCCCACGGCTCCAGTCCCAGGCGGTCCAGTACCGCCCGCAGCTCCGCCGCGCTCGGCGGGTCCTCCAGGTAGCGGCGCACGGTGTACTGCGCGCCCTCCTCGTCCAGCAGCTGCACAGCGGACCGGCACTTCGAACACGCGGGGTTCACCCAGATCTCCATGCCCGCACCCTAGCCAGCCGGCACGTACCCGGGATACGCAGAAGGCCCGGCCGCGCCGTCCTGCGCGCGACCGGGCCTCCTGTCGTGGAGCGGGCGACGGGAATCGAACCCGCGTAGCTAGTTTGGAAGACTAGGGCTCTACCATTGAGCTACGCCCGCATGCGCCGGGGACCGTGGAGCGGCTCCGGCACGATGAGCATCGTAGCGGGTCGGGGCCGTCCGCCGCACACCCCACTCGTCCCTCGGATATCTGGCAGCCGCATGGCCTGCGGGCATGTACCCTACGTGTCGCACCGACGGGGTGTGGCGCAGCTTGGTAGCGCGTCCGCTTTGGGAGCGGAAGGTCGTCGGTTCGAATCCGGCCACCCCGACCATCATGTGGCTTTCAGCCATCCCCATGATCGCATCAACCACCGCCCGGCCTGCACGGACGGGTGTTGTCAAGATCGCATTGTGGGGCGCGTCGTGCTTGCGGTTACTATGCAAGCTGCGCGTCCGTGTGCCTCTTTTTCGGGTCTCCCGGGCGCGATCCGCCGGGCCCGATACGCCGCGAGCGTCATCGAAGGCCGGGGGATCTTCCAGCAGAACCCCAGAAGTCAGCCCCAAGGAGACCGAACCGTGAAGAGCGCCGTGGAGACCCTGAACCCGACCCGGGTTCGGCTCACTGTCGAGGTGCCCTTCGAGGAGCTCAAGCCCAGCCTCGACGCGGCGTACAAGAAGATCAACCAGCAGGTCACGGTGAAGGGCTTCCGCCAGGGCAAGATCCCGGCCCGCGTGATCGACCAGCGGTTCGGCCGCGGTGCGGTGCTGGAGGAGGCCGTCAACGACGCGCTCCCGAAGTTCTACACCGAGGCGGTCAACGAGGGTGAGCTCAACGTCCTCGGCCAGCCCGAGGTCGACATCACCGAGCTGAAGGACGGCGAGCTGCTGGCCTTCACCGCCGAGGTGGACATCCGCCCGGCCCTGGAGATCCCGGACTACTCCGGTATCGAGGTCGAGGTCGACGCCGTCGAGGTGTCGGACGAGGACGTCGACAACGCGGTCGAGCAGCTCCGTGAGCGCTTCGCCTCCACCTCCGCCGTGGAGCGCGCCGCCGCCGAGGGCGACGTCGTGACGATCGACCTGCAGGCCAAGGTCGACGGCGAGGTCCTGGAGGACGGCGTCGCCGAGGGCGTCAGCTACACCATCGGCTCGGGCGAGCTGCTCGACGGCATCGACGACGCCGTCAAGGGCCTGGAGGCCGGTGGCGAGGCCACCTTCACCTCCGAGCTCAAGGGCGGCTCCGCCGCGGGCAAGGAGGCCGAGGTCTCGGTCAAGGTGACCGAGGTCAAGGCCAAGGAACTGCCCGCGCTGGACGACGACTTCGCGCAGCTGGCCAGCGAGTTCGACACTCTCGACGAGCTCAAGGACGACAGCCGCAAGCGCCTCGCGCAGACGAAGAAGTACGACCAGGCCACCCAGGCCCAGGAGAAGGTCCTCGAGGAGCTGCTGAAGCTCGTCGAGGTCCCGATCCCCGAGAAGCTGCTCGCGGACGAGATCGAGACCCGCAAGCACAACCTCGTGAACCACCAGCTCGGCCAGATGGGCCTCGACCTCGCCAAGTACCTGGAGTTCCAGGGCAAGACCGAGGAAGAGTTCGACGCCGAGACCAAGGAGCAGGCCGAGAAGGGCATCCGTACCCAGTTCGTCCTCGACGAGCTGGTCAACAAGGAGAAGCTGAACGTCAGCCAGGAGGAGCTCACCGAGCACCTCATGCGCCGCGCGCAGTCCTCCGGCATGTCCCCCGACCAGTTCGCGCAGGCCGTCGTCGAGGGTGGCCAGGTGCCGATGCTCGTCGGCGAGGTCGCCCGCGGCAAGGCCCTCGCGGTCGTCGTCGAGGCCGCCACCGTCAAGGACACCAACGGTGAGGTCGTCGACCTGGACGACGAGGACGAGACCGCCGAGACCGTCGAGGCCGTGGAGAACGCCACCGCCGAGGCCGCCGAGGCCAAGGACGAGCAGGCCGAGGACGAGACCAAGGCCTGAGTCCGCAGCCCGGCCCACCAGGGCCGGGACCGCGGCCGCACCAGGCCGCACAGCACGCTGACGACGGGCCCGGACACGCACCCGCGTGTCCGGGCCCGTCGTGTATCCGCGCTTCCCGCCGGCCCCGGGAGCGCCCCGGGCACCTGCGCTCAGAGCGAACAGTTCTCAATGCGGGATGGCGCCCGCCGACCAGCGCGTTAGGGTCCGTAGATACGTGGGCAGGGGACTTTCCGACACCGCGCCGGGGGCGCCGACGAGGCGCCGGGTCCCGCGCCCCAGAAGACGACGCTGAGACGGTCCTCGAAGCCGTCCGACAACGAGCAGGTGGACACGTGACGATCCCGATGCCTTCCGCCGCCGCTGAGCCGACCTTCGGTGGCCTCGGCGACCAGGTCTACAACCGGCTGCTCGGCGAGCGGATCATCTTCCTCGGCCAGCCGGTCGACGACGACATCGCCAACAAGATCACCGCGCAGCTGCTCCTCCTGGCCGCGGAGCCGGACAAGGACATCTTCCTCTACATCAACTCTCCCGGTGGCTCGATCACGGCCGGCATGGCGATCTACGACACCATGCAGTACATCAAGAACGACGTGGTCACCATCGCCATGGGCCTGGCCGCCTCCATGGGCCAGTTCCTGCTGAGCGCCGGCACCCCCGGCAAGCGCTTCGCGCTGCCGAACGCCGAGATCCTGATCCACCAGCCCTCCGCGGGCCTGGCGGGCTCCGCGTCGGACATCAAGATCCACGCCGAGCGGCTGCTGCACACCAAGAAGCGGATGGCGGAGCTGACCGCCTTCCACACCGGCCAGACCGTCGAGCAGATCACCCGCGACTCCGACCGCGACCGCTGGTTCTCCGCCGACGAGGCCAAGGAGTACGGCCTCATCGACGACGTCATGGGCTCCGCCGCCGGCGTCCCGGGCGGGGGCGGCACCGGCGCCTGACCGCGCCGGAGACTCACCCCCAGCCGACCCAGCCCACTTGATCGCCACCAGGACGGTGAACACCCAGATGAACAACTTCCCCGGCAGCGGCCTGTACGAGCGGACCATGTCCGAATCCGCCGGCCAGTCGCAGTACACCGGCCCGCAGGCCGAGTCGCGTTACATCGTTCCGCGTTTCGTGGAGCGCACCTCGCAGGGCGTGCGCGAGTACGACCCGTACGCGAAGCTCTTCGAGGAGCGCGTGATCTTCCTCGGCGTGCAGATCGACGACGCCTCGGCCAACGACGTCATGGCGCAGCTGCTGTGCCTGGAGTCGATGGACCCCGACCGCGACATCTCCATCTACATCAACTCGCCCGGCGGCTCCTTCACGGCGCTCACCGCGATCTACGACACGATGCAGTTCGTGAAGCCGGACATCCAGACGGTCTGCATGGGCCAGGCGGCGTCCGCCGCGGCCGTGCTGCTCGCCGCCGGCACCCCCGGCAAGCGGATGGCGCTGCCCAACGCCCGCGTGCTGATCCACCAGCCGTACAGCGAGACGGGCCGCGGTCAGGTCTCCGACCTGGAGATCGCCGCCAACGAGATCCTGCGCATGCGGACCCAGCTGGAGGAGCTGCTCGCCAAGCACTCCACCACGCCGATCGAGAAGATCCGCGACGACATCGAGCGCGACAAGATCCTGACGGCCGAGGAGTCCCTCGCGTACGGTCTTGTGGACCAGATCGTGTCGACCCGGAAGAGTTCCGTTTCCGTTTGACCGGTCGATTGATCGCGCTGGTCGCGACTTGAGCCGGAGTGGCTCCCCCTTGGACCGAGTCGGCCGAGTCGGTTCAAGGGGGGCCCGCAGCGGGGGCCCGGCAAGGTACCGTCGATTAGGCAAGCACCCGGGTCCGTAGGAGCAAAGCGGATCCCAGGCGAAGGGGAAGCACCTCGTGGCACGCATCGGTGACGGCGGCGACCTGCTCAAGTGCTCGTTCTGCGGGAAGAGCCAGAAGCAGGTGAAGAAGCTCATCGCGGGTCCTGGTGTGTATATCTGCGACGAGTGCATCGACCTCTGCAACGAAATCATCGAGGAGGAGCTCGCCGAGACCTCCGAGGTGCGCTGGGAGGAGTTGCCCAAGCCCCGGGAGATCTACGAGTTCCTGGAGGGCTACGTCGTAGGCCAGGAGGCCGCGAAGAAGGCACTCTCGGTAGCTGTCTACAACCACTACAAACGGGTCCAGGCCGGCGAGAACGGCGGCGCGCGCGGCAACGACGAGGGCATCGAGCTGTCCAAGTCGAACATCCTGCTGCTCGGCCCGACCGGCTCCGGCAAGACGCTGCTCGCGCAGACGCTCGCCCGGATGCTCAACGTCCCGTTCGCCATCGCCGACGCGACGGCGCTGACGGAGGCGGGGTACGTCGGCGAGGACGTGGAGAACATCCTCCTCAAGCTCATCCAGGCCGCCGACTACGACGTCAAGAAGGCCGAGACGGGCATCATCTACATCGACGAGATCGACAAGGTCGCCCGCAAGAGCGAGAACCCCTCGATCACCCGCGATGTCTCCGGCGAGGGCGTCCAGCAGGCGCTGCTGAAGATCCTGGAGGGCACCACCGCCTCGGTCCCGCCGCAGGGCGGCCGCAAGCACCCGCACCAGGAATTCATCCAGATCGACACGACGAACGTGCTGTTCATCGTGGGCGGCGCGTTCGCGGGCCTGGAGAAGATCATCGAGTCCCGGGCCGGCGCCAAGGGCATCGGCTTCGGCGCGACGATCCGCTCCAAGCGCGAGATCGAGTCCAAGGACCAGTTCCAGGAGGTCATGCCGGAGGACCTGGTGAAGTTCGGGATGATCCCCGAGTTCATCGGCCGCCTCCCCGTGATCACCTCGGTCCACAACCTCGACCGTGAGGCGCTCCTCCAGATCCTGATGGAGCCCAAGAACGCGCTCGTGAAGCAGTACCAGCGCCTCTTCGAACTGGACGGGGTCGAGCTGGACTTCGACCGTCCGGCGCTGGAGGCCATCGCCGACCAGGCGATCCTGCGCGGCACGGGCGCCCGTGGCCTGCGCGCCATCATGGAGGAGGTCCTCCAGTCGGTGATGTACGAGGTGCCGTCCCGCAAGGACGTGGCCCGCGTCGTCATCACCGAGGACGTCGTTCAGTCGAACGTGAACCCCACGCTCGTCCCGCGCAACCGCGGCGGCGAGTCGGGCGAGCACCACGAGAAGAGCGCGTAGTCCGCATCCGTACGGGCCGCCCGGCCCGTACCCGCACGTGAGAAGGGGGCTCCCGGCAGACGCCGGGAGCCCCCTTCTCGTGTCACCGCTCCGGGGGTGTGACCCGCGAGGTCACTTCTTGACGCGGACGTCCTTGCGGACCTTGCCGAGCAGATCGGCGGCGGAGTCCAGCTCACGCGCCGTGTTCTTCTCGCCCGGCATGACGACGGCGAAGGTGCTGTAGTCCGCCCAGGCGCAGATCGGCAGCTCGGCGACCTCGCCCGGCTTCGGGTCCTTGGCCTTCGCCATCTGGCACTTCACCAGCGCGCCCTCGGCGCCCTCGGGGGTGAACTCCTCGGGCGTGCCGACCAGATCGGCGTCACTGCCGTTCTTCACGGTCTGCTTCTGCATGTACAGGAAGAAGGCGTCCAGCGCGGTGCCGGGGTCGGTCATCGTCCCGTACGAGCCCTGCAGCACCAGGCCGTTCTTCGGGTTCGCGCCGGGGGAGTAGACGCCCTGCACCGACGTCGGGTCCTTCATCGGCAGGTTCTTGGACATGCCGTCCTTGCCGGCGGAGGTCCGGCCCGAGCCCGGCACCAGCGAGTAGCCCGCCGCCCGGCCCGGCGTCGAGAGCTTGTGCGGACCGTCGTTCTCCAGGCCGCCGCCCCCGCCGAAGACCGCGATGGCACCGCCCGCGATCGCGCCCACGACCACGACCGCGCCGATGATCAGCGCGATCTTCTTGCCGTTGCCGCCACCGCCGCTCTCCGGCTGGGGCGGCGGCACCTGGCCGTACTGCGGCTGCTGCTGGCCGTACGGGGCCTGCTGCGGGAACTGGCCGGGCTGCTGCCCGTAGGGGGCCTGCTGCTGGCCGTACGGCGCCTGCGGCTGACCGTAGGGCTGCTGCGGCTGTCCGTACGGCTGCTGCGGAGGCTGGCCGTACGGCGCCTGGGGCTGACCGCCGTAACCCTGCTGCGGGGGCACCGGGCCGCCCTGCTGCGGGTAGCCGTAGCCCGGCTGCGGGCCCTGCGGCTGCTGCGGCTGCCCGTACGGGCCCTGCTGCGGGGGCTGCCCGTACGGGCCGGGTGGCGGCTGGTTGTAACTCATGGAGCGGTTTCCCCTCGTGACAACAGAACAACGGAGAGCTTTATGCGTTGCTCACATCCTGTACGACTCCGGACACCACCGGTGCCCCGGGGGCCAAACCGATTCGAGACTGCTACATCCGCGCCCGTACACTGAGCGACGTGACCGAGACGACTCACCAGAGCCCCCTTGCCGGGCCGAACAGCACCCCCACCGAACTGCCGACCCAGTACGCGCCGGCCGACGTAGAGGGGCCGCTGTACGAGCGCTGGGTAGAGCGCGGTTACTTCGAGGCCGACGCCAAGAGCGAGAAGCCTCCGTACACGATCGTGATCCCCCCGCCGAACGTCACGGGCTCCCTCCACCTCGGCCACGCCTTCGAGCACACGCTGATCGACGCCCTGACCCGCCGCAAGCGGATGCAGGGGTACGAGAC
Organism: Streptomyces sp. NPDC047117; assembly: GCF_040643545.1. Lineage (NCBI taxonomy): Bacteria > Bacillati > Actinomycetota > Actinomycetes > Kitasatosporales > Streptomycetaceae > Streptomyces > Streptomyces sp. NPDC047117. Next base: position 470,265 of record NZ_JBEYUN010000005.1, on the reverse strand, counting down.
GCTGTGGCAGCCGGGCATGGACCACGCCGGCATCGCCACCCAGAACGTCGTCGAGCGCGAGCTCGCCAAGGAGGGCAAGTCCCGCCACGACCTGGGCCGCGAGGCGTTCGTCGAGCGGGTCTGGCAGTGGAAGGCCGAGTCCGGCGGGCAGATCGCCGGGCAGATGAGCCGCCTCGGCGAGGGCCTGGCCTGGTCCCGCGACCGCTTCACCATGGACGAGGGCCTGTCCAAGGCCGTCCAGAACGTCTTCAAGAAGATGTACGACGACGGCCTGATCTACCGCGCCGAGCGCATCATCAACTGGTGCCCGCGCTGTCTGACGGCCATCTCCGACATCGAGGTCGACTACCAGGACGACGACGGCGAGCTCGTCTCCATGAAGTACGGCGAGGGCGACGAGACGATCGTCGTCGCCACCACCCGCGCCGAGACGATGCTCGGCGACACCGCCGTCGCCGTCCACCCCGAGGACGAGCGGTACGCGCACCTCATCGGCAAGCGGATCAAGCTGCCGCTGACCGACCGCACCATCCCGGTCGTCGCCGACGCGCACGTCGACCCCGAGTTCGGCACCGGCGCCGTCAAGGTCACGCCCGCCCACGACCCGAACGACTTCGCCATCGGGCAGCGCCACGACCTGGAGACCATCCAGGTCCTGGACGAGCGCGGCGTCATCACCACCCCCGGCCCCTTCCAGGGCCTGGACCGCTTCGAGGCCCGTGCCGCGATCGTCGCCGCCCTGCGTGCCGACGGCCGGATCGTCGCCGAGAAGCGCCCGTACGTGCACTCCGTCGGACACTGCTCCCGCTGCAAGACCACGCTGGAGCCGCGGCTGTCGATGCAGTGGTGGGTCAAGGTCGAGACGCTCGCCAAGGCCGCCGGCGACGCGGTCCGCGACGGCCGCGTCACCATCCACCCGGCCGACATGACCCAGCGCTACTTCGACTGGGTCGACAACCTCAACGACTGGTGCATCTCCCGCCAGCTGTGGTGGGGTCACCGCATCCCCGTCTGGCACGGCCCCGACGGGCAGATGGTCTGCGTCGGCCCGGACGACGAGGCGCCCACCGGCGAGGGCTGGCACCAGGACACCGACGTCCTCGACACCTGGTTCTCCTCGGGCCTGTGGCCGTTCTCCACGCTCGGCTGGCCGGAGCGGACCGAGTCGCTGGAGAAGTTCTATCCGAACTCCGTCCTGGTCACCGGCTACGACCTGATGTTCTTCTGGGTCGCCCGGATGATGATGTTCGGCCTGTACGCCATGGACGACGTCCCCTTCCGCACGATCGCGTTCCACGGCATGGTCCGGGACGAGAACGGCAAGAAGATGTCGAAGTCCTTCGGCAACGTCGTCAACCCGCTCGACTGGATGGACAAGTACGGCTCCGACGCCCTGCGCTTCACCCTGGCGCGCGGCGCGAACCCGGGCGTCGACGTGCCGATCGGCGAGGACTGGGTCCAGGCGTCCCGGAACTTCGCCAACAAGATCTGGAACGCCACCCGCTTCGCGCTGATGAACGGCGCCACGGTCGAGGGCCCGCTGCCGGACGCCGCCGCGATGTCCGCCACCGACCGCTGGATCCTCTCCCGCCTGAACTCGGTGGTCGCCGAGGTCGACGCGTACTACGAGGACTACCAGTTCGCCAAGCTCTCCGACGCCCTCTACCACTTCGCGTGGGACGAGGTCTTCGACTGGTACGTCGAACTGTCCAAGACCACCTTCATGGCGGGCGGCGAGGGCGCCAAGGTCTCGGCCCGCGTCCTCGGCGAGGTCCTGGACGTTACCCTGCGCCTCCTCCACCCGGTCGTGCCCTTCGTCACCGAAACGCTCTGGACCACGCTCACCGGCAAGGAGTCCGTCGTCATCGCCGACTGGCCCTCGGACAGCGGCTTCCGCGACCCGAGCGCCGAGAAGGAGATCGAGACGGTCCAGCAGGTCGTCACCGAGGTCCGCCGCTTCCGCTCCGACCAGGGCCTCCAGCCCGGCCAGCGGGTCCCGGCGCAGCTGGACCTGGCCGGCACGGAGCTCGCGGCGCACGAGGCCGCGATGCGTTCGCTGCTCCGCCTGCAGCCCGCCGGCGAGGACTTCGCCGCCACCGCGTCGCTGCCGGTGGCCGGGGCGACCGTCGCGCTGGACCTCTCCGGCACGATCGACGTCGAGGCCGAGCGCAAGCGCCTGGCCAAGGACCTCGCCGCGGCCGAGAAGGAGAAGGCGCAGGCGACCGCCAAGCTCGGCAACGAGGCGTTCCTCGCCAAGGCCCCCGAGAAGGTCGTGGACAAGATCCGCACCCGGCTGGAGACCGCCGAGGCGGACATCGTCCGCATCACCGCCCAGCTGGAGCGCCTGCCGAAGGCGTAACCCCACCGCTCGAACCGAGGCCCCCGGCCCCTTGCAAAAGGGACGGGGGCCTCGCGCATCGCCGACGAGCGGCACGCATGCTGTCCCGGTGCCTCGCGTTGCCGGCGAGTGGCACGACGCGGCCTCACGTCGCCGACGAGTGGCGCACAGTGTGCCGATTGTCGATATTTGCGTACGGTTTTCTCATCCGCCTCTCATCGAGCGGAGTGACGCTGGGGGTCATGAACAAACCCCTGCGACGCGTCTCCGTCTTCTGCATCGCCCTGGTCCTCGCCCTGATGGGCTGGGTCACCTGGATCCAGGGCGCCAAGGCGGACTCCCTCGCGGACGACGAGCACAATCCGCGGGTCACCATCCAGAAGTACTCCCGCCCGCTGGGCAACATCCTCGTCGACGGCCGCCCGGTCACCGGCTCCGCACGGACCGACGGCCCCCTCGCCTACAAGCGGACCTACACCGACGGCCCGCTGTACGCGCCCCTCACCGGCTACTCCTCCCAGATCTACGGCTCCACCCAGCTCGAAGCCCTCTACGGCGACGTACTGGACGGCTCCGACACCCGGCTCCAGTCCCCGGAGAACCTCGTCTCCCGCGAACGCGCCAAGGGCGGCGACGTGGCCACCACCCTCGACACCAGGATCCAGAAGGCCGGCTACAAGGCGCTCGGCAACAAGACCGGAGCCGCCGTCGCCCTCGACCCGGCCACCGGCCGCATCCTCGGCATGGTCTCCACCCCCTCCTACGACCCCGGCAAGTTCGCCGGCCAGTCCGGCTCCGACCAGAAGGCATGGGCCGCCCTCACCGGCGACAAGTCCCAGCCGCACCTCAACCGCGCGCTCCGCCAGACCTATCCGCCCGGCTCCACCTTCAAGCTCGTCGTCGCCGCGGCCGCACTGGAGAACGGCCTCTACTCCTCCGTCGACGAACGCACCGACAGCCCCAACCCCTACCGGCTCCCCGACACCCGCACCGACCTCACCAACGAGAACCCCGCCGCGCCCTGCAAGGACGCCACGATCCGCACCGCGCTCCAGTACTCCTGCAACAACGTCTTCGGCAAGCTGGCCGCCGACCTCGGCGAGAAGAAGGTCAAGGCACAGGCCGAGAAGTTCGGCTTCAACGACGCCAAGATCGACGTACCCGTCCGCGCGGGCAAGAGCATCTACCCCTCCGGCATGGACTCCGCGCAGACCGCCCTCTCCGGCATCGGCCAGTTCGACGACCAGGCCACCCCGCTGCAGATGGCCATGGTCGTCTCCGCCATCGCCAACGACGGCGACCTGAAGACCCCGCACGAGGTCGACAAGATCACCGACGGCGGCGGCAACACCGTCCAGGAGTACGGCCCGAAGACGTACCGGACCGCGATGTCCCAGGAGAACGCCGAACAACTCCAGTCCGCCATGCAGACCGTCGTCGAGAAGGGCACCGGCTCCGGCGCCAAGATCGACGGACTCACCGTCGGCGGCAAGACCGGCACCGCCCAGCACGGCGTCGACAACAGCGGCACCCCGTACGCCTGGTTCGTCTCCTACGCCGAGGACGCTCAGGGCCACCAGGTCGCCGTCGCCTCCGTCGTCGAGGACAGCGACGCCGCCCGCAACGAAATCTCCGGCGGCGGCCTGGCCGGACCGGTCGCCAAGGCGATGATGGAGGCGGCGCTCAAGAAGTGAGCTGCTCAAGAAGTGAGCTGCTCAAGAAATGATCCGGGGGGCGAAGCCCTGGACGTGACGTCCCCCGGCGGGCCGCTCAGGACGTGACGCCGCTCGCCGGGGCCCGTTCCGCATCCGCGCGGCCCGCGAGCGTCGCCGCACGGCCGCCGCTCAGCAGCTGCGCCCCCACCGTCACCACCAGGTTCGGCACCAGCGACAACAACCCCGCATCCACCGTCCCGATGTCCACACCCCCGAACGTCAGCCAGGCCAGCGTCCCCACCCCCGCGAGAATCCCGAGCAACGCCGGCACCGCCCGCAACCGCACCCGCCGCGCCAACGCCGCCACCGTCGCCGGCGCCAGCTGCGCCAGCCCGCCGTACGTGAGCAACAGCAGGTTGGCCAGCAGCGCCGGCCGGGTCAGCCCGAGCACCAGCGCAAGCCCCGAAGCGAGCACCACACAGCCGTGGTTGATCCGCATCGTGGCCCGCTCGCTGCGCGCCGGCAGCAGGTTGCGCGAGATCAGCGTCGAGATGCCCAGCAGCAGCGCGGCGGACGGCACCATCGCGGTCGCCGCGGCGGCCACCGCCACCACACCGACCAGCCACCCCGGAAGCGCGCCCCCGGCCACGGTGAGCAGCGCGGCCTTGCTGTCCGTACCGGGTGCGAGCGTCATCGCACCGGCGAAGCCGATCACCACCGGTACGGCGATGGCGACCTGGTACAGCGGCAGCCAGATGTAGTTCCGGCGCAGCGCACGCGAACTGCTCGCCGAGAGGATCGCGGACCACAGGTGCGGCATGGTGTTCAGCCCCGCACCGATCGAGCTGATCAGCATGGCGGTGGTGAACCACGTCGCGTCGGCGCCACCGCCGTGCAGCGTGAGCAGCTCCGGACGGCTCTCCCGTACGGCGCTGAACAGGCCGCCGAGCCCGCCGTCGAGCGCCAGCGGCACGGCGATCACCAGGATCAGCAGCGCGACGACCATCAGGACGTCCTTGAAGTACGCGGTACGGGCGATGCCGCGAATCCCGGACCACAGGACGAAACCGACGGTGAGCACCGTCGCCAGGATCATCGAGCCGGTGGCCCCCGTCTCGCTGCCCGTGGCCAGCTGCACGATCAGACCCAGCCCGGTGATCTGCAACTGCAGGTACGGCAGCAGGAAGACCGCGCCCACCACCGCGACGACCTTCCCCAGCAGCGGGCTGCGGAACCGGTCGGCGAAGAAGTCGGCCTGCGTGATGTACCCGTTCTCCTTGCCCAGCCGCCACAGCCGGGGCCCCGTCAGGTACTGCCCGATCAGACACAGCGACAGATAGCCCAGCGCGTACGTCGCCGCCACCCCGTCACTGAAGGCGAGACCCGCCAGCCCCAGGAAGCTGAACGTCGTGAACGACTCGCCGGCCTGCAGGAACCACATCGTCACGGCCCCGAAACGCCGCCCGCCCACGGCCCATTCACCGAGGTCATGGCCCGTATTGCGACGCCCGGACAGACCGACGGCGGCAATCGCGAGGATGCCGGCCAGGGCGACCACCATGGTGGTGCTCATGCCGCGGCCTCCTCTTGGGCGTTCCGGGCGTCCTGGGCGTCCAGGGCGTCCTCGGGGTGCGGAGCACGCGCCTCGTACCACGCGAGCGCGACGGTCGTACCCACCGTCCACACCACGCTCCACACCAGAACGGCGGGCAGACCCAGCCACAACCGGGTCGTATTGACGAAGGGCAGAAAGGGCGTGGCGAAGAACCCGGCCGTGGGCACGGCAAGGAACGCCAGATGACGCTGGCTCATGACGAAGTCCCGTCGAAGGAGGGGAGAGGAGCGGAACAGCGGTGCGGGAGGGGGGTGGAGGAGATGGGGCCTCAGGGAACTTGGGGCGGCTCGGCCGCGGGGAGGCGGACGTACGGGGAGCCGGGGCCTTTTCGGTGCCGGAAGCGGCTCAGCCGCGGGGGAGTACGGGGCGGCGCAGGCCGTGCCCGGTCGCGGCCTCGTACGCGGCTCCGGCCCGCAGAACGGTCAACTCGGCCCGCGGCGCGGCGACGACCTGCAGGCCGACCGGCAGACCGCCGGGCGTGAACCCGGCCGGCACGGACAGCGCGGGCGCGCCGAGCACCGTGACGAAGTACGCCGACCGCATCCAGTCCAGATAGGTCCGCTGCGGCTGCCCGGCGATCGAGGTCGGGTACTCCAGGTCGATGTCGAACGGCACGACCTGGCTGACCGGCGCGAGCAGCACGTCGTACCGCGAGAAGAAGTCCACGGCGGCGAGGTGAATACGGGCGTGCGCGGCGGTGGCCCGCGCGAGATCGGCACCGGTGAGCCGCCGCCCCTCCTCGATGTTCCACACCAGGCTGGGCTTGAGCGCGCCGGGATGCGCGTCGAGCAGCTCGCCGAGCCCCAGCGCGAACTCCTGCGCCCGCAGCGTACGGAAGACCTCCTCGGCCCCGTTCAGGTCCGGGCAGTCCTCGGTGACGCGGCAGCCCAGCTCCTCGAAGACCTGGACCTGCGGCTCCAGCACCGCCGTGACCTCCGGATCGACCGGCACCCGGCCGCCCAGGTCGGGCGTCCACGCGACCCGCAGCCCGCTCAGGTCGCGCTCCAGCGGGGTGCGGAAGGCGGCGCCCGGCGTCTCCAGCGTGAGCGGACAGCGCGGATCGGGGCCCGCCATGACCGACAGCAGCAGCGCCACGTCGGCGACGCTGCGGCCCAACGGCCCGGCCACGGCCATGGTGTCCCACGGGTTGCCCCTGGGCAGCGCCGGCACCCGGCCCGGCGTCGGCCGCAGCCCGACGACGTTGCAGAAGGAAGCGGGGTTGCGCAGCGAGCCGCCCATGTCGGAGCCGTCGGCGAGGGAGTGCAGCCCGGCGGCGAGGGCGGCCGCGGCGCCGCCACTGCTGCCGCCGGCCGTGCGCGTCGGGTCGTACGGATTCCGGGTGGCGCCGAAGACCGGGTTGAAGGTGTGCGAACCGGCCGCGAACTCCGGCACGTTGGTCTTGCCGATCCGGATCGCACCGGCCGCCTGTATCCGCTCCACGAGGAGTTCGTCCTCGTCGGGCACATGATCGGCGAAGAGCGGCGACCCGTGGGTCGTCCGCATGCCGCGCGTCAGGTGCGTGTCCTTGAAGGCGATGGGCAGCCCGTGCAGGGGCCCCGGCTCCTCGCCCCGGGCGATCCGGTCGTCGGCGTCACGGGCGGCGGCCAGCGCACCGTCGGGGTCGACCGTGACGACGGCGTTGACCTGCGGGCCGACGCGCTCGATCCGGTCCAGGTGGGCCTGCGCGACCTCCCGGGCCGACAGTTCGCGCTTACGGATCCGGGCAGCGAGTTCGGTGGCCGGGGCATACGTGATCTCGTCCGTCATGACCGTCCTAGAGCAGCGGCGTGGATGGTGGCTCATCCTGAAGTCCCCTGCCGGAAACGGTCAAGACTCATGCTGCAATGAAGTTTCCAGACGCCAAACCCAACGCACTGACGCTTACGGTCGCTACCGCAGCCGCCAGGCCAAGGAGGCAAGCCACGCGAGCTACGCGTTGCGCGCCCACCTCATCCGACTCATCCGCCTCGCCCGCGACTACGCGATCCGCCTCGTCCCACGACTACGCGGACAGCGACCGCATCAAGGGAGTGGGCGTGGCGCTGCGCTTCATGGCCGCCACCACCAGGTGCGAGCTGACCGCCTCGACGTGGCGTACCCACGGCCCCTCGGTGAGGAAGGCGTGCAGCGCCGTCATCGACGGCTGGGTGACATCGACCAGCAGCTGGTGCTCACCCATCACCACCGCCGCGTACCGCACCAGCGGCGACTCCGTCAGCAGCCGGCCCACGGCCTCCACCGCGTCCGGCCGGGTCCGGATCCACAGCAGCGCCTCGACCGGCAGCCCCAGCAGGGCCGGCTCCACCGCGGCCCGGATCGACACCGCGCCCGAGCGGGTCAGCGCCTCCACCCGGCGCCGCGCGGTCGCCTCGGACACCCCCGCGAGCGCCGCCAGCTCCTCGTGCGTACGCCGCCCGTCCTCGGCCAGCGCCTCCACGATGCGCCGCTCCTCGGGGCTCAGCTCCTCGGCCGGCGCCCCCGCCTCCTCGGGGCGGGCCGGGAAGCGGGACAGCGCCGCGACCTCGGCCTCGTCCAGGATGCCGGGGTGCCAGTCGTGGACCGTACGGAAGTACCGCAGTACGGGGGAGACGTGCTGGGCGAGCAGGCCCGGTACGGGCGGGGCCTCGTCCAGCATCAGCGCGGCCAGCCGGCCCGGCGGGCACTGCACCTCCGCCACGCAGTCCGGCGGTCCGGACAGCACGTAGCTGAAGATCGTGTCGGCCCGGCCCGCCATGGCCAGCGCCGCGTCCCGGGCCGTACCCGGCGGGCAGCCGAGGCGGACGATGGCGGTCTCGCCGCGTGCGACCAGGCCGGTGACCGTCACCTGCCCGCTGCCCAGCAGGTGCAGGCCGCGGCGTGCGACGGTGCGCTCGGGCTCGCCCAGCGCGGCGGCGATGCGGCGCCAGGAGGCCCGGCCGTCGATCTGCAGCGCGGCGATGATCCGGCGGTCCAGGGCGTCGGGCCCTTGGCCCGTGTCGGCAGCGGTCACGCGTTCACAGTAACGAGGACTGTGTTGGGGGTGATGGGGGTGATGGGGGCGATGGGTGACGCCCGAGCCGACGATGCGGTGCCTGAGCTGAGCCCGCGATGCTGCGGTGCCCGAGCCGGCGATGCGGTCGGTGCGGGGCAGTCGGGGTGCGGGACTCGGGTGGCGGGGCAGTCGGTGTGCGGGGCTGTCGGGGAGTGGGGTGGTTGGGAGGGGCGGGCCGCGCGGGTCCTCTTTTACGGCAACGATTACTGAGGGTAAGATCGTGCCCCGAGTCAATTACGTATTGTGATTGTACGCCCTGTGAGGTAAATGCGGTCGCTCTCCTAGACTGGTGGCGTGAGCGAGCGCCCCCAGAACGACGACCCCGACCCGATCCCGGACCCGGACGAGGTCTCCGACGCCTTCGAGGAGATGGTCGGAGCCGAGACCGACCGGGACCCCGACCTCGCGGTGATCGAGGCCGGCAGCCGCACGCTGCGGGCCCAGGCCGGACCGCCGACGAGCGACATCCCCGCGCGCCCCGAGGACCCCGAGGTGGACCGCGCGCTGCGCGCCGTGGAGACCGAGCTGGCGTCCCGGTGGGGCGAGACCAAGCTCGACCCGTCGGTGCAGCGCATCGCGGCCCTGATGGACATCCTCGGGGAGCCGCAGCGTTCGTATCGTTCCATTCACATCACCGGGACGAACGGCAAGACCAGTACGGCGCGCATGATCGAGGCGCTGCTGGCCGCCTTCGACCTGCGTACCGGGCGCTACACCAGCCCGCACGTGCAGTCGATCACCGAGCGGATCAGCCTGGACGGCGCCCCGATCTCCGCCGAGAAGTTCATCGAGACGTACGAGGACATCAAGCCGTACGTGGAGATGGTGGACCAGCGCGAGGAATACCGGCTGTCCTTCTTCGAGGTGATGACCGGCATGGCGTACGCCGCGTTCGCGGACGCGCCGGTGGACATCGCGGTCGTCGAGGTCGGGATGGGCGGCAAGTGGGACGCCACGAATGTGATCGACGGTGATGTGGCCGTCGTGACGCCGATCTCGCTGGACCACACCGACCGGCTCGGCGATACGCCGGAGGCGATCGCGGGCGAGAAGTCCGGGATCATCAAGAAGGACGCCACGGTCGTGCTCGCGCAGCAGCCGGTGGAGGCGGCCTCGGTGATGCTCAAGCACGCCGTCGAGGTGGACGCCACGGTGGCCCGCGAGGGCATGGAGTTCGGCGTGCTGCACCGCGAGGTCGCGGTCGGCGGGCAGATGCTGACGCTGCGCGGTCTGGGCGGCGAGTACACCGACATCTTCCTGCCGCTGTACGGCGCGCACCAGGCGCACAACGCGGCCGTCGCGCTCGCCGCGGTGGAGGCGTTCTTCGGGGTCGGTACGCAGCACTCCCGCACGCTGGACATCGACACCATCCGTACCGCGTTCGCCTCGGTGTCCTCGCCGGGCCGCATGGAGGTCGTGCGCCGGAGCCCCACGGTGGTGCTGGACGCGGCGCACAACCCCGCGGGCGCCCGCGTGACCGCCGAAGCGGTGACCGAGGCGTTCGGTTTCAGCCGTCTTGTGGGCGTGGTCGGCGCGAGTGCGGACAAGGACGTACGCGGGCTGCTGGAGGCGTTCGAGCCGGTCTTCGCGGAGATCGTGGTGACGCGGAACAGCACGCCCCGTTCGATGGACCCGGACGAGCTGGCCGGCATCGCGGTCGAGGTCTTCGGCGCCGAGCGGGTCCAGGTCGAGCCGCGGCTCGACGACGCCCTGGAGGCGGCCATCACGCTGGCCGAGGAAGAGGGCGAGTACAGCGGCGCCGGCGTGCTGGTCACCGGTTCCGTGATCACGGTCGGCGAGGCCCGGCTGCTTCTGGGGAGGAACTGACATGCGCACCCTGTGTGCGAGCACCCTGATCGGTGAGTTCTTCGTGATCGGCTTCGCGGCGCTGGTCGCGATGCAGACCTCGGATCTGTCCGCGGCGACGGTCTGGACGGTCAGCGGGATCGCGATGCTGGTGTCGCTGTTGCTGTGCGGCATGATCTCCCGCCCCGGTGGGGTGGCGCTCGGCTGGGTGCTGCAGATCGCGCTGATCGCCAGTGGTGTGGTCGTGCCGACGATGTACTTCCTCGGCGCGGTCTTCGCCGCCCTGTGGTGGGCCTCGGTCCACTTCGGTCGCAAGATCGACGAGGCGAAGGCCCGCTGGGCCGCCCAGGCGGACACCGCGGACCGGGCGGACACTACGACCCAGGCGGACACCACGACCCGGGCGGCCGGCGCGGAGCCGGACCCCGCCTGAGCCCACGCCTCAAGTCCGGGCCCACGCCTCAAGTCCGGGCCCACGACTCAAGTCCGGGCCCACCACTCAGGACCTGGGGCCGCACGCGGCCTCTCCGCAGGATCCGGCCCCGGGCCCGGCCCCCGGCCGGGTCCGGCGGCCCATGTAGCCTCCTCGGCACACCCGTAACTCTCTGTACTGCAAGGAGCCCCACCGATGAGCCAGCGCACCCTCGTCCTTCTCAAGCCGGACGCCGTCCGGCGCGGCCTGGTCGGCGAGATCCTGGGCCGCATCGAGCGGAAGGCGGGCTGGACGATCGGCGCGCTGGAGCTGCGCACCCTCGACCGCGCGGTGCTGGAGCAGCACTACGCCGAGCACGTCGGCCGGGATTTCTACGAGCCGCTGGTGGCCTTCATGTCCTCCGGTCCGGTCGTTTCTCTGGTCGTGGAAGGCGAGCGGGTGATTGAGGGCGTACGCCAGTTGGCTGGTCCTACCGACCCGATCAAGGCGCCGAGCGGGTCCATTCGGGGCGACTTCGGGACAATCACCCGGGAAAATCTCATTCACGCGTCCGATTCCGAGGAGTCCGCGGAGCGCGAGATCAAGATTTTCTTCCCCGGCCTGTCCTGACGGGGCGTCAGGGGGAAACCCGCTGCCACCTGGGGCGACCGAAGAAATTCGGTCGCCCTTCGGCATATGTACAGCCAACGGGGGAACGCATCACCCCGACACGACGTCACCATTAAGGGGGGCGGGTACGTGTTCCGCTGACAATGGCGGAGGAACCCCGCACCGCGTTCGAGCGGACGGGCCTTCCCGGACTACCATGAAGGCTTCCGCGCGTCAGCGCATCACCTCCTGCCGACCTCCAGTAAGCATTCGCTCCAGTTGGGAAGGCCAGACGTATCCTCATGGGGAACAACATGTCGTTCATCGGCCGTGACATGGCTGTCGACCTCGGCACCGCCAACACGCTGGTGTACGTCAGGGGTCGAGGGATCGTTCTCAACGAACCGTCGGTCGTGGCCATCAACACCAACACCGGCGGGATCCTCGCCGTGGGCGCCGAGGCCAAGAAGATGATCGGCCGCACCCCTGGCAACATCGTGGCCGTCCGCCCGCTCAAGGACGGCGTGATCGCCGACTTCGAGATCACCGAGCGGATGCTCCGCTACTTCATCCTCAAGATCCACAAGCGCCGGTACCTCGCCCGGCCGCGGGTCGTCGTCTGTGTGCCGTCCGGCATCACAGGTGTCGAGCGCCGTGCCGTCATCGAGGCGTCCACCCAGGCCGGCGCCCGACAGGTGCACATCATCGAGGAGCCCATGGCCGCGGCCATCGGTTCCGGGCTGCCGGTCCACGAGGCCACCGGCAACATGGTGGTGGACATCGGCGGCGGCACGACCGAGGTCGCCGTGATCTCGCTCGGCGGAATCGTCACGGCGCAGTCGATCCGGGTGGCCGGCGACGAGCTGGACAACGCGATCATCCAGCACATCAAGAAGGAGTACAGCCTTCTGCTGGGCGAGCGCACCGCCGAGTCCATCAAGATCACGATCGGTTCGGCGTACGACCTCGACCAGGACGAGCACACCGAGATCCGCGGCCGTGACCTGGTCTCGGGCCTGCCCAAGACCGTGGTGATCTCCGCGGCCGAAGTCCGCAAGGCCATCGAGGAGCCGGTCAACTCCATCGTCGACGCGGTGAAGACGACCCTGGACAAGTGCCCGCCGGAGCTCTCCGGCGATGTCATGGACCGCGGCATCGTCCTCACCGGCGGCGGCGCCCTGCTCCGCGGCCTGGACGAGCGGCTCCGCCGCGAGACCGGCATGCCGATCCACATCGCCGAGGACCCGCTGGACTCCGTGGCGCTCGGTTCCGGCAAGTGCGTGGAGGAGTTCGAGGCACTGCAGCAGGTGCTCGACTCGCAGCCGCGCAGATGACCACGGTCGGCGATCCGCCGTACGGCCGCCTGCCGCCCCGTACGGCGGATCGCTGATATACAGACAGCTCACACTCACGTAACACCCCCCACCTCCCCCGCTCCCGCCTCCCGCTCTTCCGCAGTACCGGTAGTACAGACACCTTCGGTACCGCCCTCTCGCGGCGGTCCCGCGCACAACTGCAATACAGGCACAACCCAGATCCCCAGCGAGACCGGCGCGGGCCCGCAGCCGGCCGGTCCTACGAGGAAGGACACGGCCGCCGCACGTGAGGGACACACGAGAGAGCCGGCTCCTGCTGGTGCTGCTGGTCGCGATCGCGTTCGCACTGATCACGGTGGACATCCGCGGCGGCGAGCAGTCCCCGCTGCAGGGTGCCCGGCAGGTCGCGGCCTCCGCCTTCGGGCCGGTCGAGACCGGTGTCGCCTCGGTCGTGGACCCGGTCGGCAACGCCGTCGACGCGGTACGCGACTCCGACGGCCGGCACAGCCGCATCGCCGAACTGGAACGCCAGAACGCCGCCCTGAAGTCCAAACTGGGCTCCTCCGACCGCGACCGGGTGCGCGCAGCGGAGCTGGACAAGATGCTCAAGACCGCCGGCGCCGGCCAGTACGCCATCAAGGGCGCCCAGGTCATCGCCATAGGAGCCACGCAGGGCTTCTCCTGGACCGTCACCGTCGACGCGGGCACCAAGGACGGCATCGCCCGTGACATGACCGTGCTGAACGGCGACGGGCTGGTCGGCCGGGTCACCACCGTCGGCCCCAACACCGCCACGGTCCTGCTCGCCATCGACCCGGACTTCACCGTCGGTACCCGCATGGAGAAGACCAACGAGATCGGCTTCGCCAACGGCCAGGGCGGCGGTCCGCTGCGCGTCCAGCTCCTCAACGGCAAGGCGAACGTGAAGAAGGGCGACCGGATGGTCACCTTCGGCTCCAGCGAGGGCAAGCCGTTCGTGCCCGGCGTGCCGGTCGGCACCATCACCCACGTCGGCAGCGCCAACGGCGACCTCACCCGCACGGTCCAGGTCAAGCCGTTCGCCGGCTTCTCCCGCCTGGACGTGGTCGGCGTCGTGGTCCAGCCGCCGCGCGACAACCCGCGGGACACGGTCCTGCCGCCCAAGCCCGCCAAGCCCAAGCCCACCCCGACGGTCACCGTGACCGCCAAGCCCAAGCCTTCCTCGAGCGGCGCCCCCAGGAGCTGAGCCCGATGCGCATCAACCGGATCCTCCTCTCCACCGTCCTCGTGGCCGTGGCCCTCGTCGTCCAGGTGGGTGTGCTCGCCCGGCTCCACCTGCCCGGAGCCGTGCCGGACCTGGTCCTGCTGGTCGTCCTCGGCCTGGCCATGGTCTACGGCCATGTCGCCGGGGCGTTCATCGGCTTCGGCGCCGGGCTCCTCGCCGACCTGGCGCCGCCCTCGGACCACGCGATCGGCCGGTACGCCCTCGTCCTGTGCGTCATCGGTTACGTCGCCGGGCTGACCAAGCCCGACAAGAGCCAGCACCGCTCGGCTTCGATGCCGCTCATCGTGGTGGTGTGCGCGGCCATCGGCTCCACGCTGCTGTACGCCGGTGTCGGCTCGCTGGCCGGGGACAACGCCGGCGACACGGTCGGCATCCCGATGCTGCTGCTCACCGCCACCGTGTACGACCTGGTGCTCGCGCCCTTCTGTGTCCCGCTGGTGATGGCGCTGGCCCGCCGCTCGGAGAAACCGCTGGCGGGCGAGAGTTCCGGCGGCACCCAGTCCGGGCCGATGGCGGGCGAGGCCGCGTACGGCTGGCTGTCCACCGGCAGCGGGCTGCGCATGAGCCGTTCCGGGCGGGGCGGCCGCACGCCGCGCATCGGCAGCCAGCGCGGCGGTCTGCTCGGCGGCCGGAAGCCGGCACGCATCAAGGGGGTCAAGCGCCTGTGAGCCACACACCGTTCCAGGCCCGGACGAGGGGGCGGCGCCAGTGAGCAACATTCCTGAGACGGGCCGGACCTCCCGCGTCACCGTCCGCCTGGTCGCCATCCAGATCCTGGTGTTCTCGCTGCTGCTCACGCTCGGCGGCCGGCTCTGGTACCTCCAGATCCGCAACGGCGACGAGTACGCCGCCGAGGCCAGCGGCAACCACGTCCAGCAGGTCGTCGACCCCGCCGTGCGCGGCTCGATCCTCGACGCCCGCGGTGTGCCGCTCGCCGACAACGAGACCCGCCTGGTCGTCTCCGCCAGCCGTACCGCGCTGATGAAGATGGACGACGAGGGCAAGGCCGTGCTGACGCGTCTGGCGCACGTGCTGGGCATGTCGTACACGGACGTGAAGAACAAGGTCCGGCTGTGCGACGCCAAGACGCCGCAGCCGTGCTGGAACGGCTCGCCGTTCCAGCCCATCCCGATCACGGACGAGGCCACCACGCAGCAGGCCCTGAAGATCCGTGAGAGCAGCGAGGACTTCCCCGGCATCTCCGCCGAGCCGACCGCGGTGCGCCGCTACCCGGCCCCGGCCAAGGGCAAGACCTCCCAGGTGCTCGGCTACCTCTCGCCGGTCACCGACGAGGAGATCCAGAAGGCCGAGCACACGAACTCGCCGTTCCTGCGCTCGGACATGGTCGGCCGCTCGGGCCTGGAGCGTACGTACGACAGTGCGCTGCGCGGCAAGGCCGGCGTCACCCGGTACCAGGTCGACAACCTCGGCCGTGTCATGGGCAAGGCCAAGAGCGATCCGGCGCGGCCCGGGGACAACGTCGTCACCTCGATAGACGCCCGTGTGCAGGCCGTCGCGGAGAAGGAGCTCCACCAGGCGATGGTGGAGGCCCGCAAGCAGCACGACCGGAACACCGGTACGAACTACAAGGCGGACGCCGGTGCCGTGGTCGTCATGGAGAACAAGACCGGCCGGGTCGTCTCGATGGCCTCGCAGCCGGACTACGACCCGAACTCCTGGGTCGGCGGCATCTCCGCGAAGGACTACGCGAAGCTGACCGGGAAGAAGTCCAACTATCCGCTGCTGAACCGCGCGATCCAGGGCCAGGCGGCGCCCGGCTCGATCTTCAAGGTCATCTCGTCCTCGGCAGCGGTCAACGCCGGCTACCCGTTCAACGGCCGGTACAACTGCGCCAGCTCGTACAACGTGGGCGGGCAGGTCTTCAAGAACTTCGAGTCCGAGAGCCACGGCTCGATCACCCTGGGCCGGGCGCTGGAGGTCTCCTGCGACACGGTCTTCTACGACCTGGCGTACAAGCAGTGGGTCAAGGACGGCGGCAACAAGCCCAAGAAGGCCACCGCCGACTGGTTCTACAAGACCGCGCACCAGTTCGGTCTCGGCAAGGAGACCGGCATCGACCTGCCCAACGAGGTCAAGGGCCGGGTGCCGGACCGCCAGTGGAAGAAGGACTTCTGGAAGGCCAACAAGGACCAGTGGTGCAAGAACGGCAAGAAGGGCGGCAGCTACACCGAGCGCATCGCCTATGAGAGCTGTCTCGAAGGCATGAAGATGCGCGCCGGTGACTCGGTCAACTACTCCATCGGGCAGGGCGACACCCTCGTGACGCCGATCCAGATGGCGACGATCTACGCGGCCATCGCCAACGGCGGCACGCTGCACGACCCGACGATCGGCAAGGCGATCATCAGCGCCGACGGCAAGAAGGTCCGGGACATCGCGCCGAAGGCGCACGGGAAGCTGCCGGACACGCCGAAGACGCTGAAGCAGATCGACAAGGCGCTGGCCGGTGTGGCCACCCGCGGTACCGCCGCCTGGCGGTTCCAGAACTGGCCGCAGAAGCAGATCCCGATGCACGCCAAGACCGGTACCGCCGAGGTCTACGGCAAGCAGACGACGTCGTGGTTCGCCACGTACACCAAGGACTTCACGATCGTCATGACGATCTCCCAGGGTGGTACCGGCTCCGGCGCCTCGGGTCCGGCCGTGCGCAAGATCTACGACGCGCTGTACGGCGTGGACGCCAAGGGCGACATCCACAAGGACAAGGCGCTGCTGTCCGGGCCGCAGGCGGACCTGCCGCGGATCGACCGGGACGGCAACATCGAGTCCGGGAAGCTGACCAAGCCGATCGTCAACGAGAAGAAGCCGGAAGAGGCGGTCCAGTGACCAGCAGCAGCTACGCCATCCGGCGCTACGCCCCCGACCGCGGTGTCTGGAGCAAGCTCACCGCCCGGGACTCCGTGATCTGGCGGCTGGACTGGATACTGCTCTTCTCCTGCCTGGCCCTCTCGCTCATCGGCGCGGTGCTGGTCTTCTCGGCCACCCGCAACCGCATCGAACTGAACCACGGCGACCAGTACTCGTACGTCCTGAAGCACCTGCTCAACACCGGTATCGGCGTGGCGCTCGCGGCCGGCACGGTGTGGCTCGGCCACCGCACCCTGCGGGGCGCCGTACCGATCCTGTACGGCCTCTCGCTGCTGCTGTCGGCGCTGGTGCTGACCCCGCTCGGCGCGACCATCAACGGTTCGCGGTCCTGGCTGGCCATCCCCGGCGGGCTCTCCCTGCAGCCCGCCGAGTTCGCGAAGATCACCATCACGCTGGGCATGGCGATGGTCCTCGCGGCCAAGGTCGACGCGGGCGACCGGGAACATCCGGGGCACCGCACCGTGCTGCAGGCGCTCGGCATCGCCCTGCTGCCGATCGTGGTCATCATGCTGATGCCGGACCTCGGCTCGGTCATGGTGCTCGGCACGATCGTGCTCGCCGTGCTGCTGGCCTCCGGCTCGTCCAACCGCTGGGTCATCGGGCTGGTCACGCTGGGCGTCGTGGGCTGTCTGGCCGTCTGGCAGCTGCACCTGCTGGACGACTATCAGATCGCGCGGTTCGCGGCCTTCGCCAACCCGAGCCTGGACCCGGCCGGCGTCGGCTACAACACCAATCAGGCCCGGATCGCCATCGGCTCCGGCGGCCTCTTCGGCGCGGGGCTGTTCCAGGGCTCCCAGACCACCGGCCAGTTCGTGCCCGAGCAGCAGACGGACTTCATCTTCACGGTCGCCGGTGAGGAGCTGGGCTTCCTCGGCGCCGGGCTGATCATCTTCCTGCTGGGTGTGGTGCTCTGGCGCGCCTGCCGGATCGCGCGGGAGTCCTCCGAGCTGTACTCCACGATCGTCGCGGCCGGTGTCATCGCCTGGTTCGCCTTCCAGGCCTTCGAGAACATCGGGATGACGCTGGGGATCATGCCGGTCACCGGTCTGCCGCTGCCCTTCGTGTCCTACGGCGGTACGTCGATGTTCGCGGTGTGGATCGCCATAGGACTACTGCAGTCGATCAAGGTGCAGCGGCCCGTCTCCGCCTGACCTCCCGTCAGCACGGCCCGTGGTCCGGTTCCCCTCACGGGGGCCGGACCACAGACGTTCCGGGGCGTCTACCCAGTTCCCGCCGACACGGACTGTGACAGGTCTTACGTGGCGGGGACGCCGTCCGGGCGGCATGCTGTCGCGGAACAGCTTCAGCGAGACGACAGTCCGCATCCCGAGACAGAGTTCCGTATCCGCACGCAGGCGCCCGCATGCCGCCCCGTCAGGAGAAGTCAGCTCCCATGTTCTCGAAGGTCCTGGTCGCCAACCGTGGCGAAATCGCTATCCGCGCCTTCCGCGCCGCCTATGAACTGGGCGCGCAGACCGTCGCGGTCTTTCCCTACGAGGATCGCAATTCCGGCCACCGTCTCAAGGCGGACGAGGCCTATCAGATCGGCGAGGCCGGTCATCCGGTACGCGCCTACCTCTCGGTCGACGAGATCGTCCGCGCCGCGCGGCAGGCCGGCGCAGACGCCGTCTACCCCGGCTACGGGTTCCTCTCCGAGAACCCCGACCTGGCCGCCGCCTGCGCGGAGCAGGGCATCACCTTCGTCGGCCCCTCCACCGAGGTACTGGAGCTGACCGGCAACAAGGCGCGCGCCATCGCCGCCGCCAAGGCCGCCGGGCTGCCCGTCCTCGCCTCCTCCGCACCGTCCTCGGACGTCGAGGAGCTGATGGCGGCGGCCGAGACCATGGAGTTCCCGGTCTTCGTGAAGGCCGTGGCCGGCGGCGGCGGGCGCGGCATGCGCCGGGTCGCCGAGCGCGGCCAGCTGCGCGAGGCCGTCGAGGCGGCGGCGCGCGAGGCCGAGTCGGCCTTCGGCGACCCGACCGTCTTCCTGGAGCAGGCCGTCGTCGACCCGCGCCACATCGAGGTGCAGATCCTCGCCGACACCCACGGCAACGTGATCCACCTGTACGAGCGGGACTGCAGTGTGCAGCGCCGCCACCAGAAGGTCATCGAGCTGGCCCCGGCCCCGAACCTCGACCCCGAGCTGCGCGAACGCATCTGCGCCGACGCGGTCGCCTTCGCGAAGCAGATCGGCTACACCTGCGCCGGTACGGTCGAATTCCTCGTCGACGCGCGCGGCAACCACGTCTTCATCGAGATGAACCCCCGCATCCAGGTCGAGCACACCGTCACCGAAGAAGTGACGGACGTCGACCTCGTGCAGTCGCAGATGCGCATCGCCGCCGGTGAATCGCTGGCCGACCTCGGGCTCAGCCAGGACAAGATCGTGCTGCGCGGCTCGGCGCTGCAGTGCCGCATCACCACCGAGGACCCCGCCAACGGCTTCCGCCCCGACACCGGCCGGATCACCGCCTACCGCTCCCCGGGCGGCGCGGGCGTCCGCCTGGACGGCGGCACCAACCTGGGCGCCGAGGTCGGCGCGCACTTCGACTCGATGCTGGTCAAGCTCTCCTGCCGGGGCCGGGACTTCGCGACCGCGGTGGGCCGGGCACGGCGCGCCGTCACCGAGTTCCGCATCCGCGGCGTCGCCACCAACATCCCGTTCCTCCAGGCGGTGCTGGACACCCCGGCCTTCCGCGAGGGCAGGGTCACCACCTCCTTCATCGAGCAGCACCCCGAACTGCTCACCCAGCGCGGCTCCGCCGACCGCGGCACCCGCATCCTCGAATACCTCGCCGACGTCACGGTCAACAAGCCGCACGGCGAACGGCCCCTGAGCATCGCGCCGCACGAGAAGCTGCCCGCGATCGACACCTCGGGGCCGATCCCCGACGGCTCCCGGCAGCGGCTGCTGCGGCTCGGCCCCGAGGGCTTCGCCGCCGACCTGCGCGCCCGGCCCGCGCTCGGCGTCACCGACACCACCTTCCGCGACGCCCACCAGTCCCTGCTGGCCACCCGCGTCCGTACGAAGGACCTGCTGGAGGTCGCCGGTCACGTCGCCCGCACCACCCCCGAACTGCTGTCCCTCGAAGCATGGGGCGGCGCGACGTACGACGTGGCGCTGCGCTTCCTGTACGAGGACCCGTGGGAGCGGCTGGCGGCGCTGCGCGAGGCGGTGCCCAACATCTGTCTGCAGATGCTGCTGCGCGGCCGCAACACCGTCGGCTACACGCCCTACCCCGAGCAGGTCACCCGCTCCTTCGTGCAGGAGGCCGCGGACACCGGCATCGACATCTTCCGGATCTTCGACGCGCTCAACAACGTCGACCAGATGCGCCCGGCCATCGACGCGGTACGCGAGACCGGCACGGCGATCGCCGAGGTCGCCCTGAGCTACACCGGTGACCTCGCCGACCCCGGCGAGAAGCTCTACACGCTCGACTACTACCTCCGCCTCGCCGAGCAGATCGTCGACGCCGGCGCGCACGTCCTCGCCATCAAGGACATGGCCGGCCTGCTCCGCGCGCCCGCCGCCAAGAAGCTGGTCACCGCCCTCCGCGAGAACTTCGACCTGCCCGTCCACATCCACACCCACGACACCCCGGGCGGCCAGCTCGCCACGTACCTCGCCGGCTGGGAGGCGGGCGCGGACGCGGTGGACGGCGCCTCCGCCGCGCTGGCCGGCACCACCAGCCAGCCCGCGCTGTCCGCGATCGTGGCCGCCGCCGCGCACACCGACCGGGACACCGGCATCGACCTCGGCGCGGTCTGCGCCCTGGAGCCGTACTGGGAGGCCGTACGCAAGGTCTACGCGCCCTTCGAGGCGGGCCTGCCGGCCCCCACCGGACGCGTGTACGAGCACGAGATCCCCGGCGGGCAGCTCTCCAACCTCCGTCAGCAGGCCATCGCGCTCGGCCTCGGCGACCGCTTCGAGGAGATCGAGAAGGCGTACGCGGGCGCCGACCGGCTCCTCGGCCGCCTGGTCAAGGTCACCCCCAGCTCCAAGGTCGTCGGTGACCTCGCACTGTCACTGGTGGGCGCGGGGGTGTCGACGGACGAGTTCGCCACCGACCCCGCCCGCTTCGACATCCCCGGCTCCGTCATCGGCTTCCTCCGCGGCGAGCTGGGCGAACCGGCCGGCGGCTGGCCCGAGCCGCTCCGCAGCCGCGCCCTCGAAGGCCGCGTCGAGGCCCCCGGCATCACCGAGCTGTCCGCCACCGAGAGCAAGCGGCTCTCCGGCACCTCCGCCGAACGCCAGGAAGTCCTCAACGAGCTGCTCTTCCCCGGCCCGGCCAAGGACTTCACCACCCACCGCGACCGCTACGGCGACACCTCCCCGCTCTCCAGCGACCTGTTCTTCTACGGGCTGCACCACGGCGAGGAGAACGTCGTACGGCTCGCCCCCGGCGTCCAGCTGCTCATCGGCCTGGAGGCCATCTCCGAGCCCGACGAGCGCGGCATGCGCACCGTGATGTGCATCCTCAACGGCCAGCTGCGGCCCATCCAGGTCCGCGACCGCGCCGTGGCCAGCGAGGTGCCCGCCGCCGAGAAGGCCGACCGCAACAACCCCGGCCACCTGCCGGCGCCGTTCGCCGGCGTCGTCACCCTCGCCGTCGAGGAGGGCCAGCAGGTCGAGGCGGGCGCCACCGTCGGCAGCATCGAGGCCATGAAGATGGAGGCGGCGATCACCGCGCCCACCGGTGGCACGGTCAGCCGCATCGCCATCTCCCCGATCGCCCAGGTCGAGGGCGGCGACCTGCTCATCGTCGTGGAGTAGCCACGGCACGCCGCCACCACGGCACCGCCTTGCGGGCCCGGACCCCGGTCCGGGCCCGCAAGACTGCGCGGAGGGGTACACATGGGGACAACCGGACCCTACGTTCTACCCATGGCGGACACCGTGCGGGAGACCGAGCGCAAGTACGAGGCCGACGGCGGGGGCGCACTCGCCGCCGGCCTCCCGGAACTGACCGGCGTGGGCCCGGTCGCGTCCGTTGTCGAACGGGACGCGGTCCACCTCGACGCCACCTACTACGACACCGCCGAGCGACGGCTGGCCCGCGACGGCATCACCCTGCGCCGCCGCACCGGCGGCGACGACGCGGGCTGGCACCTGAAGCTCCCCGTCGCCGACCATGTACGCGACGAGATCCGCGCCCCGCTCGCCGAGGGGATACCGCGCGCCCTGCGCGGACTGGTGCGCTCCCGGGTGCGCGACGCCGAGCTGCTGCCCGTCGTGCGGATCGAGACCCGGCGCGAGCTGCGGCACCTCATGGACGAGGGCGGCACGAAGATCGCCGAGCTCGCCGTCGACGAGGTCCGCGCGACCAGGCCGTCGGGCCCCGGCCGGGCGGCCTCGTGGACGGAGATCGAGGTCGAACTGGCGCCCGGCGGCGACCCGGCGGTCCTGGACGCCGTGGACGCCGGCCTGCGGCGTGCCGGCCTCCGCCCCTCCGCCGCGGCCTCCAAGGCGGCCCGCGCC
Organism: Streptomyces sp. NPDC047117; assembly: GCF_040643545.1. Classification (NCBI taxonomy): domain Bacteria; kingdom Bacillati; phylum Actinomycetota; class Actinomycetes; order Kitasatosporales; family Streptomycetaceae; genus Streptomyces; species Streptomyces sp. NPDC047117. The sequence continues at coordinate 447,848 of NZ_JBEYUN010000005.1, read as the reverse complement.
TGGACCGAGACGGCCCCCGAGGACGAGGCGGAGCCCTCCGCGGACAAGCCCGAGGGCAAGCCCGGGAACAAGCCCGGGAACAAGCCCGCGGACAAGCCCGGGAAGAAGAAGCCTGCGGACAAGCCCGGGGACAAGAAGAAGCCGGCGTCCGGCGCCACGGGCGGGAAGGCCGCGCCGCCCGCCCAGCCCACTGCCCTGGAGGCCGTCCTGGCCTACGTCACCGAGCAGGTCCGCGCGATCGTCGAGCTGGACCCCGCCGTCCGGCGCGACCAGCCCGACTCCGTGCACCGCATGCGCGTGGCGACCCGGCGCCTGCGCAGCGCCTTCCGCTCGTACGCCAAGGTGCTGGACCGGGCCGTGACCGATCCGGTCGGCGCCGAGCTGAAGTGGCTCGCGGGGGAGCTGGGCATCGACCGCGACCGCGAGGTGCTGACCGCGCGCCTCCACGAAGGGCTCAGCGGCCTGCCCAGGACGCTGCAGCTCGGCCCCGTACGGGCCCGGCTGAAGATCTGGTCCCACGCGCGCCGCCAAGGCTCCCGCAAGCATCTGATCGCCGTACTGGACGGCCCGCGCTACCTGGCGCTGCTCGCCACCCTGGACGCCCTGCTCGCCGACCCGCCCACGGCGGCCTGGGCCGACCGCCCCGCCGCCAAGGTGCTCCCCAAGGTCGTCGAGCGGGACTTCCGGCGGCTCGCGGGCCGTATCGGCGCGGCCCTGGCCACTCCGCAGGGCGCCGAGCGGGACGCCGCGCTGCACGCCGCGCGCAAGGCCGCCAAGCGCACGCGCTACGCGGCGGAGGCGGCCAAACCCGAGCTGGGGAAGCCCGCGAAGAAGTTCGCCAAGAAGATGACCGCGGTGCAGGACCTGCTCGGCGATCACCAGGACAGCGTGGTGGCCCGCGGAGCCCTGCGCGACCTGGGCATCCAGGCCCATGGCGCGGGGGAGAGCAGCTTCACGTTCGGTCTTCTGTACGGCCGCGAGGAGTCGCGCGCCGCGGACCGGGAGCGGGAGCTCCCCGCCCTGTGGGCCAAGGCCGCGAACCCGAAACACCGCAGGCCACTGCACCGGAAGTGAGGCCGTGCCCGCGGGGCGCGGGGGCCCGCCGCCCCCGGCGCTCCGGGGGCCCGCGCCGCCATGATCGTGAGGTGCGCGTCGAGGTCCGCCTCCGGAGCGCGTTAGGCTTGAGGGTCACCCTTGCCAGCTCACACAGTGTCGACCCGAGAGAGTACGCCGCGATGCCTGTCGAGACGGTCTTCCCACGCCTGGAAGCGCTTCTCCCGCATGTCCAGAAGCCCATCCAGTACGTCGGTGGAGAGCTGAACTCCACCGTCAAGGACTGGGACGAGTGCGACGTGCGCTGGTCGCTGATGTACCCCGACGCGTACGAGGTCGGGCTGCCCAACCAGGGCGTCATGATCCTTTACGAGGTCCTCAACGAGCGCGAGGGCGTGCTCGCGGAGCGCACGTACAGCGTGTGGCCGGACCTCGAAGAGCTGATGCGCAAGCACGACGTGCCGCAGTTCACGGTGGACGCGCACCGCCCCGTCGGCGCCTTCGACGTGCTCGGCGTCTCCTTCTCCACCGAGCTGGGCTACACCAACCTGCTCACCGCGCTGGACCTGGCCGGCATCCCCATGTATGCCAAGGACCGGACCGAGGACCACCCGCTGATCCTCGCGGGCGGCCACGCCGCCTTCAACCCCGAGCCGATCGCGGACTTCCTGGACTGCGCGGTGGTCGGCGACGGCGAGCAGGCCGTCCTGGAGATCACCGAGATCATCCGTGCCTGGAAGGCCGAGGACCGCCCGGGCGGCCGTGACGAGCTGCTCTTCCGCCTCGCGAAGACCGGCAGCGTCTACGTCCCCAAGTTCTACGACGTGGAGTACCTCGCCGACGGCCGCATCAGCCGCGTCGTGCCGAACCGCTCCGGTGTCCCGTGGCGCGTGTCCAAGCACACCGTCATGGACCTCGACGAGTGGCCCTACCCCAAGCAGCCGCTCGTCCCCCTTGCCGAGACCGTCCACGAACGGATGTCGGTCGAGATCTTCCGTGGCTGCACCCGCGGCTGCCGTTTCTGCCAGGCCGGCATGATCACGCGCCCCGTACGGGAGCGAAGCATCACCGGCATCGGCGACATGGTGGACAAGGGCCTGAAGGCCACGGGATTCGAGGAGGTCGGCCTGCTGTCGCTGTCCTCCGCGGACCACACCGAGATCGGCGACGTCGCGAAGGGCCTCGCCGACCGGTACGAGGAGGACAAGATCGGCTTGTCCCTCCCCTCCACCCGGGTCGACGCCTTCAACATCGACCTGGCCAACGAGCTGACCCGTAACGGCCGTCGCTCGGGTCTGACGTTCGCGCCCGAGGGCGGCAGCGAGCGCATCCGCAAGGTCATCAACAAGATGGTCTCGGAGGAGGACCTGATCCGTACGGTCTCCACGGCGTACGGCAACGGCTGGCGGCAGGTGAAGCTGTACTTCATGTGCGGCCTGCCCACCGAGACCGACGAGGACGTGCTGCAGATCGGCGACATGGCGGTCAACGTCATCGCCGAGGGCCGCAAGGTCTCCGGCCAGAACGACATCCGCTGCACGGTCTCCATCGGCGGTTTCGTCCCCAAGCCGCACACCCCGTTCCAGTGGGCCCCGCAGCTCTCGGCGGAGGAGACCGACGCCCGCCTGGAGAAGCTCCGCGACAAGATCCGCGGCGACAAGAAGTACGGCCGCTCCATCGGCTTCCGCTACCACGACGGCAAGCCCGGCATCGTCGAGGGCCTGCTCTCCCGCGGCGACCGCCGCGTCGGCGCGGTCATCCGGGCCGTGTACGAGAACGGCGGCCGCTTCGACGGCTGGCGCGAGCACTTCTCGTACGACGCCTGGATGCAGGCCGCGGAGAAGACCCTCCCGGCCTACGGCGTCGACGTCGCCTGGTACACCACCCGCGAGCGCACCTACGAAGAGGTCCTCCCCTGGGACCACCTGGACTCCGGCCTCGACAAGGACTGGCTCTGGGAGGACTGGCAGGACGCCCTCGACGAAACCGAGGTAGAGGACTGCCGCTGGACCCCTTGCTTCGACTGCGGGGTGTGTCCTGCACTCGATACCGAGATTCAGATCGGCCCCACGGGCAAGAAGCTGCTCCCGCTGTCCGTCGTGAAGTGACCTGAGCGGCACCCCCATCGGCCCGGCCACCGTAAACCGGTGGCCGGGCCGATGCATGCCCCGCACACTGGTGCGATGGCTGAGTTGATCGCGCCCACTCTTCGTGTCCAGGTGTCGTTTCTGGAGGCGATGAAGGAGTTGCGGGCCGAGGGGCGGGGCGATGACGATGACGGGTCCGCGGTCGGGCGGGAGATTCGGCAGTTCTCGGGGGAGTGGGAGGACCCGGGGGCCTTTTCCCGGTACACGGACTGGCTGCGGTCCATGACCAGCCCGGAGGTCGCCCGCCCGCTGGGCTACGTGCCGTGCACCAACCTCTGGTACGTCGAGGGCGACACCTACCTCGGCCGCCTCGGTCTGCGGCACGAGCTGAACGACTACCTGCGGGAGCTCGGCGGCCACATCGGCTACGACGTGCGTCCGACGGCCCGCCGCCGTGGCCATGCCACCGCGATGCTGCGCGCGGCACTGCCGCTGGCGCACGCGCTCGGGATCGCGTCCGCGCTGGTCACGTGTGACACCACCAACACCGCGTCACGTAAGGTCATCGAGGCCTGCGGCGGGATCTTCGAGGACGAGCGCGGCGGAAGGCTGCGGTACTGGGTGCCGACGCGGGCGTAGTACGTGATCGGCGGAACGCAGTAGTACCGGGGGAAGCAGCGCATGGCGTTCGAGAAGCTCGACAAGCATGCCCACGGCCGGCAGCACACGGCACGGGAGTGGGAACCGGAAGGCGGGGGTTGCTGCCTCGCCCAGTTGATCAAGATTCCGGTGCTGATCGTCGTCGTTCCGCTGCGGCTGCTGTGGGACGCGCTGTGCTGGATCGGGCGGCATGTGCTGGCGCCGGTCGGGCGCTGGGTGTACCGCTGGATACTCGCCCCCGTGGGGCGTGCGGTCGCCTGGCTGATCAACCACCTGCTCGTGGTGCCGCTGGTCTTCCTGGTCAGGTATCTGCTGGTGATTCCCGCGGTGTGGCTCTACCGGTGGGTGCTCACGCCGATCGGGCACGCGCTGACCTGGCTCGGGTACTACCTGTTCGTGGTCCCCGTCCGCTGGTTCCACAGGTGGGTTCTCACCCCGGTCGGGCACGCGCTGGCCTGGCTGGCGCACCATCTGCTGGTCGTCCCCGCCAAGGCGCTGTGGGAGTACCTGCTGTGGCCCGTGCTGCTGGCGGTCGGCGCGGCGGTCGCGTGGGCCTGGCGGATCGCCGGGTACGTTTCCCGGGCCGTCGGCCGGGGCATCGCCGCCCTGTGGCGGTGGCTGGTCGTCGCGCCGCTGCGCTGGGTGTACCGCTGGATCCTCACCCCGGTGGGGCATGCGATCCGCGCGGTCTTCTGGCCGCCGGTACGGGCCGCGCTGTCCGCGGCGCGCACTGCCGCCCGGGAGGTGCGGCAGGCGCTCTTCGGGTGACGGGGCACACCCCGGCGGGAACCGGCGGCCCGGCAGACACGTACTCTAGGTAGCAGTACGACCGCACTCACGAAGGACTGACGACACTGGGCAAGCGACAGCCCGAAGGCCCGCCGCCCGCACCGGCGGTGCAGCGCATCCGACTGCGCTACACCAAGCGCGGCCGCCTCCGGTTCACCAGCCACCGTGACTTCCAGCGCGCTTTCGAGCGGGCGCTGCGCCGTGCCGAGGTGCCCATGGCGTATTCGGCGGGCTTCACCCCGCACCCCAAGGTGTCGTACGCGAACGCCGCGCCGACGGGTACCGGCAGCGAGGCCGAGTATCTGGAGATCGCGGTCACCGAGCGGCGGGACCCGGCGGTGCTGCGCGCGCTGCTGGACGAGTCCCTGCCGGACGGTCTCGACGTGATCGACGCGGTCGAGGCGCACACCTCCGGCCTCGCCGACCGGCTCCAGGCCTCGGTGTGGGAGCTGCGTCTGGACGGCGTGTCCGTCGCGGACGCCGAGCGCGCCGTCGAGGCGTTCCTCGCGGCCGGTGAAGTGCCGGTCGAGCGGCAGACGAAGAAGGGCATCCGTACCTTCGACACACGTGCGGCGGTCGCGGATCTTCGTGCCGCGGCGTGCGAGGCCGATAGGCCGGGCGCTGATGCCTGTGCGATACTGCGGCTGGTTGTTCGGCATCTGACACCTGCCGTACGACCCGACGACGTCCTGTCCGGCCTCCGAGCTACGGCCGACCTGGCGCCGCCGGTCCCCGCAGCGGTGACCAGGCTGGCGCAGGGGCTGCTCGATGAGGAGACCGGCGCAGTGACCGACCCGCTCGCGCCCGACCGCGACGCAGCAGCCACGGCCGCCCCACCCACGGCCGCCGGGCTGACCGCCGCGACGCAGGCACCGCCTGCCGGCGGTGGAGCGGCGGACGGCGCAGCGTAGGACCGCCGTCGTTGCGTCGCCGATCAACCAGGGAGCCACCCCGGTCCGGCGAACGAACTGACCAGGAGACTTTCGCCGGTCCCGGACACAAGGGCCCGGCGAGCGAGACTAAAGCTCCCGTGTGGCGCCCGCGCCCCGGACCGCGGCACCGCGCTTTACACGCGGGCCGCGGCCGGAACCGGTCGCGGCGCCCGGGAGCGTGACGGGAGAACCGCCCGCATGCTCGAACCCATTGAGCCCAAGGAATCCACGGAGTCCGGGAACAGCCGCTCCGAGAACAGCACACCGAGCGACACCCTGCCGCCGCGCCGCCGGCGCCGCGCCGCCTCGCGTCCCGCGGGCCCGCCGGTCGCCGAAACCGCCGGTGCCGAGACGCCCGCCGCACAGCCGGCCGAGGCCCCGCAGGAGGCCGCCACCACCGTCGTGACCGGTGACGAGGCCGCGCCCACGCGCCCCCGCCGCCGTGCCACCCGCCGTACTTCCGCGCCGGCCGGCGCGCCGGCCGCGACCGCCGCCGAGGCAGCGGAGTCGCCGGCCGAGGACGCCGCCGCGCTCGCCGCCTCCGCCGAGAGCCTCCCGCAGGCCGCTGCCGCCGAGGCCCCCGCCGTCGTGACCGGTGAGGAGGCGGCCCCCGCGCGTCCGCGCCGCCGCGCCACCCGCCGGGCCTCCGCCCCCGCCGGTGCACCGCAGGCCGACGAGACCGCCGCGCCGGTGGCCGCGCAGGCCGTCGCCGTCGACCCCGAGCCGGTTGTCGTGGGCGCCGACGACGAGGCGCAGGCCGAGTCCGCCGCCGCTGCCGAGACCGCGACCGCCGAGATCGCTGCCGCGCGGCACGCCACCGCCGCCGCCGAGTCGGGCCCCTCCCGTTCGCGCCGCCGCGTGACCCGCAAGGTCAGCGCGCCGGCCGGCAGCCCGGCCGCCGCCGAGGAGCCGCAGGCCGCCGAGCCCGTGCAGGCGGCGCAGGAGACCGAGGCCGAGCAGCCCGCCGAGGCCGCAGCCGAGGAGCCGCGCCCCGCCCGTACCCGCCGCCGGGCCACCCGCCGGGCGTCCGCGCCCGCCGGTGCGCCGCAGGCCGCCGAGGCCGCTCCGGCCCCGGCCGTGGCCGAGGAGCCGGTCGCAGCGGAGGACGAGGACGAGGAGCAGGCCGCTGCCGCCGAGGCCGCCGCCGAGGAGGCGCGCGCCGAGGCCGAGCCGCAGCCCGCCAAGCCCGCGCGTACCCGCCGCCGTGCCACCCGTACGGTGACCTCCCCCCAGGGCGCGCCCGCCGAGCAGGCCGCCACCGCCACCCAGGCGCCCGTCGCCGAGCACGTCGAGGAGCAGCCGGTGGCCGCCGCGGCGAACGCGCTCGCCGCCGAGCAGGCCCCGCCGGCCCCGGACGCCGCGGCCCCGCGCCGCCGCACCCGCCGTCGTGCCGAGAGCCCGCAGACCGCGCCGGAGGCCGCTGCCGAGCAGCCCGCCACCGAGCAGCCCGCCGCCGAGCAGGCGGAGGACGCGGCCGGTGAGGCGCCGCGCCGGCGTTCGCGCCGCCGTGCCGAGCGCCCGGCCGCCCCCGCTTTCGCGCAGCCCGCGCAGGACAAGGCCGCTGCCGGCCAGGACCGTGCCGCCGACGAGGGCGCGGCCGAGGAGGCCCCCGCCCCCGCCCGCGGTCGTCGCCGCGCGGCCCAGGCGCCGAGCGCCGTCTTCCAGGCCCCGGTCTTCACCGAGCCGATGTTCCAGACCCCGGAGACGGCCGCCGCCGCTGCCGCGGCCGCCGTCGCGGAGGAGCCCGAGGAGGAGGCCGCCGACGAGCGTCCGGCGCGCCGCCGCCGTCGCCGTGGCGGCGCGGCCGACGCCGAGCAGCAGCAGGCCGCCCCCGCGCCCGCCGCGGAGGAGACCGCCGAGGCCGAGGCCGAGGAGGAGCCCGAGGGCGAGGCCGCGCAGGGCGACGACGAGCAGGGCGACCGGCCCTCGCGCCGCCGCCGTCGCGGTGGCCGCCGCCGTCGCCGCGGTGACGCCGCGGACGCCGAGGGTGCGGAGGAGTCCGGCGAGTCCGCCGAGGACGCGTCCGAGGGCGCCGAGGAGCAGCCTGCCGAGGAGTCCGCCGAGGACGGCGAGCCGGAGGCGGCCAAGGAGGGCGCCGAGGAGCAGTCGGGCGGCGGTTCCAGCAGCAGCCGCCGTCGTCGCCGGCGCCGCCGTCGCAGCGGTGACGGTGCCGAGTCCGCCGCGAACGGCGACGACCCGGAGCGTACGGTCGTGAAGGTCCGCGAGCCGCGCAAGAAGGAAGAGCGCGAGCCCGGTACGGGCTTCGACGAGGTCCAGTCCATCAAGGGCTCGACCCGTATGGAGGCCAAGAAGCAGCGCCGCCGCGAGGGCCGTGAGCAGGGCCGTCGCCGGGTGCCGATCATCACCGAGGCGGAGTTCCTGGCGCGCCGCGAGGCCGTCAACCGCGAGATGATCGTCCGCCAGAACGGCGACCGGACCCAGATCGGCGTCCTCGAGGACGACGTGCTCGTCGAGCACTACGTCAACAAGGAGCAGTCGACCTCGTACGTCGGCAACGTGTACCTGGGCAAGGTGCAGAACGTCCTGCCGTCGATGGAGGCCGCCTTCGTCGACATCGGCAAGGGCCGCAACGCCGTCCTGTACGCCGGTGAGGTGAACTTCGAGGCGCTCGGCATGGGCCACGGCCCGCGCCGCATCGAGACCGCGCTGAAGTCCGGCCAGTCCGTGCTCGTGCAGGTCACCAAGGACCCGATCGGCCACAAGGGCGCCCGGCTGACCAGCCAGGTCTCCCTCCCCGGCCGGTACCTGGTCTACGTGCCCGAGGGCTCGATGACCGGTATCAGCCGCAAGCTCCCCGACACCGAGCGGTCGCGCCTGAAGCAGATCCTCAAGAAGATCGTCCCCGAGGACGCGGGCGTCATCGTCCGTACGGCCGCGGAGGGCGCCAGCGAGGACGAGCTGCGCCGCGACGTGGAGCGCCTCCAGGCGCAGTGGGAGGAGATCCAGAAGAAGGCGAAGAGCGGCAACGCTCCGACCCTGCTGTACGGCGAGCCGGACATGACCGTCCGCGTCGTGCGCGACATCTTCAACGAGGACTTCTCCAAGGTGATCGTCAGCGGTGACGAGGCCTGGGAGACCATCTCCGGCTACGTCTCGCACGTCGCCCCGGACCTCTCCGACCGGCTCCAGAAGTGGACCTCGGACGTCGACGTCTTCGCGACGTACCGGATCGACGAGCAACTGATGAAGGCGCTGGACCGCAAGGTGTGGCTGCCGTCCGGCGGCTCGCTGGTGATCGACAAGACCGAAGCCATGGTCGTGATCGACGTCAACACCGGCAAGTTCACCGGCCAGGGCGGCAACCTGGAAGAGACGGTCACCAGAAACAACCTGGAGGCGGCCGAGGAGATCGTCCGCCAGCTGCGGCTGCGGGACCTCGGCGGCATCGTCGTCATCGACTTCATCGACATGGTGCTGGAGTCCAACCGGGACCTGGTGCTGCGGCGGATGCTGGAGTGCCTGGGCCGGGACCGTACGAAGCACCAGGTCGCCGAGGTCACCTCGCTGGGCCTGGTCCAGATGACCCGTAAGCGGGTCGGCCAGGGTCTGCTGGAGTCCTTCTCCGAGCCCTGCGTGCACTGCAACGGCCGCGGCGTCATCGTCCACATGGACCAGGCGACCGGCTCCGGCGGTGGCGGCAAGCGCAAGAAGAAGGGCAAGGGCGGCAACGGCGACAAGCACGCCGACCACCAGCACGACCACCAGCAGGAGAAGGCCGCCGAGCCGGCCGCTCCGGCGGAGGTGCTGGAGCCCGCGCCCGTCACGGAGGCGGAGCTGACCCCCGCGGTCGCCGAGTCCGACGAGTGGTTCTCCAGCCCGGCCGAGGCCGAGGCCGCCGCCGACCGCGGCCGTGGCCGTGGCCGTCGCCGGGCGAGCCGGAAGGCGTCCGCGCCGGCGGGCTCCCCGAAGGCCGCCGACGACAGTGCCGCGATCGTGGTCCCTGCCGAGCAGCCGGCCGCCGAGGCCGCTCCGGAGGCCGCCGAGCAGGCGGTGTCCGGTACGCAGGAGGCTCCCGCGGCGCCGGCGCAGGCCGAGGCGCCGGTGGCCGAGCCGGAGCCGCAGCCCGAGCCGGAGCCGCAGCCCGCGGCCCGTCCGGCCCGTGCCCGCCGCCGGGTGACCCGCGCGGTGTCGGCTCCGGCCGGTGCCGAGGCGGCCCCCGAGGCCGTCGCCGCGGCGGCCGCGGAGGCACCGCAGGAGGCCCCGGCCGAGGCGGCGCCCGCCGTCGAGCCGGAGCCCGAGGTCCAGGAGGCGGCCACCGAGGAGGCGGCCCCCGCCAAGAAGACCGCGGCCAAGAAGAGCACCGCCAAGAAGACGGCGGCCAAGAAGGCGACGACCAAGAAGGCCGCCGCGAAGAAGGCCCCCGCCAAGAAGACGGCTGCGAAGAAGGCCACGGAGAAGACCGCGGAGGCCGAGGAGAAGGCCGCCGAGAAGCCCGCCAAGAAGACGGCGGCCAAGAAGACCACCGCGAAGAAGGCCACGGCCAAGAAGACGACGGCCAAGAAGGCCGCCGCCAAGAAGACCGCGGCCGCCGAGCAGCCCGCGCCCTCGTCGGTGTCGGCTTCCGCGGAGGACTGAGCAGTACCCGGCGCCCCGGGCCGTATGTCACGGCCCGGGGCCCGGTTTGACCCCCTGGTCAAGGCCCCGTAACCTTGACCGTCGGCGTCTGTATGGCGCCACACCATCTGAGCAAACACCTCCCGGTTCCACCGGGGGAGGCCGCTCGTCCAATGCGGATCGCGCCCCTCGCGGGCGCAGCGCGTCGGATAGCCGGGCCCGCAGGGCCCCGGGGCGGCTGGCATCAGTGGTCCCGTTTCTAGCGAGAGAGAGTTCCGCGTGTACGCGATCGTGCGCACCGGCGGCCGTCAGCAGAAGGTTGCTGTCGGCGACGTCATCGAGGTTGACCGCATTTCCACCAGCAAGGTCGGCGACTCCGTCGAGCTCTCCACGCTGCTGGTCGTCGACGGCGAGTCCGTCACGAGCGACCCGTGGGTGCTCGCCGGCGTGAAGGTCCAGGCCGAGGTCGTGGACCACCACAAGGGCGACAAGATCCGCATCCAGAAGTACAAGAACAAGACCGGTTACAAGAAGCGGATCGGCCACCGTCAGCTGCACACCGCGCTGAAGATCACCGGCATCGACGCTCCGGCGAAGTAAGGGACTGAGGAGACATGGCACACAAGAAGGGCGCATCGTCCACTCGGAACGGTCGCGATTCCAATGCTCAGCGGCTCGGCGTGAAGCGCTTCGGCGGCCAGGCCGTCCTCGCCGGTGAGATCATCGTCCGCCAGCGCGGCACCCACTTCCACCCGGGCACGGGCGTCGGCCGTGGCGGCGACGACACGCTGTTCGCGCTGCAGGAGGGTGCTGTGCAGTTCGGCACCCACCGTGGCCGCAAGGTCGTGAACATCGTTCCGGTCGCCTGAATCCCGTAACGGGTTTCCTGGCACCGTAGAACGGTTCCTCGCGAGGGCGGACCTCGACTTCCTCCACGGGAAGCGGGTCCGCCCTTCGCGTGTTACCGAAGAACCGAAGAGACACATCCCGTACGCGGCCGCCGCTCAGGACAGGGCACTCGCGTACGTACCCCCGTAGTTACTGGAGGCACCCCCATGACCACCTTCGTGGACCGCGTCGAGCTGCACGTCGCCGCGGGTAACGGAGGCCACGGCTGTGCCTCCGTCTTCCGGGAGAAGTTCAAGCCGCTCGGCGGCCCCGACGGCGGCAACGGCGGCCGCGGCGGCGACGTGATCCTGGTCGTGGACCAGGACGTCACCACCCTCCTGGACTATCACCACCACCCGCACCGCAAGGCCACCAACGGCCAGCCCGGCGCGGGCGACAACCGTGCCGGCAAGAACGGCCAGGACCTCGTCCTGCCCGTCCCGGACGGCACGGTCATCCTCGACGGCAAGGGCAACGTCCTCGCCGACCTGGTCGGCCAGGGCACCACCTTCGTCGCGGGCCAGGGCGGCCGCGGCGGCCTCGGCAACGCGGCGCTGGCCTCCGCCCGCCGCAAGGCCCCCGGCTTCGCGCTGCTGGGCGAGCCCGGCGAGGAGCGGGACATCGTCCTGGAGCTCAAGACCGTCGCGGACGTGGCGCTGGTCGGCTACCCGAGTGCCGGCAAGTCCTCCCTCATCTCGGTGCTCTCCGCCGCCCGCCCGAAGATCGCCGACTACCCCTTCACCACCCTGGTGCCCAACCTGGGTGTCGTGACGGCTGGTTCGACCGTCTACACCATCGCGGACGTGCCCGGTCTGATCCCCGGCGCCAGCCAGGGCAAGGGCCTCGGCCTGGAGTTCCTGCGCCACGTGGAGCGCTGCGAGGTGCTCGTCCACGTCCTGGACACCGCCACCCTCGAATCGGACCGCGACCCGCTCTCCGACCTCGACATCATCGAGGAGGAGCTGCGGCAGTACGGCGGCCTGGAGAACCGGCCCCGGGTGGTCGTCCTCAACAAGATCGACATCCCGGACGGCCAGGACCTGGCGGAGATGATCCGCCCCGACCTGGAGTCCCGCGGCTACCGCATCTTCGAGGTCTCGGCCGTCGCCCGCACGGGCCTGAAGGAGCTGAGCTACGCGCTCGCCGACATCGTGGCCCAGGCCCGCGCGGCGAAGCCGGTCCAGGAGGCGACCCGTGTCGTCATCCGCCCCCAGGCCGTCAACGACGCGGGCTTCACGGTCACGCCCGAGGGCGAGGGCCTGTTCCGCGTACGCGGCGAGAAGCCGGAGCGCTGGGTCCGCCAGACCGACTTCAACAACGACGAGGCCGTGGGCTACCTCGCCGACCGCCTCAACCGCCTCGGCGTCGAGGACCAGCTCCTCAAGGCCGGCGCGCGCGCCGGTGACGGCGTGGCGATCGGCCCCGAGGACAACGCGGTCGTCTTCGACTGGGAGCCGACGATGATGGCCGGCGCGGAGATGCTGGGCCGCCGCGGCGAGGACCACCGCATGGAGGCCCCCCGCCCGGCCGCGCAGCGCCGCCGCGACCGCCAGGCGGAGCGCGACGAGGCGGAGACGGAGTACGACGGCTTCGACCCGCTGGGCTGAGGCCCCTGGCCGCTTCGCGGCCCCTGCCACGTCAGGCCCGCAGCTCGCACCAGACGGTCTTCCCGCCGGTGCGCTGCGGGCCTTCGTCGTCCGGCGCCACGCCCCACTTGTCGGTGACCGCCGCGACGAGGGCGAGGCCCCGGCCGGCCTCCTCCCAGGGGGCGGCGTCCCGCGCGCCGGGCAGTGCGGGGTGGTCGTCGTGCACGCCGACCACCACCCCCGCGCCGCTGCCCTCGTACCGCCGCACGGTCACGGTGCACCGCCGGTCCGGCACGTGCCGGTACACGTTGACCAGCAGCTCGGTCACGGCCAGCGCGGCGGCGTCTTCGAGCCGCGCCAGCCCCCAGAGCCGCAGGAGCGCCCGTACGACCCGCCGTACGTGACGGGGGCTGTGGTCACCGACGGTCAGCGAGAGCCGGTACTCCCGCGTCGGGAATCCGTGGGTGCCGATGATGCGGGTGTCCGAAGTGTCATTCACGGGACAAGTCTGTGCGGGTTCGATTACGCTCAGCGACGCTTTGAACGCAACTGGGCGTCCGGTTGCGTCGGTTGAGCGAGGGGCTCCCATGGTCAATTGCAAGGCGCTCGACCCGGGCGCGTCTCCGCTCGATTACTTCGGTTCCGAGCTGCGGAGGCTGCGCGAGGAAGCCGGCCTGACGCTTGAACAGCTGGGCAAGAAGGTCTACTTGACCGGCTCGATGATCGGTCAGATCGAGACCGCCGCGAAGATGCCCAAGGATGAACACATCCCACGGTTCGACGACGCGCTGGACGCCAACGGCGCGCTGGTGCGGCTCTGGGAGCTGGTGCGCAGAAGCAAGCTGCCGTACAAGCACCGGCGCGTAGCCGAACTGCAGTCGTCCGCCGCGCGCATCCTCGCCTTCCAGCCGCAGGTGGTCTACGGGCTGCTGCAGACACCCGAGTACGCCCGGGCCGTCCTCGGCGTCCTCGACAAGGAAGGCCTCGACGACCGTGTGGAGGCCTGGCTCGCCCGGCAGCGCATCCTTCGGGGCGAGAAGCCGCCGCTGCTGTGGGTCGTACTGAGCGAGGCCGTGCTCCATCAGGAAATCGGCGGCCGTGAGGTGATGCGAAGCCAACTGACGCATCTGTTGAGTTACCGCGACTCCCGGCATGTGCACATCCAGGTCTTGCCGTACTCGGCCGGTGCGCATGCGGGCCTGGTCGGTGCGTTCTCTCTGTTCTCCTACCGGGACCGGCCGGATATCGTCTACGCCGAGAGGTACGGTGGTGCCGATCCGACCGCCGATCCGGAATCAGCCGAGGATTGCTCGCTCCGTTACGATCACCTGCAATCCGTTGCCCTGGCGCCGCATGTCTCGGCAGAGCTGATTGCCCGTGTGAGGGAGGAGCGCTATGCCCGCGATCCCGGACCGCGTCCGGTGGCGTAAGTCCAGCTACAGCACCAACGAGGGCGGGGAATGCGTCGAGGTCGCCGAGTTGTCGACCGCTCTCGTCGTCGTCCGGGACTCCAAGGACCCCGACGGGCCCGTCCTCACCGTGACGCCCGGTGCGTTCGCCGAGTTCGTCTCGTACCTGCGCTGAGCGGGGGTACCCAGCCGTCACCCAACTGGCCATAATCGCAACCGTGTTGACTCACGGGGGTGGCGGGGATGGCGGGGTTGCGGAGTCCGGAGGACATGCTCGGGGCTGCCGTGTTGCGGGTCAGGGAGCCGGGCGAGGGTGGCGAGATCGCCGGGGCCGGCTTCCTCATCGCGCCGGACCTGGCCGTGACCTGCGCGCACGTCGTGTCGGACGCGCTGCGCACCCCGCATCAGCAGGCGCTGCCGGACGGCGCGCGGGTCCGTGTCGACCTGCCGCTGAACGGCGGCGGAGCCGCAGACGCGGAGGTCGCGCACTGGCTGCCGTACGCCGACGACGGGACCGGTGACATCGCCGTACTGCGGCTGCGCGCCCCGATCGACGGGGCGCGCCCGCTGCGCATGGCGGAGGCCACCAGCGTCTGGGAGCACGCCGCACGCGTCGCCGGTTTCCCCGCCACCTCCCCCGGAGGGGTCTGGCACATGGGGCGGCTGCGGGCCGGTACCGCCGAGGGGTGGGTGCAGTTCTCGCAGGGGGACGCGCACGGCACCCCGATAGAACGGGGCTTCAGCGGCGCGCCCGTATGGGACGAGGAGTTGGGTGCCGTCGTCGGCATGGTGGTGCGGTCGCAGCTCTCCGGGCCGCGGCAGAGCTTCCTCATACCGACCGGCGCGTTGCCGGCCGCCTTCCCCGAACTCGCCCCCGTCCTCCGCCCCGCGTCGCCGTTCCGGGGGCTGGCGGCGTTCCAGGAGGCGGACTCCGAGGTGTTCTTCGGGCGGGAGGAGGCGGCCGAGGAGGTCGCGCACCTGGTCCGGGCGCACCCGTGCGTGACGCTGGTCGGCCCCTCCGGCAGCGGCAAGTCCTCGCTGGCGCTGGCCGGCGTGGTCCCGCGGCTGCGGACGGCGGGCTTCGCGGTCGTCGTGGTGCGCCCCGCCGCCGGCCGTTCCCTGCTCACGACCCTCGCCTCGGAACTGGCGGTGCTGCTCCGCCCGGAGCTGCGCGGCGCGGAACGCCTCGCGCAGGCACGGGAGTTGGCGCCGCTGCTCGCGGACGGTGGGCTGGCGGAGACCGTTCGGCTGGCGCTGGCCGAGGCCGGCGCGCGGCGGCTGCTGGTCGTGGTGGACCAGGGGGAGGAGTTGTTCGCGGGCGAGGCTCAGGAGGCCGACGCCGCGGCCGCGGTGCTCTTTCCGGCGGAGCCGCCCGAGGAACTGCGCGTCCTGGTCACCCTGCGCGCCGACTTCCTGGAGGCGGCGCTCGCGCATCCGGCCACCGGTCCGGCCCTGAGCCGTACGGTCCACGCGCTCGCCCCGATGACCCGCGAGCAGCTGCGGGCGGTGATCGTCCGGCCGGTCGAGGCGATCGCGTCCGTCGCGTACGACCCGGGCCTGGTGGAGACGATGCTGGACGACGCGGGCGGCGAGCCGGGCGCGCTGCCGCTGCTGGGCTTCGTGCTGGACCGGCTGTGGCGCGAGCAGGAGCGCGGACAGCTGCGCTTCGACGCGTACCTCGGGCTCGGCGGCGTACGGGGCGCGCTCGGGCAGCAGGCGGAGTCCCTCTGGCACGAGTGCGTGCCGGCGGCGGACACGGAGCCGGCGCTGCGACTGCTGACCGGGCTGATACGGGTGCGTCCCGGCGGCGAGGGCCCGCTGCGGAACGTCCTGACGCGGGCGGAGGCGGGCGAGGAGCAGTGGCGGATCGCGCGGGCGCTCGCGCGGCGCCGGCTGCTGGTGCTCGGCAGCGACAGCGAGCGGCGGGAGACCGTCGAGCTGGCGCACGAGGCGCTGATCGGTGCCTGGCCGCGGCTGGCGGACCGGGTGCGGACCGACCGGGAGTTCCTGCTGTGGCGTACGGGACTCCGCCGCGACCTGGAACGCTGGGAGGCCGCCGAGAAGCACTCCGACCGGCTGCCGGGCGGGGACGAGCTCCGGGCCGCGCAGCCGTGGCTGGCTGCCCGGCGTGCCGACCTCACCCCGGCCGAGGTGGACTACCTGGAGTGCGGGCTGCGGCACCGGCGGGCCCGCCGGGTACGAAGACGGGCCGGGTGGACGGCGGGCGGGCTGGTGCTGCTGCTGATCGTGACGCTGGGCACGTTCCTTGCCGTGCAGTCGCAGGCCAAGGCGGAGTCGGACCGGCAGTCCCGCTCCCGTGAGCTGGCCGACCTCTCCGCCGACCTGGTGGAACAGGACCCGGGCCTCGCCGCCATGGTGGCGATGGCCGCGTACGACGCCGCTCCGACCCGTGAGGCCCGTAATCAACTGCTGCGCCGTTACGACGCGCTGCGGGGCGCGGAGTGGGAACTGTCGGGCACCCAGGGGACGATCGACGCGACGGCGGTGAGCGGGGACGGCCGGGTGGTGCTGGTGACCACCGAGCTGGGGCGGGCGACGCTCTTCCTGCGCGGCGAGGGCGAGCCCACCCGGCGCCGCCAGCTGCCGGTCAAGCAGAACATCGTCTTCCCGATGGTCAGCCCGGACGGCCGGCGCATCGCCTACTCGGTCACCGGCGGCTCGCTGGTCTGGCACGAGGTGCGCCGGAACAGCCAGGACCCGATCGGCCCGGCGCACACGGTCGCCGGTGACGAGGACGGGGGCGACACGAAGGGCTCGCTGTCCAACCCCAAGGAGATCGCCGACCTCTCCCAGGACGGGCGGCACGCCGTCACCGTCGCCGAGGGCCGGGTGACGCTCTGGGACCTGGACGCGGGCGAGCGTCGGCGGCTGCCCGGGAAGCTGCCGGGTGCGCCGAGCAAGGTGTGGTTCGGGCCCGACGCGCACACGGTGCTGGTCCAGTCCCCGACCAAGGACTCCTTCGGGCTGCTCGACGACGAACAGGCCCGGCTGGTGGCCGTCGACACCCGTACGGGCAAGAGCCGTGAGCTGGGCAGGAACGTGGCACGGACCTCGGTCTCGGGCGACGGTACGACGGCCGTGCTGTGCTTCCGGGGCAAGGGGGCGGGCGACGCGCGGTACCGGGCCGTACGGATCGCGGACGGTCGGCGGACCGGCGGCTACACCGACGACTCCGGGTTCTGCGGCGACGCCGCGCTCGACCGTACGGGCGGACGCATCGCCGTCGTCCTCGGCTCGACATGGCGGCTGGCCGACCTCAGGACCGGGAAGAAACTCGCGGACACCGGAACGGGGCAGGGCGGCGGCGAGCTGATCGTCCGGGACCTGCTCGGTACGCCCGAGGCGCCCGTCGCCGTCGTCACCGGGGCCGGCGTCTCCGGCCGGCGGCTGAGCGTCGGCCGGCAGGAACATCTCAACAGGCCGGAGCTGCTCGAGGACGGCGACCGGATGCTGGTGCGCTCGGGCACCGGCGACCGGCGCCGGCTCGCGCTGCTCACCACGGACGCGCCACCGCGGACCGCGGCGCGCAGCCCCCGCTACACCGAGCAGGGCATCGACGAGCCGCTCGCACCGGACGACGACGCCTACTTCGGTGCGGCAGTGAAGACCAACCGCGCGGAAACGCTGGTCGCCGACCTCGCCACGTACAACACCGTCCTTGTCCACGCGCTGCCCTCGCTGCGCCCGGTCGCGCCGATCACCCTCACCATGCCGCGCGCGAACAACTGGGACGAACGCGAGGGGCCGAACTACTTCTTCCTCGGCGACGACGAGCTGGTGACCCAGGTCGATGCGGTGGTGGAACGCTGGGACGCCAGGACGGGGCGCCGGCTGTCCCGGCTCGACCTGCGCACCCTGGGCCTCACCACGAAGAAGGTGGCGGCGTTCGACCCCAAGGAGTCCCCGCCCCTGAGTCCCTTCCGCGCGAACCCGTACCACCGGAAGGCGCACCACATCCAGGTCAAGGTCGACTACGAGCCCACGTTCCACGTCATCGACCTGCGGACCGGCCGGGAGGACGAGAAGCTGAGCTACCGGCTGGGCAAGGACACCGCGACGGCCTTCCTGGACGCGGGCGGCGGCCACGCGGCCGCGCTTACCCGCGGCTCGCTGGTCGAGCTGTGGGCCGTGCGTCCCGGCGGTGGCACCTCGAAACGGTTGATGGGGCCGGTCGGTCCGGTGGGGGAGCCGGCGGGCAGCGGCTTCACGATCGACTTCCTCGGTGACTCCCCGCGGTTCTTCCTCGCCGAGGGGGACTCCGCGCGCATCTACGAGCCGGGCGGCGGGAGGTACGAGGACTCCTACGACTTCGGGACGCCGCAGACCTTTCACGACGTCGCGGACGGCGGGAAGGCCCTGCTGCGTGCGGACCGCTCGGCCGACGGCGTCGACCTGATCCGGCTCGACCCCGGCGCGTGGCGCGAGGAACTCTGCCGGACCATGGGCCGGCGGAACTTCACACCGGCGGAACGCAGCGGCCTGCCGGGGGAGCTGCCCGCGAAGAAGATCTGCGGCTGACGCAAAGGCCCCGCGAGGATCACCTCGCGGGGCCTTTCCGGTGTCATGCTCCCGGCGGCGTCAGACCGTGGCCCGGGCCTCCGAGCCGTCCGTGGGCTGGTCGCCCTGCTCCGCCGCGTCCGCGGCCTCGGCCGCCTCGGCGGGCTCCGTGGCGGGGCGGGCCGGGTCGGTGGACTCCGACGGGTCCAGCTCCATCTCCTCGGCGGCCTCCTGCGCCTCGTTGGCCTCCGTGCCCTCGTCGCGCTGGCCGGGGACGCCGGCGAGCCGGGCCTCCATCCGGATCCGGCGCTCCTCGGCGGCGGCGTACAGGTCGAGCGCGGCACCGTTGAAGCGGGCCAGGGACGGCGGGTCCGACGGGCCGAGCAGGTGCTCCTTCAGCTCCGTACGGGCCTGCACGAGCGTGTCGCGCTCCGGGTTGCGCACGGTCTCCAGCAGGCCGGCGACGCCGTCCGCCTCGGGCGTGAGGATCGTCGCGGCACGGACCGTCGGGAAGTTCGTCCGGAACTCGTCCTCGGTCATGCCCGCGGTGTTGGCGACCGCGTACGGCTTCTCGCTGCTCAGGTAGTCGGAGACCACGCTGGAGACGTCGCTGATCAGGACGTCGGCCTGGTTGAAGCAGGCGAAGATCGCCGGGCGGGAGGTGGTGATGATCAGGTGCTCCCACTCCGGGAAGGACGCCCAGTAGGCCTCCTCCCAGGCGGTGGTCGCGGCCGCGACGGCGGCGGCGCGGCCCTCCTCGGGGGCGCTCTGGACGAGCATGCGCTCCAGCTCATCCGCACTACGGCGGAAGCCGGAGGTGGTCAGCGCGGACAGGTCGGCGGCGCGGGCCTCCAGCTCGGCGGCGGCCTCCGGGCCGGGCCGGGCGCCCGAGCGCTGGGTGTTGGCCTCGGCGATCATCGCCTGGATGCGGGCGTTGGCGGCGCCGGCGCGCGGGTCGACCGAGCCGGTCATCGGGTGCGGCTTGTAGACCAGCCGGACCTTGTCGTCGGCGAGCAGCTCACGGACGATGTTCTCGCCGGCCAGGATCACCGAGGTGTTGCCGGGATTGCCGTCCCAGCCCTCCCAGGTGGGGGCGTACAGCACGGTGGTGTACTCGCCCTTGGGCGCGCCCTCGTACGCCTTGATCGGCGCCAGCTGCGGGCGGCCGACCTCGACGACGTCCTTGTCCTCCACGCCGATGTCGGCGAGCTGGTAGCGGTCGCGCGCGGCGGGACCGGCCACCCACACCTCGTCGTACGCCTTGGCGTAGGGGTTGCAGGAGGAGAGCTTGTCGCTCTCGCCGTGGTTGATGAAGGCGTGCTTGATGGAGGGGATGCGCAGGATCTGCGAGGTCTTGCCGGAGTTCGCCGGGTGCAGCAGCACCTTCAGGGCCGAGTGCTCCAGGCGCATCAGGTTGGCGACCTTGGGGATGCAGACGATCGGGATGTCGGTCGCGTCGATCTTCTGCACCATGAAGCGCTCACGGAGCACGATGATCGGCTTGCCGTCCAGCGCGGCGAGGGTGCTCAGCCACATGTTGGCCTGGTACGCGGAGGTGGTGCCGCCGGAGAAGTACATGCCGACGGTCGGCTGGTACTCGGCGAGCCAGTCGTCCAGCCACTCCAGGGCGCGCTGCTCGTTCACGGCGCGCTTCTTCGGGAGCAGCCAGGTGGCGAGGTAGATCGTGCCGCCGATGGCGAGGACCAGGGAGACGATCACGCCGATGCCGCCCCACAGGGCGTCCCGGGTGATCGCGGTGGCCATCATGCCGAGCGTGGTGGGCACGGAGAAGCGCAGCAGGCGGCGGCCGGTCTGGCGGGCCAGGAGGCGCGGCGGGGCGTTGGTCAGGCGCAGCGCGGAGGCGTCGACGTTACGGGTGAGGAACGGCAGCGTACGGGTGCGGCGGACCATGACGGCGGCCGCCTGGCACGCGAAGTGCGCCACGTAGAAGACGAGCAGGCCGATGGTGAGGGGAGCCTGCTCCTTGAGCGGGTTGATGCCCTCGATGTGCAGCAGCCCGACCAGGATCAGCATGTCCCGGATGAGCTGGCGGACCGTGATGTCCAGCCGGATCTTTCCCAGCAGGGAGAGCAGCCCGGGCTGCTTGTGCTGCAGGTAGAGGTCGAGGCCGAGGTTCACCACGGACGCGGCGATGAACAGCGGTACGACGGGCAGCAGGGCACCGACGAGCTGGGCCACGAACGCGATGAGCATCGCGATCAGGGCCACGAGCTTGGAGGCTCGTCGGTTGGCGAATCCGGCGGAAGGCACGGGCGGGGCTCCTGGCGGCAAGTCGGTCAGGTGGGGGGCCGGTGGGGCGGCCGAGTCCCGGACATGGGGCGCCGTGGGGGCGGCGCACGGGACAGGTCGACAACCGACCGTATGACTTTGCGTGCCCCGGTGACAATCTGCTGTGGCTCGCATCACCGCGAATCAGGACGATTCGCTCGGAACCAAGGAGGGTCCTTTTCCGTCTTGCGTAGGTTGCCCGTACGCATGATCGCAGGCTTCTGCGGCGTTGCTCACGCGCCGTCCGGCAGGCGATATGGGCAGGCGGGCGATGGGCCGTCTGCCGTAGATTTCGCCCGTACGGGCGTTCATGTCCGTACACCGCACGGCATCCATATGCCGTAAGGGACCGCACCCGGATGCGGGCACGGACGGACAGCGAGACAGGGGTAATGGTGACAGGCGCACGGCAGGCGGCAGGCGCACGGCAGGACGTGACGGAGGCCCGGCGGATCGTGGTGAAGGTCGGCTCGTCGTCGCTGACCACCGCGGCCGGCGGACTGGACGCGGACCGGGTGGACGCGCTCGTCGACGTGCTGGCCAAGCACCAGGACAAGGAGATAGTGCTGGTCTCCTCCGGTGCGATCGCGGCCGGCCTCGCCCCGCTGGGCCTGGAGAAGCGGCCCCGCGACCTGGCCCGGCAGCAGGCCGCCGCCAGCGTCGGCCAGGGCCTGCTGGTCGCCCGGTACACGGCCTCCTTCGCGCGCTACGGCCGCCGCGTCGGGCAGGTCCTGCTGACCTCCGACGACACCAGCCGCCGCGCCCACTACCGGAACGCCTACCGCACCCTCGACCAGCTGCTGGCCATGGGCGCCGTCCCGATCGTCAACGAGAACGACACGGTCGCCACCGACGAGATCCGGTTCGGCGACAACGACCGGTTGGCGGCCCTCGTCGCCCACCTGGTCCGGGCCGACCTGCTGGTCCTGCTCTCGGACGTCGACGGCCTGTACGACGGTGATCCCTCGACCCCCGGTACGTCCCGGATAGCGCAGGTCAGCGGGCCCGAGGACCTGGCGGGCATCTCCATCGGCAGCGCCGGCAAGGCGGGCGTCGGCACCGGCGGCATGGTCACCAAGGTCGAGGCGGCCCGGATCGCCGCCGCGGCCGGCATCCCGGTCGTCCTCACCTCCGCCGTGCACGCCTCCGAGGCGCTGGCCGGCGGCTCGACCGGCACCCACTTCCTGCGGACCGGGCGGCGCTCCGCCGACCGGCTGCTCTGGCTGGCCCACGCCTCGACCCCGCGCGGCGCGCTGACCTTGGACGACGGGGCCGTGGCGGCGATCGTCGAGCGGCACTCCTCGCTGCTGCCGGCCGGCATCGCGGCGGTCGAGGGGAGCTTCAGCGCGGGCGAGCCGGTCGAGCTGCGGAACACGGCGGGAGAGCCCGTCGCACGCGGGCTCGTCAATTTCGACGCACGCGAGATCCCCCGTCTGATCGGCAGGTCCACCCACGACCTCGCACGCGAGCTGGGCCCCGCGTACGAGCGCGAGGTCGTGCACCGTGACGACTTGGTCGTACTGCACCACTGACGGCCGTCACGAGAGGGAAACAGCACGGGAAAGGAGCCTCCCGAGCGGCCGAAAGACCAGCCTTTCAACGGAGACCTTCTCGAAAACGCCCCCGCGACGGGCCGCGGGCTGGTCAACTTTGTTGCGGGGACGCCGAAGGGGAGCGGCGCTTCCGGCGCAGTACCAGCGCGCTACGCCGATGTGAGACAGCACCGATCGGCTCCGCACGCGCGAGCGGAGCGACACGCAAACAGGAGGCCGCCGGTGAGACGAGGGCGCCCAGGGGCGCTGCCCCGAGGGACGGCGGAGCGGACGCTGACCAGCGTGGGGACCAGCACCCGGACCGGTGAGGAGACCATCGGGCCGGAGCGTGACGAACGTGCGCAGCCCGGCGGAAGGCTCAAGGAGGCACCGCTCCCACGGGAGCGGGAGGCCTCCCGGCTCTGGCACGTCACCCTCAGCGTCTCCGGTGCGGAGGCGCCGCTGAAGGAGGTCCGGCGGGCTCTGGAGCAGCTGGCCCACGACCATCCCTTTCTGCTGACCAGCAGGTACGCCAACGACCACGCGGAGATCCGCTACTGGGAGGAGGCCCGGGACCTGCACGACGCGGCGGCGGTGGCCCTGCGGCTGTGGGGCGAGCACCGCTCCTCGGCGAAGCTGCCGCCCTGGGAGATCGTCGGGCTGGAGGTCATCGACCGCGAGACCTATCACCAACGCATCGCCGAGGGTTACGGCCCGCCACCGGCGTCGCCGGTGGGAGTGCATCCGTACTGAGGCACGGGGTGCACCCGTACTGAAGCGGCGGGAGTGCACCCGCACGGAGGCGGCGGGAGAGCACTCGTACTGAAGCAGTGGGGGTTCACCCGTACTGAAGCAGAGCGCATCGCCCGTGGGTGAGAACGGTCACCCACGGGCGCGCACGTAGGCGGGCGGGTGCGCAGCGTCTACGTGCGGCGTACGCGCTCCTCTTCTGGCGGTGCGTGCGCTGTGCCTGTGGCGGTGCGTGTGCCGCGCCTCTGTGGGCCGCTCGCGAGGGCGTCCCGGAGTGCTGACCGGGGCGTCCCGCAGTGTGAAATACGGCATGGCCGGGGCCCGCGCCCCGGTTAGGCTGCGGGCCATGACCAGCGCATCCGACGCCGCCCAGTCCTCGCCCGTTCTCGACACCGCCCGCCGCGCCAGGGAGGCGGCCGCCGTGCTCGCCCCGCTGCCGCGCACGGCACGGGACGGCGCGCTGCTGGCCGTCGCCGACGCGCTGGTGGCCAGGACCGAGGAGATCGTCGCCGCCAACGAGGAGGACATCGCCAAGGCGCGGGCCGCCGGCACCAGCGACGCCATCGTGGACCGGCTCACGCTCACCCCGGAGCGGATCGCCGCCATCGCCGCCGACGTGCGTCACGTCGTGGCGCTGCCCGACCCGGTCGGCGAGGTCGTCCGCGGCTCGACCCTCCCGAACGGCCTGGACCTGCGCCAGGTCCGCGTCCCGCTCGGCGTCGTCGGCATCATCTACGAGGCCCGCCCGAACGTCACGGTGGACGCCGCCGCGCTCTGCCTGAAGTCCGGCAACGCCGTCCTGCTGCGCGGCTCGTCCTCCGCGTACTCCTCGAACACCGCCCTCGTGGCCGTCCTGCGCGACGCCGTGGAGTCGGCCGGGCTGCCTGCCGACGCCGTCCAGCTCGTGCCTGGCCAGAGCCGGGAGTCGGTGAAGGAGCTGATGCGCGCCCGCGGCCTGGTGGACGTGCTGATCCCGCGCGGCGGCGCCTCGCTCATCCGTACGGTCGTGGAGGAGTCCACCGTCCCGGTCATCGAGACCGGCACCGGCAACTGCCACGTGTACGTCGACAAGGACGCCGACATCGAGACGGCGCTCAAGATCCTCATCAACAGCAAGGCGCAGCGCCCGAGCGTCTGCAACGCCGCCGAGACCGTCCTCGTGCACGCCGGCATCGCGGACACCTTCCTGCCGCGCGCGCTGGCCGCGCTCACGGAGGCGGGCGTGATGGTGCACGGCGACGAGACCTGGCAGAAGGCCGGGCCCGGGATGGTCGCGCCGGCCACCGACGAGGACTGGGCCACGGAGTACCTCTCGTACGACATCGCCGCCGCCGTGGTGCCCGACCTGGACGCCGCCGTCGCGCACATCCGGCGCTGGTCCTCCGGCCACACGGAGGCGATCGTCACCACCTCGCAGGCAGCGGCCCGCCGCTTCACCCAGCTGGTGGACTCCACGACGGTCGCGGTCAACGCCTCGACCCGCTTCACCGACGGCAGCCAGTTCGGGTTCGGCGCGGAGATCGGCATCTCCACGCAGAAGCTGCACGCCCGCGGCCCGATGGGCCTGCCGGAGCTGACCTCGACCAAGTACATCGTCACCGGCGACGGCCACGTACGCGGCTGACGCCCCTTCGGGAACGCCCGCGGTCGGCGAGCCGCGGGCGAAGTTCCGCGTTCCGGCCCGTTTCCCGGCCGGTTTCCGCCCCGATCTCCCCGATCGAGGCGAATTCCCTTTCTCCCTGCCCAAATTGACCGTCCGCGGCTAATCTGGACGGGTGCCGGACGACGTGGGGGCCGGGCCGTTCCCGGACGGCGGCGAGCCCGACGAGCACCATCACGGGAACCACGGAGAGGCGGACGCGCGCTCGTCCCGCGGGGACGAGGGTGACGAGTTCGCCGCCGTGGTCTTCGACGAGGAGTTCGTCCGGTCCGCCCTCATTCACGAGCCGACCGCGGTCGAGCGGATGGTCGCCGCCGCGCAGGCCCGCGCCGAGACCGAGGCCGGCCGGGGGCGCCCGCTTCCGGCCGGTGACCCGCCCGGCGGCCAGGAGGGCCGAGAAAGCCCTGGAGGGCCCGCAGGGGCGCCGGACGGGCGGCGGAGCGGGGAATTCCTCCCCTACAGCCCCTACGGCCCGTACGGCGGCGCTCTTCGGCCGTACCGCGGTACGGCCCGCTGGCACCGCCCCATCGCCTGGGCGCTCGCCGTCCTGATGGGCATCGGCATGGTCGTCCTCGCCTTCACGGCCGTGTACCGCGGCGCGTCCGGCCGCACCCAGACCCCGGCCCCGCCGCCCGCGACCACCGGCGTCGACGGCAGACCGCCCACCGCGCACATCGGACAGGCGCCCGCCTCCAGCGCCGAACGCGGCGGCCCGGCCCCGCCCGTCGTACTGCCCTCGGCCTCCGCCGACTCCGGCCCGCCGTCGGCGTCCGCCGTGCCGCGCGTGCCCTGACCGGCCGCTCCCTTTCGCGCCGTCCGCGCGCCCTGCCTGACCTGCACGGGGAAGTTGGCGCGCACCTGGGCGTTTACCTCGGCCGCCGCCGACCTACTCTTGTTGTATGACCGGGCCAGGTGACCCTCCCGAAGGGACCCCAGAGGGAGCCCCGGGCGGAGGGGAGGACGAGTACCGATCCGTCGTGTTCGACGAATCGTTCGTACGCGCTGCGCGCTTGCAGGAGTTCTCCGCCCAGGAGCGGATGGTGGACCACGCACACGCGGTGCGCAGCCGCCATGCCTGGTCGCGTTTCGGCGGCTCCCGGCAGGCGCTGATCCTCGTCCTGCTGATAGCGCTGGCCTTCGGTACCGCCATCTACATGGGCGTCCGCCATCCGTACCGCGCGCCGAACCCCAGCCCCGCACCGCCGCTGCGCAGCACCGTCATTCCGCTCGCGCCCGTGGGCACGGTGCCCGGCGGGCGCCCCGGTGACCTGTACGGCCGCAGTCCGGCGGCCGGCTTCCGGACCGGCGCCGAGGGCGTCAACCTTCCCGTGGTGCGGCGCACCGGCGAGTTCTCCGAGAACCAGGTCATGACCGCGCTGACCACCGCGAAGGAGTACGTCGTACGGTCCTCGCTGGACCCGGACACGCTGGCCGGCGGGCCCGCGCGGGGCGTGCGGCTGCTGCTGGACACCTCGCAGCTCGATCAGTTCGACCGGAGTCTGGAGCGGCCGTCCGACGACGGGCGGCACGCCGCGACCGGCTGGCTGGTGCGCTTCGACCCCTCGCGCGTCCGGCTCGCCGATCCGCGCGTACGGGTCGAGGGCACCCTCGCGGCCGAACCGGCGGCGGGCGGCAACGCCCTGGAGGTCACCGCCGACTACACCTTCGTCTACGCGGTACGGCCACCCGGCGACCGGGCCGGCACCGGAGGGCCGGGGAGCACCGCACCGGCCGCCTCGGGCACGGCGACGGCGCCGTCCGGTTCGGGAAGGGCGGCACCGGCCGCCGACGCGCGGCCCGCGGGGAGCACCGCCGACGTACGGCGCGCGGGGAGCGCGAAGCCCGGTGACGGCGCGGCACACGCCCTCGCGCAGCGGCGGGCCGACGGCGCGTCACTCTTCACCGTCCGCCGCGAGCTGCACTTCCGCTTCGACCGCGACGACCTGCGCGACCGCCGCCTGGAGGTCCAGTCGAGCTACCTCCAGGCGGGGCCGATGTCCTGCAACTCCGGCCCGGAGAGCGCGCTGCGGCCGCTGCTCGCGGGCGAACGGGCCGGGAACGGCCGCCCCCAGGGCACCGATCCCTACGCCCACGGCAGCACCAACGCCTCGCTCTGCGGCGTCATGGCCCCGTCCGCCGAACCCAGCCCGCTGAACTAGCCGGACCGGACCGGACAGGGGGCCGGGCCGGGGCGGTGGTCGGGTGGCTCCGGGGCGCCTCCGAGCCGCTCGGAGGCTTCCGGTGAGCCGCTCGGAGGCGCCCGGCTCCGGGCCTTCCGCCGTCCGGCTCCCGGCCCTACTTGCCGTCGGACGGGGCGTCAGGGCCGTCGGTCCCCTGCCGGCCCGAGCCCCCGCTCCGGCCGCTGCCGAACACCGTGTCCCGCAGCTTTCCGCCCAGGTCGCCCGCGCCGCCCGCGATGTCCCGCACCAGGCCCATCAGCGGGTCCTTGCTGTTGCGCACCGAGTCGGCGTAGTGCGTCGCGGACTCCTTGAAGGAGTCGGACACCGAGGTGTCCTTGTCCTCGTCGCGGCGCGGGTAGTGCCCGTCCATGATGCGCTGGTGGTCCCGCGACGCGGCCCACTTCTTGAGCTCGGCGGCGCGCACGGTCGTGAACGGGTGGCTGCGCGGCAGCACGTTCAGGATCTTCAGCACGGAGTCGCGCAGGTCGCCGCCGCGCTCGTACTCCTCCGCCTGGGCGAGGAAGGAGTCGACGTTCATCTCGTGGAGGTGGTTGCCGCCCGCGAGCTTCATCAGGCCGCGCATCGAGGCCTGGAGGTCCTGGCCGACCAGCAGGCCCGCCCGGTCCGCCGAGAGCTCGGACTTGCGGAACCACTCGCGCAGCCCGGTCACTATCGCCATGATCGCCACATTGCCCAGCGGGATCCACGCGACCTTCAGAGCCAGGTTCGTCAGGAACAGCAGTATCGTCCGGTACACCGCGTGCCCGGACAGCGCGTGCCCGACCTCGTGGCCGACGACCGCGCGCATCTCCTCCTCGTCGAGCAGCTCGACGAGCCCCGTGGTCAGCACGATCACCGGCTCGTCCAGGCCGATGCACATGGCGTTGGGCTGCGGGTCCTGATTGACGTACATCGGCGGGACCTTCTCCAGGTCCAGGATGTAACAGGCGTCCCGCAGCATGTCGTTGAGGTGCGCGAACTGCTGGTCGCTGACCCGCACCGAATCCGAGAGATACATCAGCCGCAGGCTGCGCTCGGGCAGCAGACCGCTGAGTGCCTTGAAGACGGTGTCGAACCCGCTCAGCTTGCGCAGGGCCACCAGAGCGGACCGGTCCGCGGGGTGCTCGTACGCCCGGGAAGAGATCCCCGGGAACCTCCTGCGGTCCCTGCTCGGTACGCGTTCGCTGCCGTTCGGGCCATCCGTCATTGGGGCCTCCCCCTGAATTCGACTGCGTGATTTCAGAGTAGAGGACGCCACTGACAGCGCTTTGGATGCCCGGCGTACGCTGGCGGAGGAACGAATCGCCGCAGATGCCCGCAAGGGACGGCCCATGCGTGCGGATGCCCGGGGGCCGCCACGCGTGCGCACCGCGGCGGAGGACGGCCGGACGACCGGCCCGGGTCCGTGCCGCGCACGAGCCCGCACAGACCCCCACAAAGGAGCGCGACCCCTCATGGTGGACCCGAGCGTGCTGCTCGCCGCACAGACCTCCAACGCCGACGGACCGGGCTGGATCCTGCGTTCCGTGATCATCTTCGGCGTGCTCGGCGCGATCTTCCTGGCCTGGTTCCTGCTGCGCGGCTACGGCGGCGACCAGGAGTGAGGCGTGCCCGAGGCGCCGGGCGAGCCGCCCGAGGTGCCGGGCAAAGCCCTCCGACGAGGGCGGATGGTGAGGCGGTACGGCGCTCCGACGAGGGCGGAAACCACCGGAAAGGTCCCCTCGTGGGCCGTTCCGGCGGAGTCGGCGTGAGGCCCGGACCGGCCCGCGCTTACGATGTGACCGAAGTCCCTGCCCGCATCAGCCCGGATTGGTTCTGCCGACGATGAGCCTGCACACCACCGCACACTCCGTCCTGGTCGCCCTCGCCGAGGGCGGCGAGCACGGCGGCAACCACAACAGCCTCAACCCCCTGATCACCGGTGGCGGCGCCCTCGTCGCGCTGCTGCTCCTGCTGTGGATCACCACGCGCTTCAACCGGGACCGCTGAGGCAGGGACCCGTATCCCTCGGCGAGCGGCGCCCAGTAGGGTCTGCACGCATGGGAGAGCAGACAGGGCCCGTGAAGCGGCGGCTCGGAGTGATGGGCGGGACTTTCGACCCGATCCACCATGGTCACCTGGTCGCCGCCAGCGAGGTGGCCAGCCAGTTCCACCTCGATGAGGTCATCTTCGTACCGACGGGACAGCCGTGGCAGAAGAGCCACAAGGCGGTGTCCCCGGCCGAGGACCGGTATTTGATGACGGTCATCGCGACCGCGTCCAACCCCCAGTTCTCCGTCAGCCGCATCGACATCGACCGCGGCGGCAAGACGTACACGATCGACACCCTCCGGGATCTGCGCACCGAGCACACGGACGCGGATCTCTTCTTCATCACCGGCGCCGACGCGCTCGGCCAGATCCTGACCTGGCGGGACGCGGAGGAGCTGTTCTCGCTCGCGCACTTCATCGGGGTGACCAGGCCCGGCCACGTACTGGCCGACCCCGGCCTGCCCGAGGGCGGGGTCTCCCTGGTCGAGGTGCCGGCCCTGGCCATCTCCTCGACCGACTGCCGGGCGCGCGTCGCCCAGGGTGAGCCGGTCTGGTACCTGGTGCCGGACGGCGTGGTGCGCTACATCGACAAGCGCCGTCTCTACCGGGACGACCGCGACGACGACCGCTGACGACGACCGCCGACGGGGCCGACGGAAAGAGGGCACCGGTGAACGACCGACAGGATCCGTACGCGCCACGGGACCCGTACGCCCAGGACCCCTACGAAGGGGGCCAGGACCAGCAGAACGGGCCCGGGTACGCCTACGACGCCTATGGGCAGCCGGTGTACCAGGAGACGCCGAACCAGTACGACCCCTACGGCACGCCGTACGGGCACCAGCAGGGCCAGGGTTACGAGCAGCCGTACGGCGGCCGGGGCCAGGGCTACGGCCAGAGCGGCTACGAACAGGGCGGTTACGACCAGGGGCACGGCCAGGGCTACGACCCGTACGGCGGCTACCAGCAGCCCGTACAGCAGGCCCAGCAGACCCAGCAGCAGAGCTGGGTCCCGCAGCAGCCGCAGTACGGGCAGCAGGAGTACGTCCAGCCGCAGCCCCACGAAGCGCAGCCCTCGTACGAGCCGCAGGCCCCGTACGAGGCGCAGTCTCCGTACGAGGCGCAGGCCCCGTCCGGTGGCCGGCCCGCGCACGAGACGGCCCCTTCGGGGGCGGCGCAGGCCCGGCCGGGCGGCGCCGGCAGCTTCACCGACGGCACGGACCGCCCGTCCGGCGAGGAGTACCGCACCGAGCAGTTCTCGTTCATCGAGGAGCAGGACGAGGACTCCGAAGACGTCATCGACTGGCTGAAGTTCACCGAGAGCCGCACCGAGCGGCGCGAGGAGGCCAAGCGCCGCGGCCGCAGCCGCATCATCGCGCTGACCGTCGTCCTCGTCCTGCTGGCCGCGGGCGGCGTCGGCTACCTGTGGTGGGCCGGCAAGCTCCCGGGCCTAGGCGGCGCCGCCACCGGGGACGCGGCCGCCGCCGCGGGCCAGAAGCGTGACGTGCTGCTGGTCCACCTCCGGCAGACCGGCAGCGACGAGAGCTCCACGGCGCTGCTAGTCGAGAACGAGACCACGCACAAGGGCACGACCGTCCTGCTCCCCAACAGCCTCGCGATCACCGGGGACGACGGCCAGGCCACCACCCTCGGCAAGTCCGTGCAGGACGCCGGCACCGACCCGACGCGCGACTCCCTGAACACGCTGCTGGGCGCCGACATCAAGGCGAGCTGGCGGCTGGACACGCCGTACCTGGAGAACCTCGTCGAGACGGTCGGCGGCATCACCGTGGACGCCGACGCCACCGTGCCCGGCGCCAAGAAGGGCGACGACCCGCTGGTCAAGGCGGGGAAGGGGCGCGTCATGAACGGCCAGGCGGCCGTCGCGTACGCCACCTACCGGGGCCCGGGCGAGCTGCAGACCAAGCAGCTGGCGCGCTTCGGGCAGGTGATGCAGGCCACCCTGAAGCGGATGTCCAGCGACGCGGACGGTGCGACCGCCACCGTGAAGGCCCTCATGCAGGTCCTGGATCCGCCGCTCACCGTGGGCCAGCTCGGCAGCTCCCTCGCGCAGCGCGCCGAGCTCGCCAAGACCGGTGCGTACCGGACGACCGTGCTGCCCGTGCAGCAGGACGGCACGCTCAGCGCGGGGACCGCCTCCGACGTGGTCAAGGACGTCCTGGGCGGCAAGGTGAAGAAGACCGACCCGAGCGCGACCGCCAGGGTCGGCGTCCGGAACGCCTCGGGCAGTCAGAAGGCGGTCGGACAGGCACAGGCCGCGCTGGTCAACGGCGGGTACTCCTTCGTGGACGGCGGCACCGCCGCGGGCTCCCTGTCGGCGTCCCGGGTGACGTACGCGGACGAGGCGTACAAGCCGCGCGCCGAGGAGGTCGCGAAGACGCTGGGCCTGTCGGCGAACGCGGTGAAGAAGGGCAAGGTCGCCTCGAACGCCGACATCACGGTGCTGCTGGGGAGCGACTACAAGGGGTGAGCGACGCGGGGCGGGGGCCGGCCACGACAGCGGCCCCCGCTCCGCCGCGTTTCTCCCCTTCACGGCCTGACCAGCGGCGATTGCCGCTTGTCCACAAGCTCGCCGGGGTGTCAGCGGTCCGTGAGACCCTTGAGGGGTACTTGACCGCTGACTCGGCTGCGGTCGGCGGGCCTTCCCGCGGACGGGGCCGGGGCAGCACCGCCACCGACCCGGAAGTTTGGCTTGTGACCGCCACGGACCGCTCCATCGAGCTCATCAACGCCGCCGCGCAGGCGGCCGCCGACAAGCTCGCGCACGACATCATCGCGTACGACGTCAGCGACGTCCTCTCGATCACCGACGCCTTCCTGCTGGCCTCGGCGCCCAACGACCGCCAGGTCAAGTCGATCGTCGACGAGATCGAGGAGCGGCTGAACAAGGACCTGGGCGCCAAGCCGGTGCGCCGCGAGGGCGACCGCGAGGCCCGCTGGGTGCTCCTGGACTACGTCGACATCGTCGTCCATGTCCAGCACAGCGAGGAGCGTGTGTTCTACGCCCTGGAGCGCCTGTGGAAGGACTGCCCCGAGCTGGAGCTTCCGGAGGACGCCAAGGCGACCCGTGGCAAGGCCGCGGAGCACGCCGAGGAGACCGCCGCCGAGCAGGACGGAGAGCTGCGCTGAACGGCACGAAGGGGGGCCGTGGCCGCAAGATCGTCCTGTGGCGGCACGGCCAGACGGCATGGAACCTGGAGCGGCGCTTCCAGGGCACCACGGACATCGAGCTCACCGAGGCGGGCGTCGAGCAGGCGCGCCGCGCCGCTCGGCTGCTCGCCGCGCTGAAGCCGGACGCGATCATCGCTTCCGACCTCAAGCGGGCGCGGCGGACCGCCGCCGAGCTGTCGGAGGTCACGCGGCTGGACGTGACGCACGACGAGGCGCTGCGCGAGACGTACGCGGGTGCCTGGCAGGGCCTGACGCACGAAGAGATCATGGCCGCGTACGGCGAGCAGTACGCCGCCTGGAAGCGCGGCGAGCCGGTGCGCCGTGGTGGCGGCGAGCTGGAGACCGAGGTCGCGGACCGCGCGGCGCCGCTCGTGCGGCTGGCGGCGGACAAGCTGCCCGACGACGGCACTCTGGTCGTGGTGAGCCACGGCGGCACGATCCGTACGACGATCGGCCGGCTGCTGGGCCTGGAGCCGCACCACTGGGAGGGCCTGGGCGGCCTGTCGAACTGCTGCTGGTCCGTCCTGGGCGAGGGGGCGCGCGGCTGGCGCCTGCTGGAGCACAACGCCGGCACCCTTCCCGAGCCGGTGCTGGGCGACGACGACTGACGCCCGGCGGACCGGTCGGCGGCGGCTCTCCGGGGGCCGTTCGGCGGCCGGCCGGACCCGGATTTCACATCTGGGCAGGTCGCAGGCTAAAGTTCTTCTTGTTCGCGGCGCCGCCGGGGAAAACCCCGGAGGAGCGGAACAAGACCCGGGGCTATAGCTCAGTTGGTAGAGCGCCTGCATGGCATGCAGGAGGTCAGGAGTTCAATTCTCCTTAGCTCCACAACCCGGATGATCCCGCCCTCTGGCGGAGACGGAGAGCGATTCTCCGCCTCGCCAGGAGGCGGGATCACTGCTGTTTCCGGGCTTCGAGGGCGCGTTCCTCGCCGTGCGCGCCGTGGTGAGCGCCCGCGCAATGGCTTGTGCGTAACTGCGCGGCGACAGCGGGAAGCGCGTCCGAACCGGCGAGGCTGCGGGCCTGACCTGGTCGGCGGTCCGTGGCAGAATCGGACGGCGCCGGCAGGGGAGGAGAGAACGCGATGCCCACGAGCATCATCGAGGAGGTCCGTGACCTGCTCGGCGTTGCCACCTCCGCGCTGCAATGCCCTTCCTGCGGCTCGCCGCACGTGGCGCAGATGCTGGGCGACAACGGTGGGATCTCGTTCGTCTGTACGGCCTGCGGCCACAGCTGGAGCTGACTGATGGGGGCACACAGCCGGAAGTGCGACTGGTGCGCCAGCGGTACGCCCATCGTGCGTGACATGGAGCCGCCGAACCCCGACTTCCAGTACTGGTGCGAGGAATGCGCCCGGGCACTGGTCATCAAGGGCGACCCCATCGAGACCTACCGTGAGCTGGACGGCGAGCCCATCTACGGCCGCCTGCTCGACGAGCACTGCACGCTGAAGCGGTTCTACTCCTTCGCCACCGCCTGAGGCACACGCGAGAGTTCGGCTCCTGAGGCCCTGTCGCCCGAGCCCGCTTTCCCGGCGCACCACCGCGCTCGCAGCGCCCCCGTCACCCCTGCATGACCGTTTCTCCACAACTTCGGCGCATAACAAGCGCCCTGAGGTATTTTCAGCTCCCACGCCATGGACCGGACCGGTCCGCTCCTCTATGTGCCTACTGAGGGCGATTGGCCGGAAAATTCACGTTGAGGGTGGAACTCCGGCCGTACCGTGAGGCGTTGTAGGAATCAGAACTGCCGCCGCGAAACGTCCGGCGGCAAGGGGGAAGCGACGGGGGTCGCAAGTGACCGACACAGTTGTGGGGGCCGCACCGCAGACGGGGACCATCGCGGAGCGGGACGACGGGCGGGCGACGGCGGCGGGACTCACGCCATTCGCCGACGCATTGCGCGTTCCGCCCGTCATCAAGCCGGGCCGCGCGGAAGCCCTGCGCGGCATCACCATCGAGCAGAAGACCAGCTGGGTGCGGCTGCAATCCCAGCTCCCGCCCACCAAGGTGTGGGCGTACGAGGGGCATTACCCGGGCCCGACCATCGACATCCGCCGCGGCCGGCGGCTCCGGGTGTCCTGGACGAACCGCCTCACGGGCGCCTTCCCGGTGACCGCGGTGGAGGTGGCGGCGACGCCGGAGGTGCCCGCGCCGCTGGACGAGCCGGGGCGCGGTGGGACCGCCCCGGTGCCCGGCGTGGCCGAACTCCCGCCGTGGGTCGTCACGCACCTGCACGGCGCGGTGACCGGCGGCGGCAACGACGGCTGGTCGGAGAACGCCGTATCGCCCGGCGACGCCCAGCTCTCCGAGTATCCGAACGACCACCGGGCGACGACCTGGTGGTACCACGACCACGCCATGGACATCACCCGCTGGAACGTCTTCTCCGGCCTGGCCGGGATGTACCTCCTGCGGGACGACGAGGAGGACGCGCTGCACCTCCCGTCCGGCGAGCGCGAGATCCCGCTGGTCATCCAGGACCGCAACCTCGACACGGACGAGGAGGGCCGGCTGACCGGCAGGCTGCTCCACAAGACCCTGATCGTCGGCAAGGACAACCAGGGAAAGAACATCACCATCCCGTTCTCGGGCCCCTACACGCTCGTGAACGGCACGGTCTGGCCCCACCTGGACGTCGACGCACGCTGGTACCGCTTCCGGCTGCTCAACGCCTCCAACGCCCGGACGTACATCCTCCAGCTGATCGACGAGGAGACGGGCCGCCCGGTCACCGGCGCGGTGCACCAGATCGGTTCGGACGGCGGGCTGTTGCCGCGCCCGCTGCCCGTGGACGGGACGCTGTCGGTGGCCTCCGCCGAGCGGATGGACCTGCTGATCGACTTCGGCCGGCTGCGCGGCCGGCGGCTGCGGCTGGTCAACGCCGCGCCGGGCGTGAAGTACCCCCAGGTGATGCAGTTCCGGGTCGGTTCGAAGAAGGTGACCGATTCCTTCGTACTGCCCGCGGTGATCTCGCCGACCTTCGAGCGGATCACCCATGACAACGCGCCGAAGCACGAGCACCGCCTGATAGCCCTCACCCCGCCGGGCCCGATCGGCAACGGCCACCCGGAAATGTGGGAGATGCACGAGGTCGACCCCGGCCACGTGACCATCCCGTCCGAGGGCATCATCCAGATCAAGCGGCCCGACGGCACGACGCGTACGTACCAGCGCGGCGCCCGCATGTTCGACGACGCCCTCGGGTTCATGGTCCGGTACGACGACTGGGAGCAGTGGAGCTTCCTGAACCTGGGCGGCGCCGGTACGCACCCGATGCACCTCCACCTGATCGACTTCCAGGTGCTCGGCCGCGACCGGTATCCGGCGGTGCCGGACAGCCCGTACGACAACGCGCTGGGAGGTACCCGCAGCCCGCTGGAGTACGGGGGCCAGGTCCCGGTGGCCCCGGGCGATCAGGGCTGGAAGGACGTCATACAGGTGCCGCCGGGCCAGATGGTGAATGTGATCGGCCGCTTCCACGGCGCCAAGGGCCGCTTCATGTACCACTGCCATCTGCTGGAACACGAGGACATGGGGATGATGCGTCCGTTCGTGGTGATGCCTCCGGAGGTGCTGGTGTTCCATCACCACCAGCCGGGTGGGGGGCACGACCACGGGGGTCACTGACCCGGGACGCGCCGGTCCGGCGCAGGAGGACGGCGGTCAGCAGCAGAAGCGCGACGCCCGCGATCGGGTAGACGCCCGAGAGCAGCATCTGGCCGCCGTTCTGGTGCAGTTCCGCGTGGGTGTGGGGCCGGTGCGGCACCCACCACAGAGCGAAGGAGGCGAAGAGCAGCCCGAGTGCCCCGGTCGCGGCCCAGAGCCGGCGGCCCGCCCGGGTGGCCCGGCCGCCGCGGCGCACGGCCTCGGTGCCGAGCAGGATCAGCATCGGTACGGCCCACACCCAGTGGTGCGACCAGGAGACCGGACTGACCAGCAGCGCGGTGGTGGCGCAGACCACGGCCGCCCAGGCGCGCTCTCCGCGCAGCAGGGCGGTGGTGGCGAATGCCAGCCCCGCGATCGCCGCCGCGGCCGCCGCGGCCGGCCACCACAGGCCGGTGTCGGGGGTGTGCAGCAGCCGGGCGAGGACGCCGCGCAGCGACTGGTTCGCGGTGATCTCCACATCGCCCGGCCGGTCGGAGGCGAAGACGATCTCGGTCCAGAAGCGGGCCGAGTCGCGGGGGAGAGCCAGGGCGGAGAGGAGGACGGTGCCGAGGAAGGCCAGGACGGCGATGCAGGCCTGACGCAGCCAGGGGTTCCACGTGCCGCGCAGTCCCTGGCCGGGGCGGCGCAGCTGACGGGCGCGCAGCAGCCCGGCCAGCGCGAGCCATACGGCGAAGAGGGCCGGGGTGAGCTTGATCCCGGCCGCGATGCCGATGCCGATGCCTGCCCAGCGGCTGGTGTCCCGGCGGGTGACGTCCCAGAGCACGAGCACGGCGAGGAGGAGGTTGATCTGCCCATAGCGCAGCGTGGTCCACACGGGCTCGCACCACACCAGCAGCGCGGAGAGCGCGAGCGTCAGGGTGGCCTGCCGGGCGCGCGGGGCGCGGGACCCGGGGGTGGCCGAGGGCAGGCCGGTCAGCCGCAGGGTGAGGTGCACCACGGCGACCAGGAGCAGGAGGTTGCCGAGGGTGGCGAGCGTGCGCATCTCCGGTACGCCGAGGACGGTCAGCGGCATGAAGAGCAGGGCGGCGAAGGGGGGATAGGTGTTGGGCAGCCGCGCGGAGGTGGCGAGCATGTCGTAGAGGTCGCCGCCTGTGCGGGCGGTCCAGCCCTCGGCGCGGTAGACCATCAGGTCCAGCATGGTCACGCCGGCCAGCCGCTGGACGATCCAGAAGACCGTGAAGGAGAGCGCGCAGGCCAGGGCGGCCACCAGGACGCGGCGGCGCGCGCCCGGAGGAGAGGACGGGCCGCGGAGTCCGGCGGACTGGTCGAGCTTCGGCGCGGTCACGTTCCAGGCCCCCGGTTTCTTTCGAGCACTGACGATCGACAGTACCGCTGCCGACCGCCTCACCGGGTGCCCGCGTCGGCCCTCAGGGGGACCGGCGGAGCGGTGCCGGAAAGGGTCCGGGAAAGCGATTTGGCAAAGGCCCGGGGCAGCCGTGTAATGTAGTCGATGTCGCCGCGAGGGAAACCCCGCGAAGACCACAACAGAACACGGGGCTATAGCTCAGTTGGTAGAGCGCCTGCATGGCATGCAGGAGGTCAGGAGTTCAATTCTCCTTAGCTCCACAGTGATCAGAGCGGGCCGTCCGAAGAGGACGGCCCGCTTTGGCGTGTGTGCGGATTGCCCGGTACGCCGTGCTCGCTCGCCCACACTCGCCGGCCCGCCCGCCCGCCGACCGGCGCTGGCCCGGCTGTGATCGCGAGTCCCCGCCCTCTGCCCGCGCCTCCTGTTCCCTGCCGGCCCGGCTGTGCCGCGCGTCACCCGCGGTGCGCCGCTGTCGGAGATCACGGCTTCTCCAGGCGGAGCGCCAGGGCTGGGCAGCGGCGTACGGCGCGCTGGGCGCGGGCCCGCAGCGCTCCCGGGAGCACGTCGTCGGAGAGCACGGGGAAGCCGTCCCGGTCGAGCCGTACGGCCTCGGGCAGCAGCCCGGCGCACAGCCCGTGCCCCTCGCACAGCGTCCAGTCCACCGCCAGCCGCTCTCCGGCGGTCTCCAGGGCCCCGGGCCCCTCTCCCGCGCCGTTCGCCGCACCGGCGTCCTCCTCGGGCGGCAGCGGGAGCAGCCCGGCGGTGGGCCGGCCGCAGCCGTTGCCCAGGACGTGCGCGGCGAGATCGTCGGGGAAGGCGGCGAGCGCCGACAGAACGAACCGGGCCGCGCCGTCGGGGTGTTTGCAGGCACCCCGCCCCCGTACGCCGCGCGCCGCCGCCCGTACCGCCTCCAGGGCCGGCTGCCCGCCGCCGCCCAGTGCCTCCGCGAGGACGTCGGCCAGTGAGGGCAGGCCCAGCCGGCACGGCCCGCACTGCCCCGCCGACTCCGCCGCCAGCCACCGCGCGATCCGCAGCGCCTCGCCGAGCGGGCAGGTCCGCGCGGACAGCGGCAGTACCGCGCCCGCGCCCAGCGCGCCGCCGCGCGCCGCGAGCGCCTCCCGGGAGAGCGGCGTCCCGTACGCCGTGGCGGGGTCCAGCCAGGCCCCGTGGTACCCGCCGATCAGCACGCCGGGGGGCGCCGGCTCCGCGCCGCAGGCCTGCAGGACGTACGGCAGCGGCACGCCGCTGGGGGCCTCGACCACCATGGGCGTGGGGACGGCGCCGGAGACCGTGAGCAGGATCGTGCCCGGCTCGCCGGGCAGGCCGGTGCCGGCGTAGAGGTCGGGGCCGAGGCGCGCGGCGACGGCGAGTTGGGCGAAGGTCTCGGCGTTCGACAGCAGCGTCGGGGCACCGCCGAGCCCGGACTCGGCGGCCCGCGCCCGGCGGCCCGGGGGCACCGGCGGCCCGCCCTCGGCGGCCCTGATCAGCGCGGACGCCTCCCCGGACACCAGGCGCTCGGGCGAGCGCACGACCTGCGCGCGCAGCGCACGCCCGCGCCGTTTGCGCGCCAGTCCGCGTTCCGCGAGGGCTTCCCGTACGGAGTTCTCGGCGGTCGCCTTCGTCACGCCGACGACGACCAGGCGGGCGCCGAGCGCGGTAGCGGCCAGCAGCGCACCGTCCAGGACGAGGTGCGGCGCGCGGCACAGCAGCACGGTGTCCTTGCGGCAGGCGGGCTCGCCCTCGCAGCCGTTGACCACGACGACGGGGCGCACCCCGCGGCGGGCCGCCGCCTCGGCGACCGCCGTCAGCTTCCGCGCGAGCGGGAACCCGGCGCCGCCCCGGCCGCGCAGCGCCACGGCGTCGGCGACGGCGGCCAGCTGGTTCCAGGTCAGTACGGGCGGCGAGCCGTGGAGGAGCAGGTGCTGCTTGCGGTTCAGCCGCTCCGCGTCGTCGAACCCGGCGCACAGTCGTGGCAGTCCGAGCACCTGTACGCCGGGCACATCGGGCAGCGGCCCGCCGGCCGCATACGGGACCAGCGTGGCGACGGTCACGGGGTCCGGCCGTTCGGAGCGTGCGGGACGGCAGCGCCCTCGGGGACCACGGGCTGCACGAGGGTGGGCGGTCCGGCCCACTCGGAGCCGTGGGGCGCGGCCCCGAGGCCGGCGTACGGGAGGCGCTCAGTGTGCACCTCGCCCGCGGCGAAGTCGGTGTCCGGGAGGCCGTCGTCGTACGGCGCGTACGGTGCGGAGACGTACGGCAGCCTCTGTGTGGGGGCGTCGGCCAGGGCCCACGAGGGGGCCGCTTGCGCCGCGCCTACGGGGACGGCGCTCGCGTCGTGCTCGAAGCCCGCGTCGTGCTCGAAGCCCGCCGGGGCCGCCTCCTGGGAGGCCGTGTGCGCCTCGGGGGCGGAGTGCGTCTGCGTACGTCCCGCCGCTCTGCGTCCGGTCCGTCGCCTGCCCGGCTTCCGGGAGGGCAGCGGCAAGGAGAAGGGCAGGTCCCGCCGCAACGTGAGGTACGGGAACCGCGCGCACGGCGTGAACAGCAGGCGGGCCAGCAGCGCGCCCAGGACCGCGGTGAGACACAGCACGTACCCCGTCGTGACCCAGCCGGCGGGCGCGCGGCCGGACTTGAGCCCGTGCACGAGGGCCAGGCACCACGCGGCGTACGCGCTGGTGTGCAGGGCCCGCCAGCGCCCGGAGGTCCGCCCGCGCCCGGCGAACGCGCTGCGCAGCGCGCCGGTCGCGGCGGCCAGCACCATGAGCAGCCCGGCCAGCGTGCCGAACCCGATGAGCGGTGCCGTGCCCGGTGCGACGGGCCCGGCGAGCACCACGGAGGCGAAGGGCAGGAACGCGTCCAGGAAGCGGGCGTGCGCCTCGGCCACCTTGACGGCGATGTGCAGCACCAGGAAGCCGAGCGAGGCAGTGGCGAGCGCCCGGTGGATGCCCTGCGCGAGGAGTCTGGTGCGCGGTGCCAGGACC
Source organism: Streptomyces sp. NPDC047117 (assembly GCF_040643545.1). Taxonomy (NCBI): domain Bacteria; kingdom Bacillati; phylum Actinomycetota; class Actinomycetes; order Kitasatosporales; family Streptomycetaceae; genus Streptomyces; species Streptomyces sp. NPDC047117. Next base: position 407,765 of record NZ_JBEYUN010000005.1, on the reverse strand, counting down.
GTGCGGCCGGTCGAGAGCAGGCCCCAGACCACGGCGGAGGTCAGCGAGACGAGCGTGAGCACCCCGGCGGTCTGGTCGAAGAACGCGCGGAAGGCGGGTGCGGCGGCGAGGAGCGGGAGGGCCAGCAGGGTGCCGGCCCCGAAGGTGAGCGCGGGGCGCGGCTTCCGGAGGCGCTGGGGGAGGTGTGCGCGGGGGAGGCGGGGACGGCGGGGGCGGGCCGCTCGGCGCGCCGTCCGGCCCGATAAGAGTGGCATGCCCGGCAAGCTAGGGGCCGTCTCGCGGGCGTAACGGCGGCTTGCCGTATCCCGCCCGTACGGCGCGACCCGCTGCTAACGTCGGTCCGTTCGCGCCCCGCACACCCGCTCGGCCGTTCCTTGTCCCACGTGAACACCACTGTCAATGCAGGACAGTTGGTAGGCGCTCCGTGGTCATTTCTTGTCCGTCCTTGGACGCTTCTTGGCCATCCCATGCCCCTGACGTGAACAGATCATCGAAAGAGTGACGCAGCGCGCGCGAGTGGCCGCCATGGCGTGCACCGTGCGCCATCGCGGAGACCGCGTGCACCGCACGCGACGCGTCGCATCGCAGGGGGTTTCATGAGATCAAGACGCTCCGGAGCGCGCCGCAGACGCGCCGGACTGGCCGTGGCGGTGACGCTGCCGCTGGCCGCCGGCGCGCTGGCGCTGGGCACGCCCGCCGCCGGTGCCGCCGGGCACGACGGCCGGGACGCGCTGCACGGTACGAAGCCGCAGTGGGCCACGCAGCAGGCCGACCGTGGCAGCACCAGGGGGACCGACCGGGTCACCGCCCGGGTGTTCCTGGCCGGACGGGACGCGAAGGGTCTCGCGGCCTACGCCAGGGCCGTCTCGGACCCGTCCTCGGCCTCGTACGGGAAGTACCTTGATGCCGACCGCGCGCAGGCACGTTTCGGCGCCACCGAGGAGCAGGTGTCGGCGGTCACCCACTGGCTCACGGGGGCCGGCCTGAAGGTCACCGGGAAGGACCGCCGCTCCATATCCGTGACCGGCACCACCGCGGCGGCGGAGCAGGCCTTCGCCACGGCTCTGCACGACTACCGCAAGGGCGCGCACACGTACCACGCCCCCTCCCGCACGGCCTCCGCCCCGGAGTCGCTGCACGGCGCGGTCCTCACGGTCACCGGCCTGGACAGCGCCCCGCACATGGCGCGGCACCACGCCCAGCTGCCGCCGCCCAGCGGGGTCTTCCGCAACTCCGGGCCGTTCTCCAGCTACTACGGCTCCAGGACGGACAAGAGCCTGCCCTCCGCATACGGGGCGAAGCAGCCGTACGCGGTGAAGGGCTACACGGGCAAGCAGCTGCGCGCCGCCTACGGGGCGGGCAAGCGCACCGGCAAGGGTGTCACGGTGGCCGTCACCGACGCCTACGCCTCGCCGACCATCGCCGCCGACGCCCGCAAGTACGCCGACCGCAACGGGGACGCGGGATACACGAAGGGCCGGCTCTCCCAGGTGCTGCCCAAGAAGTACTCGCACATCGAGGAGTGCGACGCGGCCGGCTGGTACGGGGAGGAGACCCTCGACGTAGAGGCGGTGCACGCGGTCGCCCCCGAGGCCGACATCGTCTACGTGGGCGGCGCGTCCTGCATGGACGACGACCTCCTGGACTCCCTGGGGAAGATCGTCGACGGCCGGCTCGCCGACATCGTCTCGAACAGCTGGGGCGACATCGAGGCCAACGAGACCCCGGACGTGGCCGCGGCGTACGACCAGATCTTCCAGCTGGGCGCCGTCGAGGGCATCGGCTTCTACTTCTCCTCCGGCGACAACGGCGACGAGGTCGCCAACACCGGCACCAAGCAGGTCGACACCCCCGCGAATTCCGCGTGGGTGACCGCCGTGGGCGGTACCGCCCTCGCCGTCGGCAAGGGCGACAAGTACCTCTGGGAAACCGGCTGGGGCACGCGGAAGGCCGATCTGGCGGCCGACGGCGGCAGCTGGCAGGACTTCCCCGGCGCCTTCACCTCCGGGGCCGGCGGCGGCACCAGTAGGACCGTCGCGCAGCCCTTCTATCAGCGCGGCGTCGTACCGAACAAGCTTTCGAAGGTGAATGACGGCACCCCGATGCGCACCGTTCCCGACATCTCAGCGGTGGCCGACCCGAACACCGGCTTCCTCGTGGGCCAGACCCAGTCGCTCCCGAACGGCTCGCTCGCCTATGACGAGTACCGCATCGGCGGCACCTCATTGGCGGCGCCGGTGATCGCGGGTGTGCAGGCGCTGGCGCAGCAGGCCCGGCACGGCGTCCCGATCGGCTTCGCGAACCCCACCATCTACCAGCGGTACGGCACCTCCGCGTACCACGACGTCACCGACCACCCGCTGGGCGCCGGGCGGGACCTCGCGGTGGTCCGGGTGGACTACGTGAACGGGATCGACGCCAGTGAGGGCACGACCACCTCGCTGCGCAGCCTGGGCAAGGACAGCTCGCTGCGCGCCGTCGTCGGCTACGACGACGTCACGGGCGTCGGCACGCCGGGCAGGAGCTACGTGGCCTCCTACCGGCCCTGAGGCCCCGTGTGCCGGGCCGCTGTCCGGTCCGGCATGTGGGACGGGGGCCCGCGCGAGGGAATCCTCGGCGCGGGCCCCTGGCGCCCTGCGGTACCCTGACGCCATGCGTGCCGTACGCCTTCTGCTTAGCGGGCCGCGCTGATCAGTACCGACCGGACCGGAGACTGCGAGGTCCGAGTCGGAATCGGCGCGGCGTCCCCTCCTGTGCGAGGGGCCTTTTTGTTTCCGGCGCCGACCGGCAAGAAGGTGCCCGCAAGGGGTGCGTTTCCGCAGGCAGAGACGATCGATGGAGCTTTGAGGACGATGAGCGAGACGACCACGGCCGCTGAGGCGGCGGCCCCGCACCGCTATACGGCCGCGCTGGCCGCGGACATCGAGGCACGCTGGCAGGACTTCTGGGACGAGAACGGCACCTACGAGGCGCCGAACCCCAGCGGTGACCTGGCCGGCGACCCGGAGCTGGCGGCCAGGCCGAAGAAGTTCATCATGGACATGTTCCCGTACCCCTCGGGTGCGGGCCTGCACGTCGGCCACCCGCTGGGCTACATCGCCACCGACGTCTACGCCCGCCACCAGCGCATGACGGGCCACAACGTCCTGCACACCCTGGGCTTCGACGCCTTCGGCCTGCCCGCCGAGCAGTACGCCGTCCAGACGGGCACCCACCCGCGGGTCTCCACCGAGGCCAACATCGTCAACATGAAGGCGCAGCTGCGCCGCCTGGGCCTGGGCCACGACCAGCGTCGTTCGGTCGAGACGATCGACCCGGCGTACTACAAGTGGACCCAGTGGATCTTCCTGCAGATCTTCAACTCCTGGTACGACGCCGAGGCCGGGAAGGCGCGCCCGATCGACGAGCTGGTCGCCCAGTTCGAGGCGGGGGAGCGGGAGACCCCGGACGGCCGCGCGTGGGCCGACCTGGCGGCCATCGAGCGCGCCAACATCCTGGGCGAGTACCGCCTGGCGTACGCCTCCGACGCGCCGGTCAACTGGTGCCCCGGTCTGGGCACCGTGCTGGCCAACGAGGAGGTCACCGCCGACGGCCGCTCCGAGCGCGGGAACTTCCCCGTCTTCAAGGCCAAGCTGCGCCAGTGGAACATGCGCATCACGGCCTACGCGGACCGCCTGCTGGACGACCTGGACGGGCTGGACTGGCCCGACGCGATCAAGCTGCAGCAGCGCAACTGGATCGGCCGCTCCGAGGGCGCGCGGGTCGACTTCCCCGTGGGCGGCCGGCGCATCACCGTCTTCACCACGCGCCAGGACACGCTGTTCGGCGCGACCTACATGGTGCTGGCCCCGGAGCACGAGCTGGTCTCCGGAGAGGACTCGATCGTCCCGGACGCCTGGCCCGAGGGCACGCACGACGTGTGGACCGGTGGCTACGCCACCCCGGCCGAGGCCGTCGCGGCCTACCGCAAGCAGGCCGCCTCGAAGTCCGACGTCGAGCGCCAGGCCGAGGCCAAGGACAAGACCGGCGTCTTCACCGGTGCGTACGCGACCAACCCGGTCAGCGGCGAGCGGGTCCCGGTCTTCATCGCCGACTACGTCCTGATGGGCTACGGCACCGGCGCGATCATGGCGGTTCCGGCGCACGACAGCCGCGACTTCGCCTTCGCGCGCGCCTTCGAGCTGCCCATGCGCTGCGTGGTCGAGCCCTCGGACGACCGCGGCACCGACCCGTCGACCTGGGACGACGCGTTCTCCTCGTACGACGCGAAGATCGTCAACTCCGCGTCCGAAGCTGTCTCCCTGGACGGCCTGTCGGTCACCGAGGCCAAGGCGAAGATCACCGAGTGGCTGGCCGGGCAGGGCATCGGCGAGGGCACCGTGAACTTCCGGCTGCGCGACTGGCTGTTCAGCCGGCAGCGCTACTGGGGCGAGCCCTTCCCGATCGTGTACGACGAGGACGGCGTGGCGCACGCGCTGCCCGAGTCGATGCTGCCGCTGGAGCTGCCCGAGGTCGAGGACTACTCCCCGCGCACCTTCGACCCCGACGACGCCAACACCTCCCCGGAGACCCCGCTGTCCCGGAACGAGGAGTGGGTCAACGTCGACCTGGACCTGGGCGACGGCCGGGGCGTGCGGCGCTACCGCCGCGAGACCAACACCATGCCCAACTGGGCCGGCTCCTGCTGGTACGAGCTGCGCTACCTGGACCCGAACAACGACCAGAAGCTGGTCGACCCGGCCATCGAGCAGTACTGGATGGGCCCGCGCGAGGGGCAGCCGCACGGCGGCGTCGACCTGTACGTGGGCGGCGCCGAGCACGCCGTGCTGCACCTGCTGTACGCGCGTTTCTGGTCCAAGGTGCTGTTCGACCTGGGGCACATCTCCTCGGCCGAGCCGTTCCACAAGCTGTACAACCAGGGCATGATCCAGGCCTTCGTGTACCGGGACAAGCGCGGCATCGCCGTCCCGGCGGCCGAGGTCGAGGAGCGCGACGGCGCGTACTACTACCAGGGCGAGAAGGTCAGCCGCGTCCTGGGCAAGATGGGCAAGTCCCTGAAGAACGCCGTCACTCCGGACGAGATCTGCCAGGAGTACGGCGCGGACACGCTGCGGCTGTACGAGATGGCGATGGGCCCGCTGGACGTCTCGCGCCCGTGGGACACCCGCGCCGTCGTCGGCCAGTACCGCCTGCTGCAGCGCCTGTGGCGCAACATCGTCGAGGAGGCCACCGGCGAGGTCACCGTCACGGACACCGAGCCGGACGAGGACACCCTGCGTGCCCTGCACAAGGCCATCGACGGCGTCAGCCAGGACATGGCCGGCCTGCGCTTCAACACCGCGATCGCCAAGATCACGGAGCTGAACAACCACCTGACGAAGGCCGGCGGCAGCGTCCCGCGCAGCGTCGCCGAGCAGCTGGTCCTGCTGGTCGCGCCGCTGGCCCCGCACATCGGTGAGGAGCTGTGGCGCAAGCTGGGCCACACCGACTCCGTGGTGCACGCGGACTTCCCGGTCGCCGACCCGGCGTACGTCGTGGACGAGACCGTGACCTGCGTCGTGCAGATCAAGGGCAAGGTCAAGGCTCGCCTGGAGGTGTCGCCGGCCATCTCGGACGCGGACCTGGAGGCGGCGGCGCTGGCCGAGCCCGCGGTCGTGACGGCGCTGGGCGGCGCCGGCATCCGCAAGGTGATCGTCCGGGCGCCGAAGCTGGTCAACATCGTTCCGGCATGATCCGGTCCGGGGCGTGCCCGTCCGGCGGGCGCGCCCCGGGGAAGACCACTAGGGGCAGGTTGGGGGTTCTTGGGGAACCCTTGACCTGCCGGGCCCGTTTACGGTGGGAGAAGGAAGCCGTCCGCCCGGCGGCCGAGCCCACGTGAGGGAAGCCCATGACCACCGCGCTCGTGATCCTCGCCCTGCTCTTCGTGCTGTTCGTCGCGGCAGGGGTCTTCGTGACGGTCAAGGCCGTCTCGGCGGCCAAGCGCGGGGTGGACCGTACGGTCGCGCAGGCCCGCCGCACCGTCGAGGACACCACGCTGCGCGCCCGCCGGTACACCCAGACCGGCCCCGCCGGCCAGCTGGCGGAGCTGCGGCACTCCCTGCGCACGTCGATGCGCGCCACCCAGGAGGCGCTGCGTACGGCGTCCGCCGAGGACCAGTCGCTGCAGGAAGCGCTGAACCTCTTCGGGCGGCTCAGCGCGCACGGCCATGAGCTGGACGACGAACTGAAGCGCCTGGAGCGCGAGCCGGACCGGGCGCGCATCGCCGAATGCCTCCCCGAGCTGCGCGACCGCGTGGAGCGCTGCACGCACGCCGCGGATTCGCTGCGCTGGGCGGCCCAGGACCGGGCCCGCAAGTTCGCCGACGACGACCTGAGCGCGCTGACCGGGCAGATCGACATGGAGGCCGGCGCCCTGCGGCACTGGACGCCCGCGTCCGGAGCCGGCGAGACCACGGACGACCGGAGCGCGGGCGCAGCGCAGGATCCGCTCGCCGCGTGGCCGCCGCCCGAGCAGCCCGGCACGTCCGAGGGCCGGGCCGAGGAGAGCCCGCGGGCCCTCAACGCCCCCGATCCGCGCATACAGGCGCCGTACCCCTGGCAGAAGACGGCCCGCCCGGAGAACACGGGCTGACGCGGCACCGTAGAGCGCGGACTGACGCGGCACTGTAGGGCACGGACTGAGAGCACTGACTGACGGTGGCACCGTGAAGATTGGCTGTGGCGCATCGCTCGGGAATGGGAGAGGATCTTGAAAGAGGGCCCGCACTGTCGGGCTCCGGGATCCCCGGATAACCTCCCAGTCATGTCCCGCCATGTCGCGATCGTCACCGATTCAACGGCCTACCTGCCGCGGGCGGCGCTGGAGCGCCACGGCATCACGGCAGTGCCGCTGACCGTCGTCCTCGGCGACGAGGCTCTGGAAGAGGGAACGGAGATCTCGGCCAAGTCGGTCGCGCACGCGCTGCAGAAGCGAAAATACGTCACCACCTCCCGCCCCGCGCCCGAATCGTTCGCCGAGACCTACCGCGAGGTCGCGGCGGCCGGCGCGAGCGGCATCGTCTCCCTCCACCTCTCCTCGGAGTTCTCCGGCACGTACGACGCGGCGGTACTGGCCGCCAGGGAGGCGCCGGTCCCGGTACGCGTCGTGGACACCGGCATGGTCGCCATGGCACTGGGCTTCTGTGCCCTGGCGGCCGCGGAGGTCGCCCAGGCCGGCGGAGACATCGACGAGGCGGTCGCCGCGGCCGAGAAGCGCGCCGAAGGCACCTCCGCGTACTTCTACGTCGACACCCTGGAGTACCTGCGCCGCGGCGGCCGCATCGGCGCGGCCCAGGCCCTGCTGGGCTCCGCGCTCGCCGTCAAACCCCTGCTCCAGCTGACCGACGGGCGCATCGAACTGCTGGAGAAGGTCCGCACCGCCTCCAAGGCCATCGCACGCCTGGAGGAGATCGTGGCGGAAAGGGCGGGTACGGATCCGGTCGATGTGGCGGTGCACCACCTCGCGGCGACCGAGCGCGCCGACGCCCTGGCCGACCGCCTCCGCGCCCGCGTACCGGGCCTGGCCGACCTGCACGTCAGCGAGGTCGGCGCGGTGATCGGCGCACACACCGGACCGGGGCTGCTCGGGGTCGTGCTCTCGCCGCGGTAGACGGCGCTGGTGGCCGGTCCCGGTGGCCGGCCCCGGGGGTCAGCTCTGGCGGTCAGCTCTGATGGTCGGCCGTCGCGGTCGGCCCGATTCCCTCGATCGAGGGTCCGAGTTATCCACAACTCCCGGGTTATCCACGGAATTCGACGATGATCGACGCGATCGGCGGAATGTCTCTAGCGTCGTCGTCATGACTTCGCGATCTCCTTCCTCGGCCCGTGCTCCCGCTCCCGACTCCGGGCTCCCGCAGCGTCCATCGGGCCGTTCCTCGAACAGCGCGGGGGACCGTCCACCGGACCGGCCGCCGGACCCACCACCGCCATCCGGTCCCTCCTCCTCGCCATCCGCGCCCTTTGCTTCTTCACCCGGTTTCGTCCCGCCGACTTCGGCGGTGTGTGGGACATCGGTGCCGTCCCGCTGGCGGATCGCGCTGCAGGAGCGCCTGCCGTTATGGGTGCAACTGCGCTGCGGTACGGACCCGAAGGCGCTCGGCGCGCTCGCCGTCGTGCTCCTGATCGCCGTGGCCTTCGCCGTCCACCACTTCTGGACCGCCCGACCCCAGGCCGTACGGGCGCCGGTCGCCCAGCACGCCTCCGTACCCGTACCGAGCAGCGCCGTGAGTGCGGCCGGCGTACCGACCGCCGCCCCGGTCCGCCGCATCGTCGTGGACATCGCCGGCAAGGTGCGCCGCCCCGGCATCCACCGCCTTCCGCAGGGCGCCCGGGTCGCCGACGCGCTGCGTGCCGCGGGCGGTGTGCTCTCCGGGACGAGCACCCGCACGCTGAACCGCGCCCGCCTCCTGGTGGACGGCGAACAGATCATTGTCGGGGCGCGGGCCGCCGCCCCGACGGGACCGGGCGGGCAGCCCGCTGCCGGTGCCGCCGGCTCCGCGGGCGCTCCGGCGGCTTCGGGCGCTTCGGGTGGGGCAAGTGCGCCGGGCGGCTCTGTCGGTGTGGGCGCAGCTCCGGCCGGACCGGTCAGCCTGAACTCCGCGACCGCCGAGCAACTCGACACCCTCCCCGGCGTCGGCCCCGTACTCGCCCAGCACATCATCGATTTCCGCACCCGGCACGGCGGCTTCACCTCCATCGACCAACTGCAGGAGGTCAATGGCATCGGCGACCGCCGCTTCGCCGACCTGCGTCCGCTGGTGCAGCCATGACAGATCGGGCCGATGCGTCAGTGGCCGAGTTGGGCGAGCCGGGCGAGCCGGCCGGGTCTGAGGTGCAGCGGTCAGTGGTGTCGCGGGGCGAAGGGCCCGCGGACCTGCGGCTGGTTGCGCCGGCGCTCGCCGCCTGGGGAGCCGCGGCGCTGGCCCTGGATGCGCCTGTCCACCTGCTTGTCCTGACGGGCGCCGGCGCCCTGGTCCTGGCCGGTCTCGTGCTCTCGCGGGCCGTACGTCGTCGTGCGGGGACGCTGGTCGCGGTGGCCGCGGTACTGCTCTGCGCGGTGGCCGGCGCGGCCTCGGCAGCACTCCAGGGGGCCGATCTGCGACGCGGCCCGGTGCCCCGGCTCGCCCATGAGTACGCGCAAGCCACGGTCGAGCTGGAGGTGACCGAGGACCCGCACCTCGCCCGGCAGCGGGTGCGCGGGGCTCAACGTATGCCGCCCGCCGTCGTGTTCGCCGCTGAGGTAAGGCGCGTCACCGCACCGGACGGCGCGGTGACCATCGCCCGCACCCCTGTCCTGGTCGTCGTCCCGCAGCAGCAGGACCGGCAGGGCGAGGATGGCCGGCAGGAAGGGCAGGGCCAAGAGGGCGGCCGGGGTACGGCGGCCGGCTCCGGTGCCTGGCGAGCGCTGTTGCCCTCCACGCGTATCCGGGTCGAGGCCCGGTTCGCGCCGCCGCTGCCGCCCAGTGACCGTACGGCCGCCGTGCTGCGGGTGGCCGCCGACGCACCAACGCCGCGGCGCATCGGCGGCCCCACGCCCCTGCAGCGGTTCGCCGGTTCCCTTCGGGCAGGACTGCGCGACGCCTCCGAGGGCCTGCGTCCCGATGCCCGCGCGCTGCTCCCGGGGCTCGTCGTGGGGGACACCTCCCGTGTGACGCCGGAGCTGGACGACGCCTTCCGGGCCACCGACCTGACGCATCTGCTCGCCGTCTCCGGCAGCAACCTCACCATCGTGCTGGCCCTGCTCATCGGCCCGCCGCACCTCGCCGTACGCGCCGAACGCCGCGGTATCGCGCCCCGGCTGGGCCTCTCGCTGCGCACCACGGCGGTGATCGGCGGCGCGGTCGCGCTCGCCTTCGTCGTCGTGTGCCGGCCGGACCCCAGCGTGCTGCGCGCCGCCGCGTGCGGCCTGATCACCCTGCTCGCCATCGGCTCCGGCCGCCGCCGGACGCTGCTCCCCGCGCTCGCCGCCGCCGTCCTGCTGCTCGTCCTCTACGACCCCTGGCTGGCCAGGAGTTACGGCTTCCTGCTCTCCGTACTGGCCACCGGCGCCCTGCTCACCCTCGCGCCCCGCTGGAGCGCCGCCCTCCAACGGCGGCGCGTTCCGCCCCGCCTCGCCGAGGTGATCGCCGCGGCCGCCGCTGCGCAGGCCGTGTGCGCGCCGGTCATCGCCGTGCTCGCCGCCCGTGTCGGGCTGGTGGCCGTGCCCTGCAACCTGCTCGCCGAGGTGGCCGTGGCGCCCGCGACCGTGCTCGGGTTCGCGGCACTGGCCGTCGCGCCCGTCCTGCCGCCGCTCGCCACCGCGCTCGCCTGGTGCGCGGGGTGGCCCGCCGAGTGGATCGCGGTCATCGCCCGTACGGGAGCCGCGCTGCCCGGCGCCGAATTCGGCTGGCCGGGCGGCTGGACCGGCGGCTTCCTGCTGGCCGCCGCCATCGTCGTCCTGGTACCGGTTGCCCGGACTCTGCTGCGGCGCCGCGGGCTGTGCGTCGCCTGTGCCCTGCTGTTGGTCGTCCTCGTCGTCCGGCCCGCACCGCTGAGCCGGATCGTCACGGGCTGGCCGCCGCCCGGCTGGCGGCTGGCCGTGTGCGACGTCGGCCAGGGGGACGGACTCGTGCTCGCCACGGGACCCGGCAGCGCGCTGGTCGTGGACACCGGCCCCGACCCCCGCGCCATGGACCGCTGCCTCCAGAAGCTGGACGTACGCCGGATCCCGCTGCTCGTCCTCACCCACTTCCACGCCGACCACGTCGACGGCCTCACCGGGGCGCTCCGCGGACGCAGCGTGGGGGCGCTGGAGACCACCACCCGGGAGGACCCGCCGGACCAGGCGGCGTTCGTAAGGAAGACGGCAGCCGCCCATGGCGTACCGATGATCCCGGCCGTGCCGGGGGAGCGGCGCCGGACGGGCCCCGTGACCTGGCAAGTCCTCTGGCCCCCGCCCCCGCCCCCGACCCCGGACATCTCCCCGGCTCCGGATGCCTCCCCGGTCCCTGACCCGACCTCGACCCCGGCTGAGCAGGCCGACGGCCCACTCCTCCCGCCGCCCACCGGCTTCATGCCCGAGGGGCCCAACAACGCCAGCGTCACACTCCTCGTGCGTACTGCAGGGCTGACCGTTCTCCTGCTCGGTGACCTCGAACCACCGGCACAGCAGGCCCTGCTGGCGGCGCACCCCGACCTCCGGGCGGTCGACGTGCTCAAGGTCGCCCACCACGGTTCCGCCTACCAGGACCCCGCGCTCATGGGGGCGTTGGCGCCCCGGCTCGCCGTGATCAGTGCGGGCGCCGGGAACACGTACGGGCATCCCGCCCCCAGTACGCTCGCCGCGCTCCGCTCACAGGGCGCCAGGGTGCTGCGTACGGACACCGACGGCGCGATCGCCGTGACGGGCAGCGCCGCCACCGGCCTCGCCGGCGTGACCAACAACGGCAGACGCCGGTACCCGGTACGCCGACGTCCGGTGCCGCCGCGCCCGATGCGCGGCCCGACAGGCGTCAGGGACGGCATACGGAGGCCGACAGGCTCCGGCCGTCGGCGCAGGGCACGTGTTTGTACATCCGCATGACGTTCTTGGCCGTGTCGGAGTTCAGGTAGGTCAGGAACTTCGCGGCGAGCGAGCCGTCCGCCGGATGCCCGTAGGTGTAGAGGAACTCCACGGTCCAGAAGGGGTATTCATGCTGCTGTCCCCACTCGATGTCGGGCTCGTGCCCGTCCAGCCGGATGGCGATGAGGTGCGGCCGCTTGGCCGCCGCGTAGGTCTCGGCGTAACCGATCGCGCCCGCCACCCGGTCCACCGTGTCGAGCAGCCCCGTCGTGCTGTTCACCTCGCAGCGCGTCACGCGGGCCCGCTCGTCCCGGTCCTTGTCGGTGCAGTCGTACGACGACACCACGCCCGGCTCCGAATGGTGCAGCACGGTCGTCTCGAAGGCCCGCCGGGTCCCGGAGTCCGCGTTCCGGCCGACGACGTGGATGGGGAGGTCGTTGCCGCCCACGTCCTTCCAGTTGGTGTGGGTGCCGTCGTAGATCTTCCGGACCTGGTCGAGGGTGAGGTTGTCGATGCCGGTGCGTTCGTTGACGACCATGCTGAGCAGGATGACGCCCACGCGCTCGCCCTGCAGACGGCTGTAGACCGAGGGGGCGGGCACGTCGGACATGGCGAGGAAGGAGGGGCTGCCGGAGCGTGCGGCGCGCCCGGCCCGGTTCAGGTTGGCCAGGCCGGAGAGACTGCCGCTTCTGGCGACCTCGATCCTGGCACCGGGGCAGCGTGCCTGGTACTGCCGGGCGATCTCCTGCATCGGGGGCGCGAAGGCGGTGGAGCCGTCGACGGTCAGCCGCCCGGTGGCGCACTCGGCGCGGGCGGGTACGGCAGGCGTGCTGAGCAGCAGCCCGCCCAGCAGCCCGACCAGGACGATGAAGAGGCCGCCGAGGGCGAGGCTCGGCTTGCGGGGGCCCCAGCGCTGGGTGTTCCGGCGGATCCGGCCGCCGCTGAGGAAGCCGCCGACGACCACGTCGTCGCCGGTCCGCGTCCGGCCGCGCGCAGGGGTGCCCTCGCCCGTGCCGGAGAGCAGTACGAGCAGTTTGAAGTGGTTACGGGTGTTGAGCGGGACCTTCGGTATGTGCAGCCGGTTGCCGCTGTACCGCAGGCCGGCGCCGGACCGGGTGAGCATGCCGATGAGATCGGCCGGATTGGCGTCCGGTACCTCGACGCCGAGGACCGTGCGGCCCGTGAACTCCACGGTCAGGGGCTCCTGGTAGTCCTGCCGGACGATGTCCTTGCTGCCGTCGTTCTCGATGCGCAGCAGGGCCAGCGTGGCGTCGGTGATCTCCTGTTCCTGTCTCAGGAGTCTCAACTGCACCAGGCTGTGGGCGTCCTGGGGGTTCATGCCGATGGGGGTGTCCATCTGAACGCGGTAGCCGATGCGCTTGCGTCCGGGCAGGAAGCGCTCGACGGCCCAGATCAGGGCGGTCGCCACGAGTCCGGCCAGCGCCAGGATGGTCTCGGTGTCCGGCATGGGCATGGCAACCTCACACGAGAGAAGGGCGACGTCTGGGGTGACAACAGGGGTCAAGGCGGGAGCGACGACTGGAGTGGCGTCCGGAGTGACGTCTGGGGTGTTGCCCGCAATGTAGGGAGGTGCCGTCGAGACAGTGCGCGCTTCGGCAAGCCTTCACCAGAGGTTCAGGCGCCGGCCGTCGGGGCCGGGGGCGCCCGGACCGGGATCCGGAAGAGAACCCGGATCTGTAAACTCCAGAATATGAGGATGAGTGAGGGCGTCGAGTGGGGGCTGCACTGCTGCGTGACGCTGGCCTGGCTCGGTGACGACCGGCCCGTGTCCACGGCGAGGCTGGCCGCCTTCTTCGATCTGCCGGCCGCGTACCTGAACAAGCGCCTCCAGGCGCTCGTACGGGCCGGGATCCTCAGCTCGACGCCGGGCGCGCGGGGCGGCTTCCGGCTCGCCCGGCCGCCGGAGGCGATCACGCTCATGGACGTGGTGGCGGCGGTCGAGGGGCCGGACGAGGCGTTCCGGTGCATGGAGATTCGGCAGCAGGGGGCGGGGGCCGAGCTGTCGGGGCGCGACTTCCGGCAGCCGTGCGGCATCGCCACGGCCATGCGCCGGGCCGAGCTGGCCTGGCGCCGGGAGCTGGCGGCGCAGACCCTCGCCGACATCCTCGCCGCGGCCCCGGCCGCGGCGGCGGACCGGGCGCGCCGCTGGTTCGCCCTGGAGAGGACGGGCAGCTGATGGGTACGGAGGCGAACGCGGGGCGGAACGGGACGACGGACGCGACGACGGACGTGGGGGCCGTTCCGGCCGACCCCGCCCGTGCTGAGGGCACTCTCCATGCCGAGGGCGCGCTCCGTGCTGAGGAGGTCGACGCCTACCTGCGGCGGATCGGGGTGGAGCGGCCCGCTGTGCCCGATGTCGAGGCGTTGCGGCGGCTGCATGTCCAGCATCTGCGCACGGTCCCGTTCGAGAACCTCTCCGTGCATCTCGGTGAGGAGATCGTGCTCACCGAGCGGGCGCTGCTGGACAAGATCGTTCGAGACCGCCGCGGTGGCTTCTGCTACGAACTCAACGGCGCGTTCGCGATGCTGCTGACCGCGCTGGGGTACGACGCCGAGCTGCTGTCAGGGCGGGTGTACGGCCCGGACGGGCGGCTGGGGATCCCGTACGATCACGCGGCCGTGCGCGTCCGTACGGCGGACGGGCCCCTGCTGGCCGACGTCGGATTCGGGCGGCACAGCCATTACCCGCTGCGGCTGGACACGGCCGAGGAGCAGGCCGAGCCGGGCGGAGCCTTCCGATTCGTGGCGGCGGACGAGTTCGCGGCGGGGGACGAGCTTGCGACGGCGGACGGGGGCGTGGCGTCGGGCGAGTGCGCGGTGACGGGTACGGGGGATCTTGACGTACTGCGGGACGGGGCGCCGCAGTACCGGCTCGAAATGCGGCCGCGGGCGCTCGGCGACTTCGAGGCGGGCTGCTGGTGGCAGACCACCTCGCCGAAGTCGCACTTCACGCAGTCGCTGGTCTGCTCGCGGCTCACCGACGACGGCGGGCGGATCACGCTGTCGGGCCGTACGTTCGTGAGCACGGCGCCCGACGGCAGCCGGACGGAGCGCGAGATCCCCGAGGACGAGCTGCTCGCCGCCTACCGCACCCACTTCGGCATAACCCTCGACCGGGCGCCGGTCGCACCGGTCCCGCCGACACCGCGGTAGGCCCGGCTCCGGCCCCGGCCGCAGCCACCGGCCCGGCCCCAGTCCGGCCCCGGCCCCAGTCCGGCCCCGGCCCTGGCCTCAGCACCCGACCCTGGCCTTGGCGCGACGGGGCGGCTAGGAGCGTTCTGGTTCCAGCCAGCCTTCGTATTCGGAGGCCAGGGTGTCCAGGGTGGCCGGGTCGCAGGCGGAGCCGGGGTCCTCCAGGACGACCAGCCACTGCGCGTCCTCGGCGTCGTCCTCGCCGGCCAGGGCGTCCCGTACGAGCTGCGGCTCCTGGGCCACGCCGTACTCCTCGGTCAGCACCTCGGCCACTTCCTCGGCCGCGTCCCGGTCGGGCAGCACCAGTACATGTCGAACATCGCTCACCCCGCCATTCTCCGACAGCGGCGAGCGTCCCCGGCGGGGTGGGGTGAGTGTCTCCGGAGAGGTGGTGGGTGAGCGTGACCGCCGAGGTGGTGGGGCGGTCACGGGTCGGAGTGTCAGTGGCGCGTGGGATGCTGGTCGGCGATGGCCAGGAAGACAGCAAACGACGACCCCCTCGCGCCCGTCACGATCGCCGTGGGGCAGGAAGACCTGCTGCTCGACCGTGCGGTGCAGCAGGTGGTGGCGGCCGCGCGGGCCGCAGACGCGGACACCGACGTGCGCGACCTCACCCCCGACCAGCTGCAGCCGGGCACGCTGGCCGAGCTGACCAGCCCGTCGCTCTTCGCCGAGCGCAAGGTCGTGGTCGTGCGCCAGGCCCAGGATCTCTCCGCCGACACGATCAAGGACGTCAAGGCGTACCTCGGTTCGCCGGCCGAGGAGATCACGCTGGTGCTGCTGCACGCGGGCGCGGCTAAGGGCAAGGGGCTGCTGGACGCCGCCCGCAAGGTCGGGGCGCGTGAGGTCGCCTGTCCGAAGATGACCAAGCCCGCCGACCGGCTGGCGTTCGTGCGCGGGGAGTTCCGTACGGCGGGGCGGTCGGCGACGCCGGAGGCGTGCCAGGCGCTGGTGGATGCCATCGGCAGTGACCTGCGGGAACTGGCCTCGGCGTGTGCGCAGCTCGCGGCGGATGTCGAGGGCACGATCGACGACGCGGTGGTCGCGCGGTACTACACCGGCCGGGCGGAGGCCTCCAGCTTCACGGTGGCCGACCGGGCGGTCGAGGGGCGCGCGGCCGAGGCGCTGGAGGCGTTGCGCTGGGCGGTCTCGACCGGCGTCGCGCCCGTCATGATCACCAGCGCGCTGGCGCAGGGCGTCCGGGCCATCGGCAAGCTGGCCTCCGCGCCGCGCGGTGCCCGGCCCGGGGATCTCGCGCGGGAGCTGGGCATGCCGCCGTGGAAGATCGACCGGGTGCGGCAGCAGATGCGCGGCTGGTCGGCGGACGGCGTGGCGGTGGCGCTGCGTGCGGTCGCCGAGGCCGACGCGGGCGTCAAGGGCGGCGGCGACGATCCGGAGTACGCGCTGGAGAAGGCGGTCGTCACGGTCGCCCGAGCGGCCCGCTCCCGCCGCTGAGTCCGGGCCCTGACGGGCCGGGATCGCCGACAGCGACGGGGGCCGGGGCTCCCGACAGCCGCCCGGGTTCCGGACAGCCGCCCTGTCCGTACCGGGCTGCCCTGCCCCTCGGGCGACGGCCACGCCGGGCAGCCGCCTCCGCTGGTCGGCGAACGGGACACTCCGGGCGCGCGGCATCCCGCCCCACCCGGGCGCGCGCCGGTGCGCTGCACCCCTCCCGCGCGCCCGTCCGGCCGCAGAGCCTCAGTTCTTCAGCTTCCGGAGGGTTTCCGTGGCGCTCGTGCGGAGCATGTCGGCGACCTCGTCGGAGCTGGGGCTGTCGGCGCTGTCGCTGCTGGAGTAGCTGGACCAGGCCGTCTCGTACGTCAGCCAGCCGTCCCGGACGCCGAGCACGACGTACGTGCTCTTGCTGTCGGTGGACCCCTCGCGGCTCACCAGGTACGCCTCGTCGCCGATGCCCTGGACGGGCGTGACCTTGTAGTCGGTGGACGACTCCTGCTGCTCGTACGACCGGTACTGCGCCTCGAACTCGGGGCCCGGGTCGGTCTTCTTGTGCAGGAACGCCTTGGTGTAGACGAAGTTGGTGGAGTAGTCGTCGCTGCCCGCGTCCTCCGGGACCAGGTCGGCGTTGCACCACATCGAGTCCAGGGCCGGGTCCTGGTGGCCGCTGGCCGCTGGGTTCTCGCCCGCGCTGGTCGAGGTGCTGCTGTCCTCCATCTTGTAGCGCGCGTCCTCGAACGGCGCCCAGGAGGTCGAGCCGCAGAGGTCCGCCTTGTAGGTGTAGCCGCGCAGGTCGGGGCTGGGCTCTCCGCCGAGGCCGCCGGTCGAGAAGACCACGCCGGCCCAGACGGCCGAGGCGACCACGGCTCCGCCGATGGCCCAGAGCCAGGCGGGTACTCCCTTGCCGCCGCCGGTGGGGGCGCCCGCCGGGGCGCTGCCGTAGCCCCCGGGCATGGTCGGCGCGCCGTGCGGGGCCGGGTAGCCGTAGCCGGCCGGCGGCCGGCCGTACGGGTTCGGCTGCGGCGGCTGGCCGTAAGGGTTCGCCGACTGGGGCGGCTGCGGGCCCTGGGGCTGCTGCGGTATCCGGGAGGGCGGAGGCGGTGGTCCCTGAGGCGCCGGCCCCTGGGGAGGCTGTGGCGGCTGCTGGGCGTACGGATTGGGCTGTTCCCCCGAGTTGGACATGAGCGGCAGGGTAGCCGACAGGAATCGGCCACCGCTGCCCCGCCCACGGCCTGGACCTTTCGCCCCGGCGCCACCCCACAACACCGAAATCCCACCCCGGCTGCCCGCCCCCGCAACGCCACGCTCCCCGCTCCCGCCCCGCCCGCTTCCCCAACGCCAAAAACCCCGCCCAGCCCTGGGGAAGGGCCGGACGGGGTTCTCGGGATGACTCTCGTGCGCCGCACCCGCGTGGCGAACGCAGGCCGTGTGCGGCGCGGGGTGCCGGGGAGGAGCGGAGAGAGGGGCCGCTGGGCCCTCACCGGCGGTGAAGCGGTAATGCGGTGAAGCAGGGTGGCTGCCGTAAGAGTCAGGACCGTACGGTCAGGACCCGGGACGGCGGCCGCAAGACCTGGAAGGCCTCACTGAAGCACCGGAAGGTCAGGCCTTGATGGAGGCGACCTTCTTCGCGAGCGCCGACTTCTTGTTGGCGGCGGCGTTCTTGTGGATGACGCCCTTGCTGACGGCCTTGTCGAGCTTCTTGCCGGCCTCAGCCTGGGCGGCGGTGGCCTTCTGCAGGTCACCGGCCTCCACGGCCTCACGGGTGCGACGGATCGCGGTCTTCAGAGTCGACTTGACAGCCTTGTTGCGCTGACGAGCCTTCTCGTTGGTCTTGATCCGCTTCATCTGGGACTTGATGTTCGCCACGAAAGAGCCTTTTCAGGTTCGTTGGATTCCGGGCGGCCGAGCGGCAGCTCGTCCGGCTCCGGGCTTTCTGCGTGTCGCGTACATGAGAGGGCACGAAACACGGTGGACCAGGCTACCAGCAGGGGTAACGGCCGCCCAAACCGGACCGGGGGCCGCCCCGCGCCCGCGCGAAGAGGGCCGTTCCGCGCCTGCTCCAAGAGCCTGCGCGCCTGCGACTCCGTGCCTGCTCCGGCCGCCCGCACGCCCGCGTCTCCACGCCCGCCCCGGGAGCCGCGCAGCCGAGGCCGCCCGGTGCCCCGCGCCTCCCGATCAGTTTGGGGCCGCAGCTCATGGGACGATAGGGAGGACGAAATACCCGAGTCCCGCCTACCGCGTTTTCTGACCCGCGTTCTCTGAATGGACCTCTGCGTGCCCGCGACCCCTACGAACGTGCCGGAGCCGAGCCGTACCGACCCGGCTCTCATCCGTAACTTTTGCATCATCGCGCACATCGACCACGGCAAGTCGACGCTTGCCGACCGGATGCTCCAGCTGACGGGAGTCGTGGAGCAGAGGCAGATGCGCGCGCAGTACCTCGACCGCATGGACATCGAGCGTGAGCGGGGCATCACGATCAAGTCCCAGGCGGTCCGGCTGCCCTGGGCCCGTACGGATGAGGAGAACGGGCAGACCCACATCCTCAACATGATCGACACCCCGGGGCACGTCGACTTCACGTATGAGGTCTCGCGGTCGCTCGCGGCCTGCGAGGGGTGCATCCTGCTCGTCGACGCCGCCCAGGGGATCGAGGCGCAGACCCTCGCCAACCTGTACCTGGCGATGGAGCACGATCTCCAGATCATTCCGGTGCTCAACAAGATCGACCTGCCGGCCGCGCAGCCCGAGAAGTTCGCCGCCGAGCTGGCGAACCTGGTCGGCTGCGAGCCCGAGGACGTCCTGAAGGTCTCCGCGAAGACCGGCGTGGGCGTGGACGAGCTGCTGGACAAGGTGGTGCGGGACGTGCCCGCGCCGGTGGGCGTGAAGGACGCGCCGGCCCGCGCGATGATCTTCGACTCGGTGTACGACGCGTACCGCGGTGTCGTCACCTACGTGAAGGTCGTCGACGGCACGCTCAGCAAGCGCGAGCGCATCCGGATGATGTCCACCGGCGCCACGCACGAGCTGCTGGAGATCGGGACGAACTCGCCGGAGATGAAGGCCGCGGACGGGCTGTCGGTCGGTGAGGTCGGTTACCTGATCACCGGTGTGAAGGACGTCCGGCAGTCGAAGGTGGGTGACACGATCACCCAGCTCAGCAGGGGGGCCACGGAGCCGCTCGGCGGCTACAAGGACCCCAAGCCGATGGTCTTCTCGGGCCTCTACCCGCTGGACGGCTCGGACTACCCGGAGCTGCGCGAGGCGCTGGACAAGCTCCAGCTGAACGACGCGGCGCTGGTGTACGAGCCGGAGACCTCGGCCGCGCTGGGCTTCGGTTTCCGCGTGGGCTTCCTCGGCCTGCTGCACCTGGAGGTCATCCGGGAGCGGCTGGAGCGCGAGTTCGGGCTGGAGCTCATCGCGACCGCGCCGAACGTGGTCTACGGCGTGACCATGGAGGACGGCACCGAGCACGAGGTGACCAACCCCAGCGAGTTCCCCACCGGCAAGATCGCCGAGGTGCAGGAGCCGGTCGTCCGGGCCACGATCCTGACCCCGAGCGACTTCATCGGTGCGGTCATGGAGCTGTGCCAGAACCGCCGCGGCAACCTGCTGGGCATGGACTACCTCTCCGAGGACCGGGTCGAGATCCGCTACACCCTGCCGCTCGCCGAGGTCGTCTTCGACTTCTTCGACCAGCTCAAGTCCAAGACCCGGGGTTACGCGTCGCTGGATTACGAGCCCACCGGCGATCAGGTCGCCGACCTGGTCAAGGTCGACATCCTGCTGATGGGCGACCAGGTCGACGCCTTCTCCGCGATCTGCCACAAGGACAAGGCGTACGCGTACGGCGTCCGGCTGGTCTCCAAGCTGCGCGAGCTGATCCCGCGGCAGGCCTTCGAGGTGCCGGTCCAGGCCGCCATCGGCAGCCGGGTGATCGCCCGCGAGACCATCCGCGCCATCCGCAAGGACGTCCTCGCCAAGTGCTACGGCGGTGACATCTCCCGTAAGCGGAAGCTGCTGGAGAAGCAGAAGGAGGGCAAGAAGCGGATGAAGATGGTGGGAAGTGTGGAGGTTCCGCAGGAAGCCTTCATCTCGGTCCTGTCCTCGGACTCCGACGGTGACTCCAAGGGCAAGAAGTAACGCCGCAGGGTGACCGCCGCATGCCGGCGGGACACCGCTGAGCGGTGCAGGGCGTCCGTTCCCGGTCGGGGCGGGCGCCCTTCGCTTTCCGGTCCCGCCGCCGGTCACGCGGTGCGCCCCGGGCCGCCGGAAGATCTCTCCGGTCCGATTCGGGAGAAGTGTCGAAAAGGATGCAGCCGGTCACCTACGGTGAGTGTCCGCGCGTTCACCCTCGGGTGGCCGCGGGCCGGTTCGGACGCCGCCGGGCGGGGGAAGACGGCTCTGAGGACCGCCGTGCGGGGGTGCGGCGCAGGTCGGCGCACACCGATCGGTCACAAGGTGAACGAGTGTGAGGCAGGCCCTTACATGGGGGCGCCACGCACTCTAGTCTGATCCTGCTCGAAGGTTACTCGCGAGTCACCAGCAATGAAGCGGGCCCCGGAGGAACACGTGACGGACAGCCAGTCGTTGATCGAGAACCGGCCACCTTCCGTGGCGACGCTCTTCCTGGAGCGGGTTGCGGCCACCCCGGAGGGCGAGGCCTACCGCTATCCGGTGCCCCCGGCCTCGGGCCAGGGGCCGGACGACTGGAAGTCGCTCACCTGGGCCCAGGCCGCACAGCGCGTGTACGCCGCCGCGGCCGGCCTCATCGAGCTCGGCGTGGCCCCCGAGGAGCGGGTCGCGCTGGCCTCCAGTACGCGGGTGGAGTGGATACTGGCCGACCTCGGCGTGCTCTGTTCGGGCGCGGCCACCACGACCGTGTACCCCAGCACCAACGCGGACGAGACGGCGTACATCCTCGCCGACTCGGGCAGCCGCATCATGATCGCCGAGGACGCCGCGCAGCTGGCCAAGGCCCGTGAGTGCCGCGCCGACCTGCCGGACCTCGCGCACGTCATCGTCATCGACGAGGCGGCCGCCGTACCGGCCGAGGGCGATCCCGAGGGCTGGGTGCTCTCGCTCGCCGAGCTGGAGAAGCGCGGCGCCGCGTACCTGGAGAAGAACCCCAGCTGCGTCAAGGAGCGGGTCGCCGCCCTCCGCGCCGACCAGCTGGCCACCCTGATCTACACCTCCGGTACGACGGGCCGCCCCAAGGGCGTCCGGCTGCCGCACGACTGCTGGTCGTACATGGCCCGCGCGATTCAGGCGACCGGGCTGGTCAACGAGGAGGACGTGCAGTACCTCTGGCTGCCGCTGGCGCACGTCTTCGGCAAGGTGCTCACCGCCGGCCAGATCGCCCAGGGTCATGTCATCGCGGTGGACGGCCGGGTCGACAAGATCATTGAGAATCTGCCGGTCGTCCGGCCGACGTACATGGCCGCCGTGCCGCGGATCTTCGAGAAGGTCTACAACGGCGTGGCCGCCAAGGCCCGCGAGGGCGGCGGGGCCAAGTACAAGATCTTCCAGTGGGCCGCCGGGGTCGCCCGCGAGTACGCCAAGGTCTCGCAGGACAACTTCCGGCGGACCGGCACCGCCTCGGTGCCCTTCGCGCTCGGCGCCAAGCACCAGGTCGCCGACAAGCTGGTGTACGCCAAGCTGCGCGAGGCGTTCGGCGGGCGGCTGCGCGCCGCGGTCTCCGGCTCGGCGGCGCTCGCGCCCGAGATCGGCTACTTCTTCGCCGGCGCCGGCATCCACATCCTGGAGGGCTACGGCCTGACCGAGTCCAGCGCCGCCAGCTTCGTGAACCCCGGCGAGGCGTACCGCACCGGCACGGTCGGCAAGCCGCTGCCCGGTACGGAAGTCCGTATCGCCGAGGACGGCGAGATCCTGCTGCGCGGCCCCGGCATCATGCAGGGCTACCACGGGCTGCCGGAGAAGACGGCCGAGGTGCTGGAGTCCGACGGCTGGTTCCACACCGGCGACATCGGCGAGCTGTCGGCCGACGGCTACCTGCGGATCACCGACCGCAAGAAGGACCTGATCAAGACCTCCGGCGGCAAGTACATCGCGCCCGCCGAGGTCGAGGGCCAGTTCAAGGCGGTCTGTCCGTTCGTCTCCAACGTCCTCGTGCACGGCGCCAACCGGAATTTCTGCACGGCGCTGATCGCCCTGGACGAGCCGACCATCCTGACCTGGGCCAAGGAGCACGGCCTTTCCGGTAAGGACTACGCCGCGGTGGTCGCCACCGAGCAGGTCCGCGAGCTGATCGACGGGTACGTCGAGCGGGTCAACGAGGGGCTCCAGCGCTGGCAGCAGATCCGTAAGTTCCGCATCCTGCCGCGCGACCTGGACATCGGGCACGGCGAGGTCACGCCCAGCCTCAAGGTCAAGCGCCCGGTCGTCGAGCGGACCTTCAAGGACCTGCTGGACGACATGTACGCGGGGGCACGCGAGTCCTGAGCCGCGCCGCGCGCCGGGCCCGCCACGTGTGGTGGCGGGCCCGGCGCGTCCGGTGGGTACGGCAGGCGTCACGGGCGTCCGTGGCGCAGTGCCCGTACCGTTTCCTCCAGCGCGGCCATCCGCGCGCGCAGTTCACCCGCTTCGAGCTGGTCGCCGGCGGCCAGCGCCTCCTCCATGACGGCGATCCGGTCCGCCAGTTCCTCGATGCGGTCCCGGTCCTGCTGCCGCAGCCTGCGCAGCTGGCGGCTCTTCTGGTGCAGTTCGAGGAAGACCTTCACCTTGGCGCGCAGTACCCACGGGTCGAAGGGCTTGGTGAGGTAGTCGGCCGCTCCCGTGGAGTAGCCGCGGAAGGCGAAGCCGGAGTCGGCGTCGGTTCCGGTCAGGAAGATGATCGGGATGTGCTTCGCCTGGTCGAGCCGCTTGATGTTGCTCGCGGTCTCGAAGCCGTCCATGCCGGGCATCAAGATGTCCAGCAGGACCACCGCGAACTCCTGCCTGAGCAGTGCTTTCATCGCTTCCTCACCGGACCGCGCGCGAACGAGCGGTTCGCCGAGTGAGCGCAGCACGGCTTCCAGGGCGGCGAGGTTCTCTTCCATGTCGTCGACGAGGAGGATCCCCGCCCGGTCGTCGCTGCGGATGCTGGTGACGTGGGTCATGACTGGCCTTCTGGCTGGTGTGCTCCTACGGACACTGGTGTTCGTCGCCCCCGTCGGCCGCTTGTGGCGGAGCCGTGTCGTCTTCGCGGCCCGCGGGTGCCCCGCCGTCGGAGGACGGTGCGGGCGAGCGGTACTTGGAGAGCAGATCGACGGCGACGTTCAGCAGCCGGTCCACGTCGAGGGGCTTGGGGAGATAGTCGTTGGCGCCTGTCTCCAGGGATTTCTCGCGGTCGCCCGGCATTGCCTTGGCCGTCAGGACGACGACCGGGAGGTCGGCGTACCGGGGCGTGCGCCGGATGGCGCGGATTGTCTCATAGCCGTCCATTTCCGGCATCATGATGTCCATCAGGACGAAGTCGATACCGGGGTTCTTGCCGAGCATCTCGATGGCCTCCCGGCCGTGCTCGGCGTAGACCACCCGCATGCCGACCCGGCTGAGGACGTTCGTCAGCGCGAAGGCGTTCCGGATGTCGTCGTCGACGACCAGCGCCTGCGCGCCCGACAGCAGCTCGCCGGTGGCGCCCTTGGCCCACTGCTCCACATTGGACACGGCGGGCCAGGAGCTCTCCTCCGGGGACCCGCTGGGCGCGGGGAGGGGGAGCAGCGGCTGGGGAAGCTCCGGAGCGTCGTCGGCGGCCGCTTCCTCGGTGACTTCCTGGGCAAGGGCGGCCGGCTGCTCGACGATTTCCGCGGTGCCCCGGCACCTGACGGGGATGCGGAAGACGAAGACGGAACCGGCGCCGGGCTCGCTCGCGGCCGTCAGGACGCCGCCCAGCAGGCCCGCGATCTCCCTGCTGATGGACAGGCCGAGGCCCGTACCGCCGTACTTCCGGTTGGTCGTGCCGTCCGCCTGCTGGAACGCCTCGAAGATGACCGGCAGCTTCTCGGGCGCGATGCCGATGCCGGTGTCGGTGACGGTGAAGGTGACGGTCTCCTCGGCCGCCACGTCCACGCGCAGGTCGATCTTGCCCTTGGGGGTGAACTTCAGGGCGTTGGAGAGGAGGTTCCGCAGCACCTGCTTGATCCGCTTCTCGTCGCTGTACAGCTCCTTGGGCACGGCTTCGGTCACCGAGACCTCGAAGGCCAGACCGCGGTCCAGGGTGAGCGGGCGGAAGGTGTCGTGGACGTAGTTGAGCAGCTTGATCAAAGGAACCCGGGCAGGAAAGACGTCCATCCGGCCGGCTTCGATCTTGGAGAGGTCGAGGATGTCGTTGATCAGCTGGAGGAGTTCGGAGCCGGAGCGGTGGATCATCGCCGCGCTCTCCACCTCGTGCCGGCTGAGATGGCCGTGCTCGTTGTCGATGAGCATCTGGGCGAGGATCAGCAGGGAGTTCAGCGGGTTGCGCAGCTCGTGCGACATGTTCGCCAGGAACTCGGTCTTGTACCGCGAGGAGCTGGCCAGCAGCGCCGCCTTCTCCTCCAGCGCGGCGTTGGAGCGCTGCAGCTCGGCCTGACGGCGCTGCAGCTCGCCCGTGCGCTCCTGGAGCTGCCGGGCCAGCCGCTGGGACTCGCTGAGCAGCGACTCCGTACGGGAGTTGGCGACGATGGTGTTGATGGCGACGCCGATGGTGTTCACGAACTGGTCGAAGAAGGCGAGGTGGACGTCGGAGAAGCGGGAGAAGGACGCCAGCTCGATCACGCCGAGGGTCTGGTCCTCGAAGAGCACGGGGATGATCGCGACGGTGGTCGGGGCCGCCTCGCCGAGCCCGGAGTCGACCTTGATGTAGTCGGCGGGCACCTCCTCCACCAGGATGCGCTTCTTTTCGATGGCCGCCTGGCGCACCAGGCCGTGGCCGTGCGAGCCGGGGGTGTCGATGCTGGCGTCGTGCGCCGAGCCGTACCCCGCGATGAAGTCCAGGCGCAGCTCGTCGGTCTCCGAGCTGGCCAGGAAGAACGCGCCGTACTGCGCGTTCACCAGCGGCGTCAGCTCGCGCAGGATCAGATCGGCGACCTCCACCAGATCGCGGTGGCCCTGCATCAGCCCGGCCAGCCGGGCGAGGTTGGCGTCCAGCCAGTCCTTGGCGCGGGTGGTCTCGCGGAGGTTGGACACCATCATGTTGATGTTGTTCTTCAGCTCGTCGACCTCGCCGCGGGCCTCGACCGTGACGTTGCGCGTCATGTCCCCGGAGGCCACCGCGCTGGTCACCTCGGAGATCGCCCGGACCTGCGTGGTGAGGTTCAGCGCCAGCTCGTTGACGCTGGTGGTGAGGGACTTCCACGTGCCGTAGACGCCCTCGACCCGGGCCTGGCCGCCGAGCTGACCCTCGCTGCCGACCTCGCGGGCCACCCGGGTCACCTCGGAGGCGAACGAGGACAGCGTGTCGACCATGGTGTTGAGCGTGGTCTTCAGCTCCAGGATCTCGCCGCGCGCGTCCACGTCGATCTTCTGCGACAGATCGCCCTGCGCGACGGCGGTCGCGACGAGCGCGATGTTGCGTACCTGAGTGGTGAGGTTGGAGGCCATGAAGTTGACGTTGTCGGTGAGGTCCTTCCAGACCCCGGACGCGCCGCGGACCTGCGCCCGGCCGCCGAGGTTGCCCTCCGTACCGACCTCGAAGGCCACCCTGGTGACCTCGTCGGCGAACGCGCGCAACTGGTCGACCATGCCGTTGACGGTCTCCTTCACCTCCAGGATCTCCCCGCGCGCGTCCACCGAGATCTTCTTCGACAGATCGCCGTCCGCGACCGCCGTGGTGACCTGGGCGATGTTGCGTACCTGGGAGGTGAGGTTGGAGGCCATGAAGTTGACGTTGTCGGTGAGGTCCTTCCAGACCCCGGACGCGCCGCGGACCTGCGCCTGACCGCCGAGATTGCCTTCCGTACCGACCTCGCGGGCCACCCGGGTGACCTCGTCGGCGAACGCGGAGAGCTGGTCGACCATCGTGTTGATCGTGGTCTTCAGCTCCAGGATCTCGCCCTTGGCCTCCACCGTGATCTTCTTGCCGAGGTCGCCCTCCTTCACCGCCGTCGCCACAAGGGCGATGTTGCGCACCTGAGTGGTGAGGTTGTCCGCCATGAAGTTGACGCTGTCGGTGAGGTCCTTCCACATCCCCGACACCCCGCGCACCTGAGCCCGGCCGCCCAGCCGCCCGTCCGTACCGACCTCGCGGGCCACCCGGGTGACCTCGTCGGCGAACGCGGAGAGCTGGTCGACCATCGTGTTGACGGTCTCCTTCAGCTCCAGGATCTCGCCGCGCGCGTCGACCGTGATCTTCTGGCTGAGATCGCCGTTGGCCACCGCCGTGGTGACCTGCGCGATGTTGCGTACCTGGGAGGTGAGGTTGGAGGCCATGAAGTTGACGTTGTCCGTGAGGTCCTTCCAGACCCCGGAGACGCCGGGCACCTGGGCCCGGCCGCCCAGCCGGCCCTCCGTACCGACCTCGCGGGCCACCCTCGTGACCTCGTCGGCGAACGCGGAGAGCTGGTCGACCATCGTGTTGACCGTCAGTTTCAGTTCCAGCAGCTCGCCGGTGGCCTCGACCGTCACCTGACGCGTCAGGTCGCCGCGCGCCACCGCCGTGGTCACCGCCGCGATGTCGCGGACCTGCGCGGTCAGCCGGGCGGCCATGGTGTTGACCGCCTCCGTGACGTCCCGCCAGCTCCCGGACAGCCCCGCGACCTTGGCGCGGCCGCCCAGCCGCCCTTCGTTGCCCGACTCCCGGGCCACCCGCGTGACCTCGCCGGTGAACAGCGAGAGCTGATCGACCATGGAATTGACCGCGCGGCCCAGCTGGCAGCGGTCGCCGCGCAGCTTGCGATGGCCGTCGTGCAGCTCGACGCGCTGCGTCAGATCACCGCCCGCCACGGCGTTCAGCACTTTCGTCGCCTGGGCCGCGGGGAACACCAGCGCGTCGATGATGTCGTTGGCCGCGAGCACGGAGGAGGTCCACCTGCCCTGGCCGGGGCTGGCCGTCATCCGCTCGTCCAGCCGCCCCTGGCGGATCAGCTCCGAACGGAGCCGCATCAGCTCGTCGGCGTGGTGCTGCGTACGGATGACGATGTCGTTGAAGGCTCCGTGCAGGTCGCCGAGGACACCGTCGTGCGCCACGGGGAGCCGGGCACGGAAATCACCTGAGGACATCGAGAGGAGTGCGGAGAGCAGCGGCTTGAGGTCGGCCGCGCGCACCCAGCCGGTTCCTGCCTCCCGCGGAACGCGGGGCACTGCGGAATCCACCGACATAATGACCCACTTCAGTAACTCGGTGCGAATGGGTGGGCTCAGTCTGTCACCCTGGCGATGGCGCAATCGGCGCTATTGCGGAACTGCTCGGGAGTGCTCAATGGGGACGACAACTCCGTCGGAAACCGACGTGGTGCGCAGGCGGACCGCGGCGCGGCCCGACGCCCTGCCCGTCCAGGAGCACACCGAGGCCGCCGACGACACCGGCGGGGGTGGTCGACAACGCGCCGAGGGCGCATACGGAAGCGAGGCCTCCCGCACCGTCGGGCTGCCCGGCTCGCCCATCGCGGCGCGCGCCGCCCGGCAGTTCGTCCGTACGACGCTGGCCGACTGGATCACCCGCGGGCTGCCCGGCGCGCAGCACCTCACCGAGCGCACCGCCGACGAGGCCGAACTGCTCGCGAGCGAGCTGGTCACGAACGCCGTCGTGCACGCCGGGACCGCCGTCGAGCTGCTCTGCCGACTGGACGAGGACGGCCCGCACACCGCCGTGGTCGTCGAGGTCTCCGACCACCACCCGGCCCGCCCGGTGCGCGGCCGGCACGACGCCGTGACCGCCGAGGGCGCAGGCCGCGGACTGCAACTGGTCGGCGCGCTGGCCGACGCCTGGGGCATCACCTACCGGCGCACGCTGAAGACCGTGTGGTTCCGGGTGGCGGCGGACTCGCCGGAGGCGGTGTACGAACCGCCGGTGGAGGTCTTCGACCCGGACGGCGCGGCGCCCGGTGGGCAGGCCACCGTCCTGATGTCGCCCGGGCCGCAGCGGGCCGCGCTCCGCCGCTGCGAGGTCGAGCGGCTCAACCACGGCGCGCTGTCCTTCCTCGCCGAGGCCTCCGACCTGCTCAGCGGGCAGCTGGACGCGGACCAGGTGGCCGCGCTCGTCGCGCAGCTGATCGTGCCGCGGATGGCCGACTGGTGCGCGGTCTGGCTGGACGACGGCGGCGACTTCGGCGCGCCCCGCCTGGCCCGCGTCTGGCACGCCACGGAGAGCCGCATCGACGGCCTGCGCGAGCTGCTGGTGAAGGACCCGCCGGTGCTGACCGGCCGGGGCGTCGACGGCCAGACCATCGGCGCCGGGCCCTGGCCGTGGCCCGGCGAGCCCAGCGGCTTCGGCCCCGGCGGCGCGGCCCTGGCCTGCCCGCTGGTCTCGGGCGTGCGCCGGCACGGCATGCTGCTGATAGGCCGGGCCGGCATCGTGCGCTTCCCCGACGAGGTGGTCTCGCTCATCGAGGACCTGTCGGGCCGGGTGGCCAGGTCCATCGCGACCGCCGACGCCTACACCCGCCAGGAACGCATCAGCCGGGTGCTGCAGCGCAGGCTGCTGCCGGGGCGGCGCGCCGACGTACCGGGCGTGGCCTCGGCCGTGGTGTACGAACCGCGCGAGGGCGCCTGGGCGGGCGGCGACTTCTGGGACCTCTTCCAGTCGGGCCCCGGCCGCTGGTGCTTCATGCTCGGCGACGTCTGCGGCAGCGGCCCGGAGGCGGCGGCCGTCACCGGCCTGGCCCGCCCGGTGCTGCGGCTGCTGGCCCGCGAGGGGTACGGCGTCGGCGAGGTGCTGGACCGGCTGAACCGTACGGTCGCGATGGAGGCCGCCGACTCCGTCGCCGCGGTGGCCGCGGCGGTGGTCGAGGCCGGCCCCGAGGCGGACATGCAGCCCGGCTACCGCGAGGAGAGCGAGCAGGCCCGCTTCCTGTCCCTCCTGTACGGCGAGATCGTGCCGCACGAGGGCGGCGCCGGGGGTGCCCGCTGCACGATCGCCAGCGCCGGCCACCCGCTGCCGCTGGTCCTCGGCACGGACGGCACGGTACGGGCGGTCGCCGAGCCGCAGATGCTGCTCGGCGTCCTGGAGGACACGGCGTACGAGACCGAGACCTTCGACCTCGCGGCCGGGGAGACGCTGCTGTGCGTCACCGACGGCGTGACCGAGCGCCGCTCGGGCGGGCAGCTCTTCGACGACGAGGACGGCCTCGTGCGTGCCCTCGCGGAGTGCGCGGGGCTGGGCGCGGACGGCGTTGCCGAGCACCTCAGGAGCCGGGTGCACGCCTTCGCGCCGACCCCGCCCGACGACGACCTGGCACTGCTGGTCCTCCAGGCGCTGCGGCCGTAGGGGCACGGGGGAGAGGGCACTCGCCGGGTACCGGACAATGGAGGCATGCCTTCTGCACTCCCCGACGGCGAGCCCCTGCCCGAGGACGGGGCGCTGCCCGCCTCCGCCCTGGCCGGAGCGGGCGAGCGGCCCCTCGGGTTCTATCTGCACGTGCCGTACTGCGCGACCCGCTGCGGATACTGCGACTTCAACACCTACACCGCGAACGAGCTGCGCGGCTCCGGCGGCGCCCTCGCCTCGCGCGAGAACTACGCCGACACGCTGATCGAGGAGATCCGGCAGGCCCGCAAGGTCCTCGGCGCCGACCCCCGGCGCGTCGAGACGGTCTTTGTCGGCGGCGGCACGCCCACGCTG
Source organism: Streptomyces sp. NPDC047117 (assembly GCF_040643545.1). Classification (NCBI taxonomy): domain Bacteria; kingdom Bacillati; phylum Actinomycetota; class Actinomycetes; order Kitasatosporales; family Streptomycetaceae; genus Streptomyces; species Streptomyces sp. NPDC047117. The sequence continues at coordinate 377,760 of NZ_JBEYUN010000005.1, read as the reverse complement.
CTCCCGGCCGCCGACCTCTCCCGCATGCTCGCCGCCATCCGCGACGAATTCGGCTTCACGCCCGACGCGGAGATCACCACCGAGGCGAACCCGGAGTCCGTCGACCCGCGCTACCTCGCGGAACTCCGTGCCGGCGGCTTCAACCGGGTCTCCTTCGGCATGCAGAGCGCCAAGCAGCACGTCCTGCGGATCCTCGACCGCACGCACACCCCCGGCCGCCCCGAGGCCTGCGTCGCCGAGGCCCGCGCCGCCGGCTTCGACCACGTCAACCTCGACCTGATCTACGGCACGCCCGGCGAGTCCGACGACGACTGGCGGGCCACCCTGGACGCGGCCGTCGGCGCAGGCCCCGACCACGTCTCCGCGTACGCGCTGATCGTCGAGGAGGGGACGCAGCTCGCCCGCCGCATCCGCCGCGGCGAGGTCCCGATGACGGACGACGACGAGCACGCCGACCGCTACCTCATCGCCGAGGAGGCCCTGACCGCGGCGGGCTTCACCTGGTACGAGGTCTCCAACTGGGCCACCTCGGCCCCGGCCCGCTGCCGCCACAACGAGCTGTACTGGACCGGCGCCGACTGGTGGGGCGCGGGCCCCGGCGCGCACAGCCACGTCGGCGGCGTCCGCTGGTGGAACGTGAAGCACCCCGGTGCGTACGCCCAGGCGCTCTCCGAGGGCCGCACCCCGGGCGCGGGCCGCGAGGTCCTGTCGGCCGAGGACCGCCGCGTCGAACGCATCCTCCTGGAACTCCGGCTGGCGGCCGGGTGCCCGCTGTCCCTGCTCCGCCCCGACGGCCTCGCCGCGGCGGAGAAGGCCCTGGCCGACGGCCTCCTGGACCCGGTCCCGTACGAGGCCGGCCGGGCCGTCCTGACCCTGCGCGGCCGGCTCCTCGCGGACGCGGTGGTGCGGGACCTGGTCGACTGACCCCGGCCGGGATCAGTCCGCCGGCGCCGTGACGAAGTCGATCAGCTCCTCGACCCGCCCCAGCAGCGCCGGCTCCAGGTCCTTGTACGAGTGGACCGAGGCGAGGATGCGCTGCCAGGCGGCGCCCGTGTTCTCCGGCCAGCCGAGTGCCCGGCAGACGCCCGTCTTCCAGTCCTGGCCGCGGGGGACCGACGGCCAGGCGGGGATACCGACGGAGGCGGGCTTCACGGCCTCCCAGATGTCGATGTAGGGATGGCCGACGATCAGGACGTTCGCGTCCGTGACCGAGGCGGCGATACGGGACTCCTTGGAGCCGGGCACCAGGTGGTCGACGAGGACACCGAGCCGGGCGTCCGGGCCGGGGGAGAAGGAACCGACGATCGCGGGAAGGTCGTCGACGCCTTCCAGGTACTCCACGACGACGCCCTCGATGCGCAGGTCGTCGCCCCAGACGCGTTCCACCAGCTCCGCGTCGTGGCGGCCCTCGACGTAGATGCGGCCGGCCCGGGCGACACGGGCGCGGGCGCCGGGGACGGCGAGGGAGCCGGAGGCGGTGCGCCGCGGCCCCTGGGGGCGCGCGGACGCGGCGGAGGGGCGTACGAGCGTGACGACCTTGCCCTCCAGCAGAAAGCCTCGGGGCGTCATCGGGAAGACCCGGTGCTTGCCGAAGCGGTCCTCCAGGGTGACGGTCGGGCCCTCGGCGGTCTTCTCGCAGCGGATGACGGCACCGCAGAAACCCGTGGTGACCTCCTCCACGACGAGGTCGGGCCCGGCCGGTACCTCGGGCGCGGGGCGCTGCTTCTTCCAGGGAGGGGTCAGGTCGGGGCCGTATTCTCTGCTGCGCATTCGACAGACGATATGCGGGCCGGGCGTCCCCCGGGTGGGCTAGCCGGGCGACACGCCGAAGCGGCGGGCCAGCTCCTTGCGCTGGGCGCGGACGAAGCGGGCATCCACGACGGCTCCGTGGCCGGGCACGTACCGCGCGTCCTCGCCGCCGAGGGAGAGCAGCCGGTCCAGCGCGCCCGGCCAGCAGGCGGGGAGCGCGTCCGGCCCGGCCTGCGGTTCCCCCGACTCCTCGACGAGGTCGCCGCAGAAGACGATCTCCGGCTCGCCCGGCCCGCACCGCACGCAGACCGCCAGGTCGTGGGCGGTGTGCCCGGGTCCGACGTTCGCCAGCAGGACGCGGCGGTCGCCCAGGTCGAGGGTGCGCTCCCCGCAGATCGGGTGATCGGGGACGACGAGGGTGTCCACGGCCACCGCCGTCGCCTCCGGGTCGGCCCCGTTCCGTACCGCGTCGCCGGCCAGCGCCTCCGGCTCGCGGCGCAGCAGCTCGCCCAGCCCGGTCGGCCCGAAAACCGTCACTCCCGCGAACGCCGCGGTGCCCAGCACATGATCGAAGTGCGGATGGGTGAGGACGATGTGCGTCACCTCACGACCCAGGACGTCGCGCACCTGGCGGCGCAGCTCGGCGCCCTCGCGCAGCCCGGACCCGGTGTCGATCAGCAGAACGCCGGTGGTGCCGGCCACGACCCCGACGGTGGCGTCCCAGGTCGGCAGCCGGCGCCGCGCGACGCCGTCCGCGAGCCGCTCCCAGCCGGCCTCTTCCCAAGTCGTGCGCATACCGCGACGCTAGCCCGTATACCGGGAAATCGCGCGCGGCCGCCCGGCTGACCTGGGCCGATCCCGGGGACATGGACCGGCCTCGGCGCGATACGGTGGCCCGCCGGGCCGCGAGCCGTGTCGCCCGGCCTTGCCCCGGCCGTGCTACCCGGCCGTACACTGGACGGGGTTTGGCACTCGGACAGGTCGAGTGCCAGGGACGGCCGGCCGGGCCGCCCCGGACGGGACGGCCGCGAGCGGCCTGGCGAGAGCGCGGGACTGGAGGTGTGCGCGATGCTCAGCGAACGCAGACTCGAAGTGCTGCGTGCCATCGTCCAGGACTACGTCGGCACCGAGGAGCCCGTCGGCTCCAAGGCGCTCACGGAGCGCCACCAGCTCGGCGTCTCGCCCGCCACCGTCCGCAACGACATGGCCGCGCTGGAGGACGAGGGCTTCATCGCCCAGCCTCACACGAGCGCCGGCCGAATCCCCACCGACAAGGGCTACCGCCTGTTCGTCGACAAGCTGGCGGCCGTCAAGCCGCTGTCGGGTCCCGAGCGCAAGGCGATCCACAGCTTCCTCGACAGCGCGGTGGACCTCGACGACGTCGTGGCCCGTACGGTCCGGCTGCTCGCGCAGCTGACCCGGCAGGTCGCGGTGGTGCAGTACCCCTCGCTGACCCGGTCCACCGTCCGGCACGTGGAACTGCTGTCGCTGGCGCCCGCGCGGCTCATGCTCGTCCTGATCACCGATACCGGGCGGGTCGAGCAGCGCATGATCGACTGCCCCGCGCCGTTCGGCGAAACGTCCCTGGCGGACCTGCGGGCGCGGCTCAACAGCCGTGTCGTGGGACGCCGGTTCACGGACGTGCCGCAACTGGTGCAGGACCTGCCCGAGTCCTTCGAGACGGAGGACCGGGGCACGGTCTCGACAGTGCTGTCGGTGTTGCTGGAGACTCTGGTGGAGGAGACCGAGGAGCGACTGATGATCGGCGGTACCGCCAATCTCACGCGCTTCGGTCATGATTTCCCGCTGACGATCCGGCCGGTGCTGGAGGCGCTGGAGGAGCAGGTCGTGCTCCTCAAGCTGCTGGGAGAGGCCAAGGACTCGAGCATGACCGTGCGCATCGGGCACGAGAACGCTCACGAGGGCCTCACTTCCACATCGGTCGTCGCCGTCGGCTACGGTTCGGGCGACGAGGCAGTCGCCAAACTCGGCGTGGTCGGACCGACCCGCATGGACTACCCCGGAACGATGGGAGCGGTACGCGCAGTGGCACGTTACGTCGGACAGATCCTCGCGGAGTCGTAAGTGGCCACGGACTACTACACGGTCCTCGGTGTCAGTCGCGACGCCTCGCAGGACCAGATCAAGAAGGCTTTCCGGCGGCTGGCGCGCGAGCTGCACCCGGATGTGAACCCGGATCCCAAGACCCAGGAGCGGTTCAAGGAGATCAACGCCGCTTACGAGGTGCTGTCGGACCCGCAGAAGAAGCAGGTCTACGACCTCGGCGGGGACCCGAACTCCCAGGGCGGCGGCGCCGGTGCCGGCGGCTTCGGCGCGGGCTTCGGCAACTTCTCCGACATCATGGACGCGTTCTTCGGCACGGCGTCGCAGCGCGGGCCGCGCTCGCGCACCCGCCGCGGCCAGGACGCCATGATCCGGCTGGACGTGGAGCTGCACGAGGCCGCGTTCGGCACGACCAAGGACATCCAGGTCGACACCGCCGTGGTGTGCACGACCTGCTCCGGCGAGGGCGCCGCGCCCGGCACCTCCGCGCAGACCTGTGACATGTGCCGCGGCCGCGGCGAGGTCTCGCAGGTCACCCGGTCCTTCCTGGGCCAGGTCATGACCTCGCGGCCCTGCCCACAGTGCCAGGGGTTCGGCACGGTCGTACCGACCCCGTGCCCCGAGTGCGCGGGCGACGGCCGCATCCGGTCCCGCCGGACGCTCACGGTCAAGATCCCGGCCGGTGTCGACAACGGCACCCGCATCCAGCTCGCGGGCGAGGGCGAGGTCGGCCCCGGCGGCGGTCCGGCCGGTGACCTGTACGTCGAGATCCACGAGGTCGCGCACCCGGTCTTCCAGCGGCGCGGCGACGACCTGCACTGCACGGTCACGATCCCGATGACCGCGGCGGCGCTGGGCACGAAGTGTCCACTGGAGACGCTGGACGGGGTACGCGACGTCGACATCCGGCCCGGCACCCAGTCCGGCCAGTCCATCCCGCTGCACGGCTGCGGCATCACGCACCTGCGCGGCGGCGGCCGCGGTGACCTGGTCGTCCACGTCGAGGTGCAGACCCCCGGCAAGCTCGACGCCGAGCAGGAGGAGCTGCTGACCCGGCTCGCCAAGCTCCGCGGCGAAGAGCGCCCGACCGGGCAGTTCCAGCCGGGACAGCAGGGGCTGTTCTCGCGGCTCAAGGATGCCTTCAACGGACGGTAGGCGCCGGGCCGGGGGTCCGGGGGGCGTCCCCCGGGCAGGCACAGTCAGCCTGGTCAGCAGGGGCTGTTCTCGCGGCTGAAGGACGCCTTCAACGGCCGGTAGAAGCCGTTGGTGTGTACGGATCACGGCCGCCCCCGATTCGGGGGCGGCCGTGACGCGTGACACGATATGGGCATGCCCACCGCGCTGACCGAGCTGAGCGCTCACCCGATCGTGCAGGCTCCCATGGCCGGCGGCGCCTCGTGCCCCGAGCTGGCCGCGGCCGTCAGCGGGGCCGGCGGCCTGGGCTTCCTCGCCGCGGGCTACAAGACGGCCGACGGCATGTACCAGGAGATCGAGCGGCTGCGCGGATTGACCGGCCGGCCCTTCGGCGTGAACCTCTTCATGCCGCACCCGGAGCTCGCCGACGACGCGGCCGTCGACGTCTACCGCGACCAGCTCGCGGGCGAGGCCGACTGGTACCGGACCGCGCTCGGCGACCCCCGGGGCGCCGCCGACGACGGGTACGAGGCCAAGCTCGCCATCCTCCGCGAGGACCCGGTACCGGTCGTCTCGTTCACCTTCGGCTGCCCCACCGCCGAGACCGTCGAGTCCCTGGCCAGGGTGGGCACGTACACCGTCGTGACCGTCACCACCGCCGCCGAGGCGCGCGCCGCGCAGGCGGCCGGCGCCGACGCCGTGTGCGTGCAGGGCATAGAAGCGGGCGGCCACCAGGGCACCCACCGCGACGACCCGCAGAGCGACGGCACCGGCGCGGGCGTCGGCCTGCTGGCGCTGATCGCCGAGGTCCGCGAGGCGGTGCGACTGCCGCTCATCGCGGCGGGCGGCCTGATGCGCGGCGCGCAGATCGCCGCCGTACTGGCGGCCGGCGCGGCGTCCGCGCAGCTCGGTACGGCCTTCCTGGCCTGCCCCGAGTCCGGCGCCCACCCGCTGCACAAGCAGGCGCTGACCGACCCCCTGTACACGCGCACCGAGCTGACCCGAGCGTTCTCCGGGCGCCCGGCCCGCGGGCTGGCCAACCGTTTCCTGCGCGAGCACGGCCCGTACGCGCCGGCCGCCTATCCGGCCGTCCACCTCCTCACCTCCCCGGTACGCAAGGCCGCGGCCAAGGCCGGCGATCCGCAGGCCATGAGCCTGTGGGCGGGCCAGGGCCACCGGCTGGCCCGGCGGCTGCCCGCCGCCGAGCTGATGGAGGTGCTGGCGGCCGAACTGGCCGCGGCGCGCGCCGTATCGAACCCCGCCGGCCCCGCCGGATCCGGACCTCTTGGGAGTGCCTCGTGACCGCCCCGGTCTTCCTCGTCGACTCGCTGGCCGGCGCCGCGCCGGGCGCGGCCCTCACCCTGGACGGCCCCGAGGGACGCCATGCGGTGTCCGTACGGCGGCTGCGCGTAGGCGAGGAGATCGTGCTGACGGACGGCTCGGGACGCGGCGCGTACGGGACGGTCGCCGCGGTCGAGGGCAAGGACCGCCTCGACGTCGCGGTGACGGACGTACGGACCGAGGAGGCGCCGCTGCCCCGCATCACGGTCGTGCAGGCGCTGCCCAAGGGCGACCGCGGCGAACTGGCCGTGGAGACCATGACCGAGACCGGCGTGGACGCGATCGTGCCGTGGCAGGCGTCCCGTTGTGTGACGCAGTGGAAGGGCGAGCGGGGCACCAAGTCGCTGACGAAGTGGCGCAATACGGCGAGGGAAGCCGGAAAGCAGGCCCGCAGGCTGACGTTCCCGGAGGTCGCGGCGGCGGCCTCGACGAAGGACGTGGCGGAGCTGCTGAGCGGCGCCGCCTTCGCCGCCGTGCTCCACGAGGAGGGCAGCGAGCCGCTGGCCCGCGCCGAACTCCCCGCCGACGGCTCCATCGTGCTGGTCGTCGGGCCCGAGGGCGGGGTGTCCCCCGAGGAGTTGGAGCTGTTCGCGGCGGCCGGGGCGAAGCCGTACCGGCTCGGCGCGAGCGTGCTGCGCACCTCCACCGCCGGCACGGCCGCCACGGCGCTGCTGCTGGGCCGTACGGGCCGCTGGGACTGAGCGCAGCGGGGCCCGTACGGCCCCGCGGCCTCAGATCAGCGTGGCGTTGAGCGTGATGTTCTTGACGCCCGCCAGCGCCTGGCTGACCGGGCAGTTCTTCTTGGCGTCCTCGGCCGCGGCCTGGAAGTCGTCCTGGGACAGGCCGGGCACCTTGGCCTGCACGGTCAGCGCGATGGCGGTGATGCCCTCGCCCGGCTGGAAGGTGACATCCGCCTGGGTGTCGACCGATTCGACGGTGTACCCCTTGCCCGCCAGGCCGTGCGAGAACGCCATGGAGTAGCAGGACGAGTGGGCCGCCGCGATCAGCTCCTCGGGGCTGGTCTTCCCGCCCGGCTCCTCGGCGCGGGCCGGCCAGCTCACGTCGTACGTACCGACCTTGGAGGAGTCCAGGGCCACCTGGCCCTTGCCCTCCATCAGGTTGCCTTCCCAGTGGGTCTTGGCCGTGCGCGTCGTTGCCATGGTGGGTCGCTCCCGTAGGTGGCGGAACTTGACTCTTCGCGCCCCAGGTTAGTGATGATCGGCGTGGCCCGGGCAGCGCCGCGCGGAGTTGGCCGGAGCGGGCCTGTCGGGCCGCGCGGCCCCGATGGCACGCTGCGGGGCATGAAGGGACGCGTGCGGGGCCGTTGGTTACGGGCGTTGGCAGCGGCGGGGGCCGCGGGTGCGGTGGCCGCAGGAACAGCGGCGTGCGAGCCCAACGGCTACTCCAACACATCGGCGATAGCGGTGACGACGGACCGTCAGGGGACCCGGGCGCTGGAGTGGGAGAGCGTCAATGTGAGCTGGCTGAGCTGTACGGCGTCGGCGCCCAACGGCGGCGAACCGGCGCCCAGGGCGACCGACGGCTCCGCCCCCGTCACGACGGGCCGCGCCCGGGTCAGCTGCCAGGGCCAGACCGTCAGCGGGGAGCGGATCACCCTCACCGGCAATGTGACCCGGGAGGTCAGCGGCCGGTGCGTGGAGGGCAGCGGCCTGGTCGCCAGGGTCGATGACCGGGTGATCTTCCGTACGAACACCATCGGCAACTGCAACGCCCCGGCCTCCGGCAGCACGGACCGGCCGAACGAGGGGTCCACCTCCCGTCCCGCACGCGACGACGACAGCGGGGGCGGCGGCGAGGACGGCAACACCGGCGGCGGTGGCGGCAGCGAGCCCGGCAACAGCGGCGGCAACAGCGGCGGCAACAGCGGTGGTGGCGGCGACAACGGGGACGACAACGGCAACGGGAACGACAACGGCGGGGGCGGCCAGAACGACGACGGCTGGAACGGCGACGGCCACGACGACGGCAACGGCGACGGCAACGGCGACCACGGTGACGGTCACGAGGACTGCCCCGACGGCGACCACGACAACGGACACCACGACGACCAGGGCGACCACGACGAGGGCAAGTGGGACGACGGTAAGAACGGTGACGGCAAGTGGGACGACGGCAAGAACGGTGACGGCAAGGAAGACGACGGCGAGTGGGACGAGGGCAAGGACGGCAAGGACGACGGGGGCGACGGCGCGAAGGACCGTTCCGGCACGTGGGTGGCACGGTAGTGACGGTCTCCCGGCCCCCGGTCGGTACGATGCGGGTCGTACGAGCCGACGACCCGTGAGGAGCGCTCCGGTGGCGGGAGAACCGCAGGCCGACTGCCTGTTCTGCAAGATCGTGGCGGGCGACGTGCCCGCCACGATCGTCCGAGAGACCGAGACGACCGTCGCCTTCCGCGACATCAACCCCCAGGCGCCGACCCACGTCCTGGTGATCCCCAAGGTCCACCACCCGGACGCCGCGTCGCTGGCCGCCGCCGAGCCGCAGATCGCCGCCGACGTGCTGCGCGAGGCGGGCGAGGTCGCGGCCGAGGAGAAGATCGACGGCACCGGCTTCCGCATCGTCTTCAACACCGGCTCCGGCGCCGGCCAGACCGTCTTCCACGCGCACGCCCACGTACTCGGCGGACGCGGCCTCAACTGGCCCCCCGGCTAACCACTGGGGGCTGCCCTGAGGACAAATCGGCCCTGTGGACAACTCCGGGGCGCCCCTCCCGGCCGCATAAAATCCCCGGTCGTAAGGGGGGCCACATGCCGAACCGTTACTGCTCGGCAGCCCCTCGCCCCCCGCCCCCGCCCCTCGGAGCAGGATCAGCACCTTGTCCGTACGCGAACTGGTCGTCCTCGGCACCGCCAGCCAGGTGCCCACCCGGCACCGCAACCACAACGGCTACCTGCTGCGCTGGGACGGTGCCGGGCTGCTCTTCGACCCCGGTGAGGGCACGCAGCGCCAGATGCTGCGGGCCGGGGTCGCCGCGCACGACCTGAACCGGCTGTGCGTCACGCACTTCCACGGTGACCACAGCCTCGGCCTGGCCGGGGTGATCCAGCGCATCAACCTCGACCGCGTGCCGCATCCGGTCACCGCGCACTACCCCGCGAGCGGGGCGCACTTCTTCGAGCGGCTGCGCTATTCGACGGCGTACCGGGAGACCGTGCGGCTGCACCAGGAGCCGGTGTCCGGTGACGGCGGCACGCTCGCCGAGACGCCGGCCTTCACGCTCACCGCGCGCCGCCTCTCGCACCCCGTCGAGTCCTACGGCTACCGCCTCCAGGAGCCGGACGGGCGGCGGATGCTGCCCGAGCGGCTGGCCGCGCACGGCATCGCGGGACCGCAGGTCGGCCGGCTGAACCGGGAGGGCTCGGTCGTCCGCGAGGACGGCCGTACGGTCACCCTGGAGGAGGTCAGCGAGGTACGGCCGGGCCAGTCGTTCGCGTTCGTGATGGACACCCGGCTGTGCGCCGGCGCGCACGAGCTGGCGGCGGGCTGCGACATGCTCGTCATCGAGTCCACGTTCCTGGACGGCGACCGGCAGCTGGCCGAGGAGCACGGCCACCTGACGGCGGGCCAGGCGGCCAAGGTCGCGCGCAACGCCGGCGTCCGGCACCTGGTGCTCACGCACTTCTCACAGCGCTACGCGGACCCCGCGGAATTCGAGCGCGAGGCCCGCGCGGCCGGTTACGACGGCGAACTGACCGTCGCCCGGGACCTGATGCGGGTGCCGCTGCCCAAGCGCCGCCCGGCCCCGGGCGCGGGCACCGGCAGAGCCTCGGACACCGGCCAAGCCTCGGACACCGGCAGCGCCCCGGGCGCGGGCCCCGGTCAGGGCAGGTAGTACATCGGGTTCGGCAGCTTGAAGGTGCGGTTCGCGTAGCCGCCCTTCAGGTCCGAGTGCTGGTCGCCGAAGTTGGCCACGATGTCGTAGCCCTGCGACTCGATGTGCTTGCGGGTGCCCGCCTTGTACTCGATCGTCGAGCAGGTGCTCCCGCAGGGCAGGTAGGCCGGCGGGTTCTTCTTGTCCTTGAGGTAGACGTGGCCGCGGTCCAGCGGGACGTCGTAGCCGACGTTCTTGAGGTTGCGGACGCTCCAGTCGCGCTGGGCCTCCTTGCGGCCGGTGACGAAGAAGACCTCGTACCCCTTGGCGCGGGCACGGTTCACCAGCGCGTCCATCCCGAAGACCGGCTCCATGTCGTGGCTCTTCAGGTACGCGTCCTGGGCCTTCTCGTCGAAGGCGAAGCCGATCTCCAGCTCGAAGTTGTAGGTCAGCAGGGTGGTGTCGTCCATGTCGAGCACGATGGCGGGCTTGCCGGAGCCGCTGTGGTGGCGCGCGGCCGAGTCCAGGTACCGCTGCGCCTTCGCCTCGATGCCGCGGACCTGGCGGGCGTAGTTGCTCTTGGGGGAGGCGTAGTGCTCCCCGTCGGCGGTCACGGTGTCGCCGTAGTACGCCTTGATCCGGTCCTGCACCTGGGTGAGGTTCGGTATTTCCTTGTCCGAGTGCGGGACGGAGTGCTCGGCGGTGGCCTGGCCGACGCCGAACGCCGTGGTGGCGGCGACGGCCGTGGCGGCGGCGAGGGCGCCCAGGCGCGCGCGGAAACGCATGTACTTCTCCTGCGGGGTGGGGCGGAAAGGGGGACCCCGGTAGATCTAGCAGGCGTTGCTTCTGCGTATCTACGCGCGGAGATTAAATGCTTGGCAAAGCATGGCAAGGGGGCGTGAGGGGAGTCGGGGAGCGGTCAGCGCCACTCGGGCGCGCCCGCGCCCGGTGCGCGCGGCACGGCGGCCTCGATCTTCGCGCGCGCCTCGGTCATGACGGCGACGATCCGCCGCTCGTGCTCCTCGCCGAGCCGGACGACCGGGACGGAGGCGCTGATCGCGTCGGTCGCGGGGGAGTCGTACCGCTCGTACCGGTCGTACCGCAGCGCGAAGCCGAAGCCCGCGATGCCCGCCACGCCCTCCTCGCGCTCGATCGCGTAACCGCGTGCGCGGATCCGGGCCAGATCGGCGACCAGGGCCGCCCGGTCGGTGAGCGTCCGCTCCGTCAGCGCCTCCAACGGGCCGTCCGGAAGCGGCAGTTCGTCATCCGGGCGCTCGGCGAGCAGCGACTTGCCGAGCGCGCTCGCGTGGGCCGGCAGCCGCCGCCCGACCCGGCTGATCGTCCGGAGGTACGCGTGCGATTCGCGGGTGGCGAGGTAGACCACGTCCGGGCCGTCCAGCCGGGCCAGGTGCACGGTCTCGCCCAGCGCCTCGGACGCCTCGTCGAGGTACGGGCGCGCGGCCCGCACCCGGGGGTCGGTGTCGAGGTAGCTGGTGCCCGCGAGCAGGGCGTGGATGCCGATGCCGTACAGCGAACCGGTGGTGTCGGTGCGCACCCAGCCGCGGTCGATGAGGGTCTGGAGCAGCGCGTACATGCTGCTGCGCGGTACGCCCAGCTCCTCGGCCAGCTCACGGAGCCGGGCCGGGCGGTCGCCGCGGGCCGCGAGCACCTCCAGCAGCTCGACGGTGCGGGCCGCCGACTTCACTTCGCGGACCCCGCCGCCCCTCTCCGACATGGGCCGATGGTAGCCGCGGCGGGCGGCGGCAGCTTTGTACGGGTGCGGGACCCTTCGGCGGCGGCAGCCCCGTACGGGTGCGATGCCTTCCGGCGGCGGCAGCCCCGTACGGCTGCGGGGCCTATTGACGCCGATCGTGCGCATCTCTAGCCTCCATTCTCATCCATGGACGCCATCTACATATGGAGACAGTCCTCATGTCGGACCCGACGGTCACCGAACGGCTGCGCACGGGCATGGCCCGCGGCGTGCTGTCCTTCCCGCTCACCTCCTTCACCGACGACGGCGCGCTGGACCTGCCCGCCTACCGCGACTACCTCGCGAGCCGGATCGCGGCCGGGCCCGGAGCGCTCTTCCCGGCCTGCGGCACCGGCGAGTTCTTCTCCCTGGACGAGACCGAGTACGGCCAGGTGATCAGCGCCGCGGTCGAGGCGGCGGACGGACGGCTCCCCGTCGTCGCGGGCGTCGGCTACGGGTGGCCGCAGGCCGTCCGGTTCGCCCGGATCGCCGAGGAGGCCGGGGCCGACGCCGCGCTGCTGATGCCGCACTACCTCGTGAAGGCCCCGCAGGACGGCCTGGTCGCGCAGGTGCGCGAGGTCGCCTCCCGCAGCCGGCTGCCGCTGATCGCGTACCAGCGTGACCACGTCGCCTTCTCCGCCGCCGCCGTCCGCCGGATCGCGGAGATCCCCGGCGTCATCGGCCTCAAGGACGGCCACAGCGACCTGGACCGGCTCCAGCGCCTCAAGCTCGCCGCGCCCGACGGCTTCCTGTTCTTCAACGGCGCGGCCACCGCCGAACTCCAGGCCCGCCAGTACGCGAGCCTGGGCGTCATCGCGTACTCCTCCGCCGTGCACGCCTTCGCGCCCGAGATCTCCCGCACCTTCTTCACGGCGCTCGGCGAGCGGGACGACGCCACCGTCGAGAAGCTGCTGACCGGTTTCTACATCCCCTTTGTAGAGCTGCGGGACCGGGTGCCCGGGTACGCCGTGTCGCTCGTCAAGGCGGCGGCCCGGCTGCGCGGCCTGCCCGTCGGCCCGGTACGCGCCCCGCTCACCGACCCCTCGTCCACCGATCTCACCGACCTCGCCGCGCTCCTGGAGCGCGGCCTCGATCTGGTAGGGGCCACCCGATGACCGGCAGCCCGACGACGCACCCGCAGCCCGCCGCGGACCTGGCCGTCGCCGAGGTACGGCTCACCCCGATCCTGGTCGCCGACCCGCCGCTGCTCAACACCCAGGGTGTGCACCAGCCCTACACACCACGGCTGATCATCGAGGTGGTCACCGCGGACGGTGTCACCGGCCTCGGCGAGACCTACGGCGACACCAAGTACCTCGACCTCGCCCGTCCGCTGGCCGGGGCCCTCACCGGGCGCTCGGTCACGGACCTGAACGCGCTGCCGGCGCTGGCCGCCGAGGTCTGCGGCGACTCACCGGACGCGACCGCCGCCGGCGCGGTGGACGTCGGCGGCCTGCGCGGCGTCCAGACCGCCGACAAGCTGCGCCTCTCCGTCCTGTCCGGCTTCGAGGTCGCCTGCCTGGACGCGTGGGGCAAGGCCGCCGGGCTCCCGGTGCACGCCCTGCTCGGCGGCAAGGTCCGTGACCGCGTCGACTACAGCGCCTACCTCTTCTACCGCTGGGCCGAGCACCCCGGCGGCCGCGGCGAGGCCGACGACTGGGACGCCGCCGTCGACCCGGCGGGCGTCGTCGCCCAGGCACGGAGGCTCGCCGACACCTACGGCTTCGGCTCGTTCAAGCTCAAGGGCGGGGTCTTCGAGCCGAAGGAGGAGATCGCCGCCATCCGGGCGCTCGCCGAGGAGTTCCCCGGCAAGCCGCTGCGGCTGGACCCGAACGGCGCCTGGTCGGTGGAGACGTCCCTGATGGTCGCCGAGGAGCTGAAGGACGTCCTGGAGTACCTGGAGGACCCCACCAGCACCACCGACCGCATGGCGCAGGTCGCGGCCCGTACGGAGGTCCCGCTCGCCACCAATATGTGCGTGACGACCTTCGACGAGATCGCCGAGGCGTTCACCCGGGGCGCCGTCCAGGTCGTCCTCTCCGACCACCACTACTGGGGCGGCCTGCGCAACACCCGCGAACTGGCCGCGATCTGCCGCACCTTCGGCGTCGGCGTCTCCATGCACTCCAACACCCACCTCGGCATCAGCCTCGCCGCCATGACGCACGTCGCGGCCACCGTGCCCAACCTCCACCACGCCTGCGACAGCCACTACCCCTGGCAGACCGAGGACGTACTCACCGAGCGCCTCACCTTCGAGGGCGGCGCCGTCGCGGTCACCGACACCCCGGGACTGGGCGTCGAGCTGGACCGCGACCGGCTCGCCGCGCTGCACCGGCGCTGGCTGGACGACGACGGCAGCCAGCGCGACCGGGACGACGCGGCCGCCATGCGGACCGCCGACCCGGAGTGGACGACACCGGCCGTGCCCCGCTGGTAATGCCCCTGCTGTCGGCGGTCTGCCGGAGCTCGAGGTGGGGCTGCTCGTCGCGCTCTGCCTGGCCGCCATGGGTTTCAAGACGTCTTCCCCCGTCTTCCGGACCATCCCGCAGAGCTGTCCGGACGCCCGGATCGGGGCCACTCGCGGCGGCCTCATCGGCCGCTCCCGGCGGGTGCCGGAGCGGGAGGAACCGTTTTCGGCCGGGTATGCATGCTCGTCCAGGGGCGAGGCCTCTGGGCGGGAATGCGCCGGGCGCGTACGGTATGGGTCCCGCACGTGATCATCGAAAGGGGCTGCTCCCATGGCGCAGGAAGTACGCGGAGTCATCGCACCGGGGAAGGGTGTGCCGGTGCGGGTGGAGACGATCGTGGTGCCGGATCCGGGTCCGGGTGAGGCCGTGGTGCGGGTGCAGGCGTGCGGGGTGTGTCATACGGACCTGCATTACAAGCAGGGCGGGATCAATGACGAGTTTCCGTTCCTGCTGGGGCATGAGGCGGCGGGCGTGGTGGAGTCGGTGGGCGAGGGTGTCACCGAGGTCGGGCCCGGGGATTTCGTGGTGTTGAATTGGCGTGCGGTGTGTGGTCAGTGCCGTGCGTGTCTGCGGGGGCGTCCGCAGTACTGCTTTGCGACGCACAACGCGGAGCAGAAGATGACGCTCCGGGACGGTACGGAGTTGTCGCCCGCGCTGGGTATCGGCGCGTTTGCGGAGAAGACGCTGGTGGCGGCGGGGCAGTGCACGAAGGTGGATCCGGCGGTGTCGCCGGCGGTGGCGGGGCTGCTGGGGTGTGGGGTGATGGCGGGTATTGGTGCGGCCATCAACACCGGCAACGTCGGCCGGGGCGATTCGGTGGCCGTGATCGGCTGTGGTGGCGTCGGCGACGCGGCGATCGCCGGGGCGCGTCTGGCGGGTGCGGCGAAGATCATTGCGGTGGATATTGATGATCGGAAGTTGGCGAAGGCGGAGTCGATCGGCGCCACCCACACGGTCAACTCCAAGGCCGCGGATCCGGTGGAGGCGATCCGGGAGCTGACCGGTGGCTTCGGCGCGGATGTCGTCATCGAGGCGGTAGGCCGCCCGGAGACGTACAAGCAGGCGTTCTATGCCCGTGATCTGGCCGGGACGGTGGTTTTGGTGGGTGTGCCGACGCCGGAGATGACGTTGGAGCTGCCGCTGCTGGACGTTTTCGGGCGGGGTGGGGCGCTGAAGTCGTCCTGGTACGGGGACTGTCTGCCCTCCCGGGATTTCCCGATGCTGGTGGATCTGCATCAGCAGGGTCGCCTGGATCTGGGGGCGTTCGTGACGGAGACGATCGGTATCGAGGACGTGGAGAAGGCGTTCGCGCGGATGCATGAGGGTGACGTTCTCCGCTCGGTGGTGGTGCTGTGATGGCGGCGCGTATCGAACACCTGGTGACGTCGGGGACGTTCTCGCTGGACGGCGGGACCTGGGACGTCGACAACAACGTCTGGATCGTCGGCGACGACGAGGAAGCGGTCGTCATCGACGCGGCGCACGACGCCGACGCGATCCTCGCCGCGCTCGGCGGACGGCGGCTGCGGGCGATCCTCTGCACGCACGCGCACGACGACCACATCGACGCCGCGCCGGCGCTGGCGGCCCGTACCGGCGCGACGATCCATCTGCACCCCGACGACCTGCCGCTGTGGAAGCAGACCTATCCGAGCGGGGCGCCGGACCGGGAGCTGGCGCACGGACAGGTGCTGACCATCGCCGGTACGGACCTCACGGTGCTGCACACGCCGGGACACGCGCCGGGCGCGGTCTGCTTCCACGCGCCCGACCTGGGGGTCGTGTTCAGCGGTGACACGCTCTTCCAGGGCGGGCCGGGCGCGACCGGGCGATCGTTCTCGGACTTCCCGACCATCGTCGAGTCCATCCGCGAACGGCTGCTGACCCTGCCGCCCGGGACCAAGGTGCTGACCGGTCACGGCGACAGCACCACCATCGGGGACGAGGCGCCGCACGTGGAGGAGTGGATCGCGCGGGGCCACTGAGACGGGGCCGTAGCGGTGTCACTTGCTGCCGGTTTTCGAACCTTTGCGCCGCTATCCCCTGCACTCTGTCAGGCGGGCCGGTTACCGTGCTCGGTATGGCAACCAGCACAGCATCGACCGCGCACGGATACGCATTGCTGATTGCCGCCGATCCGCCGGTACGGCGGGCACTGCCGGCGACCACCGTGTTGCCGCAGCTGGCCGCCGTTCCGCCGGCGCACCTCGTGGGTGCCGCGTACGCCAGTGCCGTGCAGTTGGCCAACCCCGACGACCCGAACACGGTGCTGACCCACATCCGCACCGCGGCCGGCGTCGAGGGCCCGCTGTTCATCTATCTGGCGGGGCACCTCCAGGTGGACGCGCGGCAGAGCAGACCGCACCTGGCGCTGGCCCGTACGGCGCCGCGCACGGTCCGGTACACGGCGCTGCCGTGGCACTGGCTCGCCGCGGAGCTCCAGCACCGGGCGCCGGGCAGCACCACGGTCGTGGCCGACCTGGCGGCGGCGCCGGAGGTCTGGCAGCAACTGGGCGCGGGGCAGCTGTCGCTGGGCGGACCGTTCCTGCTGTACGGCACGGTGCAGCGGACCGACAAGCGGAGCCGGCCGCAGCCGGCGTACACCCAGGCCCTCGCGCAGGCCCTGCGCGCGGCACACCAGCGGCCCGGCACGGAGGAACTGCACGCCCACGTGGCGCGCACCGCCGCACTGGACGGGGCGGCGACGCTCTGGCTGGGCGGGGTGCCGGCCGCCGACGGGGCGCCGGGCGGGTGGCCGGCGGCTGCCCGGTACGACGCGCCTGTTGCCGGGTACGGGGCGCCGTCGGCTGCCCAGTACGACGCGCCCGTTGCCGAGTACGGGGCACAGCACGGGGCGCCTCGGGCCGAGTACGGCGGGCCGGTGCCGGAGTACGACGCACCTGGGCTGGAGTACAGCGCGCCGGTGCTGGCGTACGGCGCGGCCGCGCCCGAGCCGGGACCTGCGGCTGGCGCTGCGGCTGAGCCGGAGCCGACGCCGGAGGCCGTGTACGAGGCCGACGTGGCCGCTGACGTGGCTCACGAGGCGGCGGAGACCACGGCCGCCGCGCCGGAGCCGGCGTCCGCGTCGGAGCCGGACGACTATGAGCTGGCCCCCGCGGCCCCACCGGCCTCCCCGGGGGCGACGCCTCCCGAGGCGTCCGAGCTGCCCGAGGCGGCGTCCTCCGAGACCCCCGAGGTGCAGCTCTCCAAGGCCCCCGAGGCGGCGCCTCACGAGGCCCCCGAGGCACAGCGTTCCGAGTCCCCGGAGGGCACCGCTCCCGCCGCCACCCCCGTGCCCCTGCCGCCCATGCCCGCGCGGCCGCCGATTCCCGTGGTGGCGGCGATACCCCCGGTGCCGGGCGCGGCGCCCGTCGAGGAGCCGCACCATGCGGTGTTCGCCGCGGCCGCCGCCGGGCGGCACGGCGAGGCCGCCGCGATGGCCGCGGCCTGGGAGCAGGCGGCGCTTCGTAGTCACGGGCCGGTGTCGCCCGAGGCGGTGCACTGGATCGAGGTACAGGCCGAGCTGGCGCGCCAGGCCGAGGAGCCGGCGCGGGCGAGCGGGCTGTGGATGCGGTCCGCGCACGTCCGGCTGGCCGGCGGGCAGAACGCCACGGACCCCGAGGTCACGGCGGCCGTGGACCGCGCCCACCACTGCTGGCACCAGGTCAGCGACCGGGACGGCATCCGGGACCTGGGCGTGGAACTGGCGAACCTGCGCGGCCGGGTGCCGGGCAAGAGCGGCGCCCTCGACGACGTGCAGCGCCGCCTCGCCCAGCTGACCGAGACCGTCCACCGCTAGCGCCCGCCCAGCCGCTCGGCCCGTCGGTCGCTCAGCCCGTGGCCCGCTCCAGGATGCGGGCGGCCACGGCGGGGGAGTCGACCAGCGGGTGCAGCGCGAGGGCCCGTAGCGCCGCCTCACGGTCCTTGAAGACGGCCGCCTCCACGGCCGCCCGCTCCACCGCCTTCAGCTGGAGCATCAGCCCCAGCTGGTCCTCGCGGAGCGGCGCGCACGGCAGCGGGGTGGCGCCGTCCGACCCCACCTCGCACACGGTCTCGATGATCGCCTCGGGGGCGAGCGCCGGAACGGTCGTACCGTTGCGCACGTTCAGGATCAGCCGGGTCCGCCGGTCGTCGGCGATCGCGTGCATCAGGGCCAGCGCCACCCGGTCGTACCCGCCGCCCTCCAGGTCGCAGCTGTCGCGCTGCCAGCCGCCGCTGGCCTCCCGGCTCTCGGCCATGTACGTCTCCTCGCGCTCCAGGCGCGTGCGCTCCCACAGCCCGTACGCGTCCTCCGGGCGCTGCGCCGCCGCCTCGAAGAAGCCGCCCTGCTGCCGGTCGAGGAAGGCACCGCGGGGCTCGTCGCTCTCCGCCACGGAGGCGAGCGTCTCGCGGCGGAAGTAGTAGTAATGCAGGTACTCGTTGGGCAGCGCCCCGAGGGCGTGCAGCCACTCCGCCCCGAAGAGCCGCCCCTCCTCGAACGATCCGAGCGCTTCGGGGTCGGCGAGCAGCCCCGGAAGCAGATCGCGGCCGTCGCCGGCGGTCAACGAGCGGAGCCAGCCGAGATGGTTGAGCCCCACGTAGTCGTACCGCACCGCGTCCGGGTCGGCGCCCGCCGCGCGTGCGGCGCGCCGCACCAGGCCGACCGGCGAGTCGCAGATGCCGATGACCCGGTCGCCCAGCACCTCCGCCATCGCCTCGGTGACCATGCCCGCAGGGTTGGTGAAGTTGATGACCCAGGCGTCCGGCGCCAGCGCCGCGGCGCGCTCGGCGATCCGCAGCGCCACGGGGATGGTGCGCAGCCCGTAGAGCACGCCGCCCGCGCCCACCGTCTCCTGGCCGAGCACGCCCTCGGAGAGCGGGATCCGCTCGTCGGCGACGCGGCCCGCCGTACCGCCGACGCGGATCGCGGAGAACACGAAGTCCGCGCCGCGCAGGGCGTCGTCGAGGTCCGTGGCGAGCCGTACCTTCACCGGCTTCTCGCGCCCCGCCGCCTGCTGCTCCAGGACGGCCGCGATCACCCGCAGCCGGTTGGCGTCGGTGTCGTACAGCGTCACCTCCGTCACGGCGCGCGTGGGATCGTCGAGCAGCGCGCGGTGGACCAGCGGTACCCGGAAACCGCCGCCACCGAGAATCGTGAGCCTCATGGGCCGGAACGTACCGCACGCGGGAGCAGGACCGGCCCACCGCACGAACGTGGACCCGAACCCGCCCCGCCGGCGGCCGCGCGGCCCCGTCATCCGGCACACTGGCGTGACGCGCACGGACGAAAGGGGCAGGCAAGGTGAGCGCTCAAGACGGAGAACGGTTCGCTCCCACGAGTCCCGTGCCGACGGTGCTCGACCCGCTCGCCGCCGTCCGCGGGCCGCAGGACCCGGCCACGGACGTCTACCTCACGGGCACGGTGTTCCTCGACGTCATCTTCACCGGGCTGGACTCGGCGCCCGTCCGCGGCACCGAGTCCTGGGCGCGCGGCATGGGTTCGAGCCCCGGCGGGGTCGCCAACATGGCGACGGCGCTGGCCCGGCTGGGCCTGCACACCTCGCTGGCGGCGGCCTTCGGGGACGACATGTACGGCGAGTACTGCTGGGACGCGCTGCGCCAGGGCGAGGGCATCGACCTGTCGATGTCGCGGAAGGTGCCCGGGTGGCACTCGCCGGTGACCGTCTCGATGGCGTACGAGGGCGAGCGCACGATGGTCTCGCACGGGCACGAGGCGCCGCCCCCGGAGTCCGCTTTCGACGGCGAGCACGCGCCCGGCTGCCCGCCCCCGTCCCGCGCCTGCGTGGCCTCGCTGGTGCCGGGGCGCCGCGAGGGCTGGCTGGGGTGCGCGGCGGGGCGCGGTGCCCGCATCTTCGCGGACGTGGGCTGGGACGACACCGGACGCTGGGATCCGGCCGACCTCGCCGACCTCGAACACTGCGAGGCGTTCCTGCCGAACGCCGAGGAGGCGATGCGGTACACGCGTACGGACTCGCCGCAGGCCGCCGCCCGTAAGCTCGCCGACCTGGTGCCGGTCGCGGTGGTCACGATGGGCGCGCGGGGCGCCTGCGCGGTGGACGCGCGGACAGGGGAGAGCGCCGAGGTGCCGGCGATCGCGGTGGAGGCGCTGGACCCGACAGGCGCCGGCGACGTCTTCGTGGCGGGCTTCGTGACGGGCACGCTCGCGGGGTGGCCGCTGGCCGACCGGCTGGCGTTCGCGGGGCTGACGGCCGCGCTGTCGGTACAGGAGTTCGGCGGGTCCCTCTCGGCGCCCGGCTGGTCGGAGATCGCCACGTGGTGGCAGCAGGTCCGCGATCACCACACGGACGCGCTGGAGGGCACGGGGAACGGCGACCGCGGCGTCCTCCCGCTGCGCGAGCGGTACGCGTTCCTGGAGGGCGTCCTCCCGGCCGCCTACCGCCAGTGGCCCCTGGCCCGAGCCCTCCCGACGATCGGCTTTCGCCGTACGAGGTGACGGCACCGACGACGGATGCGACGGGACCGCGACAGCGACGGCGGATGCCCGCCGGGCCTTCTGGGTAACCCCTGAGCAAGGGGGCGACGTCCGTTCGATTCGCCCCGAGAGCGAGCGGCCCGCGCCCTCCCCACGGGGCCGTCATCGGGGCGCCGCCAAAAGTTCTCCGTCGATGTCGGTGCCGCGTCGTACCCTGGACGTGCTCAGGAGAGCCGCAGGCATCGCTACGTAGAAATGGGGATCAGCAGGCCACAGAGCCGGCCCATGACGCAGACACCCACCAATCAGCAGGCGCGCGCCCAGTTCACCGTCCCGCCCAAGCACCCCATGGTCACGGTCCTGGGGTCGGGGGACTCGTTGCTGCGCGTGATCGAGAACGCCTTTCCGGCGGTCGACATCCACGTCCGTGGCAACGAGGTCAGCGCGGTCGGAGATCCCGCGGACGTCGCGCTGATCCAGCGCCTGTTCGACGAGATGATGCTGGTGCTCCGCACCGGACAGCCGATGACGGAGGACGCAGTGGAACGCTCGATCGCCATGCTGCGTTCGGCGGAGGACGGCGAGAGCGGGACGAGCGAGACCCCGGCAGAGGTGCTCACGCAGAACATCCTCTCCAACCGGGGCCGTACGATCCGCCCGAAGACGCTGAACCAGAAGCGGTACGTCGACGCCATCGACAAGCACACCGTCGTCTTCGGTATCGGTCCCGCCGGTACGGGCAAGACCTACCTCGCCATGGCCAAGGCGGTGCAGGCCCTGCAGTCCAAGCAGGTCAACCGCATCATCCTGACCCGGCCCGCGGTCGAGGCGGGCGAGCGCCTGGGCTTCCTGCCCGGCACGCTCTACGAGAAGATCGACCCGTATCTGCGCCCGCTCTACGACGCGCTGCACGACATGCTCGACCCCGACTCCATCCCGCGCCTGATGGCCGCCGGGACGATCGAGGTCGCGCCGCTGGCGTACATGCGCGGCCGGACGCTGAACGACGCGTTCATCATCCTCGACGAGGCGCAGAACACCAGCCCCGAGCAGATGAAGATGTTCCTCACCCGGCTCGGCTTCGATTCGAAGATCGTGATCACGGGTGACGTGACGCAGATCGACCTGCCCGGCGGGACGAAGAGCGGTCTGCGCCAGGTGCAGGAGATCCTCGAAGGCGTCGAGGACGTCCATTTCTCGCGCCTCACCAGCACCGACGTCGTCCGGCACAAGCTCGTGGGCCGTATTGTCGACGCGTACGAGCAGTACGACAGCCGCAACGGAAAGCACTGAGCAGAGCAACGATGGCAATCGACGTCAACAATGAGTCCGGTACGGACATCGACGAGCAGGCGGTCCTGGACGTCGCCCGCTACGCCCTCGCCCGGATGCGCATCCACCCGCTGTCCGAGCTGTCGGTGATCGTCGTCGACGCCGAGGCCATGGAGCAGCTCCACATCCAGTGGATGGACCTCCCGGGCCCGACCGACGTGATGTCCTTCCCGATGGACGAGCTGCGGCCGCCGGCCAAGGACGAGGAGGAGCCCCCGCAGGGGCTCCTCGGCGACATCGTCCTCTGCCCCGAGGTCGCCAAGAAGCAGGGCGAGGACGCGCCTACCGGGCACTCCATGGACGAGGAGCTGCAGCTGCTCACCGTCCACGGCGTCCTCCACCTCCTCGGGTACGACCACGAGGAGCCGGACGAGAAGGCCGAGATGTTCGGCCTCCAGGCGGCGATCGTCGACGGCTGGCGGGCCGAGCGCGGCATCGAGGGCCCGTCCCCGGCGCCCACCACCCGGTGACGCGGTGTCCGCCCAACTGATCGCCGTCGCGGTCCTCCTGGTCGTGGTCGCGTGGCTCGCCGCCTGTGCGGAGGCGGGCCTCGCCCGTACGACCAGCTTCCGCGCCGACGAGGCCGTACGGTCGAACCGGCGCGGCGCCACGAAGCTTGCGGCTGTCGCCGCGGATCCGACGCGTTACCTCAATGTCGCCTTGCTGGTGCGGGTCGGCTGCGAGATGGCCGCCGCCGTGGTCGTCACCTTCTGGTGCGTGCGGCGGTTCGACGAGACATGGGAGGCGGTGACCGTCGCCATCGCGGTGATGGTGCTCGTCTCGTACGTCGCGGTCGGCGTCTCGCCGCGTACGATCGGCCGGCAGCACCCCTTGAACACGGCGACGGCCGCCGCGTACGTCCTGCTGCCGCTCGCCCGGATCATGGGGCCGATCCCGCAACTGCTGATCCTGCTGGGCAACGCGCTCACCCCGGGCAAGGGCTTCCGCAAGGGCCCCTTCGCCTCCGAGGCCGAGCTGCGCGCCATGGTCGACCTCGCGGAGCAGGAATCGCTGATCGAGGACGACGAGCGCCGCATGGTGCACTCCGTCTTCCAGCTCGGCGACACGCTCGTGCGCGAGGTCATGGTGCCGCGTACGGACCTGGTGTCCGTCGAGCGGTTCAAGACGATCCGCCAGGCGCTGACGCTGGCGCTGCGCTCCGGCTTCTCGCGCATTCCCGTGACGGGCGAGAGCGAGGACGACGTCGTGGGCGTCGTCTACGTCAAGGACCTCGCCCGCAAGGTGCACATCAGCCGCGACGCGGAGACGGAGCTGGTGTCGACGGCGATGCGGCCCGCGGTGTTCGTGCCGGACACGAAGAACGCGGGTGACCTGCTGCGGGAGATGCAGCGCGACCGCAACCACGTTGCGGTCGTCATCGACGAGTACGGGGGCACGGCCGGGATCGTCACGATCGAGGACATCCTCGAAGAGATCGTCGGCGAGATCACCGACGAGTACGACCGCGAACTGCCGCCCGTGCAGGAGCTGGGCGACGGCCGCTACCGGGTCACCGCCCGGCTGGACATCGGCGACCTCGGCGAGCTGTACGGCCTGGAGCTGGACGACGAGGACGTGGAAACGGTCGGCGGGCTGCTGGCTAAGCGGCTGGGGCGCGTACCGATCGCCGGCGCGCAGGCGGAGGTGGATCTGACGGAGAATGCCGTCGATCCTGTGCTCAAGGCGCTTCGGCTCACGGCGGAGTCGCCGGCGGGGCGGCGGAACAAGATCGTTACGGTGCTCGTCGAACCGGTCGGCGCGGGGGCGCCTGGCGCGCCGGGGGGCGCGGAGTAGCCCGCCCGTACGTTGCCGGGTGCGGCGCCGTTGCGCCTGCGGCGGGCGTTGCCGCTGCGCGGGGCTTGGCGTTACGGGGTCGGGCCTCCGCGGTAGGGGGTCCGGACTGCTTCGCTTTACGTCCGGACCCCCTACCGCTACGACCCGCCCCCTCCCGCCGGTGGGTGGTGGAAAGACAGCACGTCCCTCCGGCTCATACCGTGCGGGTGCGCCTGCGGAGCCCGAAGGTGACCAGGACGGCTACCGTCAGCACGATGGCCGCGTCGGCCGCCAGGCCCAGTCGGACGCCGCTGAGGGTGGCCGCAGAGAAGTCGGCCCCGTTCGCCTGCGCCGAAGTCACGCGTGCGGAGGCCAGGGCGCTCAGCAGGGGGATCCCTACCGTCATGCCGATCTGCTGGGCGCTGGTGACCAAGCCCGTGGCCAGGCCTTGTTCCTCGTCTCGGAGGCCCGAGGTGGCCGTTACTCCGTAGGAGACGATTACCCAGAGGTGGCCCAGGGAGGCGAAGGTGACGCCTGCCATGGCGAGCCATGCCGAGGACGCGCCCGTGCCCAGGCCCAGGAGGGAGGCCGTCAGGGCTGCCTGGACGAGTAGGCCGGTCACGAGGGTGGGGCGGGCGCCGTAGCGGGCTATCAGGCGGGGGGCCATGATGCCGGCGAGTGCGGAGACGATGCCCTGGACGCCGAAGATCAGGCCGGTGCGGAACGGTGAGAGGTGCAGTACCTCCTGGAGGTAGAGGGTCAGGAGGAAGACGACGGTGCTCATCATCGAGACCGTCGTGAGGCCTGCGAGGTTGCCGAAGGCCACCGTCGGGCGGCGGAGCATGGGCAGGGAGACCAGCGGTTCGGGGGAGCGGGCCTCGATGAGGACGAAGGCGATGAGGAGCGCGAAGCCCGCTACGAGAGTGAGCAGGACATCCGCGTGGGCGAAGCCGTTTGTTGCGGCTGTGGAGAGGGCGTAGATCAGGGCGAGGAGGCCGCCGGTGACGGTGACCGCGCCCGGTACGTCGATCCGGGGGCGGTCCGGGCGGCGGCTCTCGGTCAGGAGCGTGGGCGCCAGGGCGAGGATGCCCGCGCCGGCCACGGCCAGCAGGCCCATCGTCGAGCGCCAGCCGAGGGAGTCGGTGAGGACGCCGCCGAGGACCATGCCGACGGTGAAGCCCAGGGAGAGCAGGGTGCCGCTGATGCCCAGGGCGCGTTCGCGCTGCGGGCCCTCGGCAAAGGTGGTGGTGAGCAGGGCCATGCCGGTCGGCACGATGACGGCAGCACCGACGCCCTGCAGTGCGCGCCCGGCCAGGAACACGGCGGGCGACCAGGCCACGGTGGCCAGGACGGAGGCCGCGGCGAAGAGCCCGAGGCCGGTGAGGAAGAGCCGGCGGCGGCCGTAGAGGTCGGCGATCCGGCCGGAGAGCAGGAGGAAGCCGCCGGACGGCAGGGCGAAGGCGGTGACCGCCCACTGGAGGTCGGCCTGGCCCATGCCGAGGTCCCTGCCCAGCACCGGGAGCGCGACGTTCAGGATCGAGAAGTCCAGGGCGACGATGAACTGCGCGGCGCAGAGGATGAGGAGGGTGAGCCGGTCCCGGCCGGACATGCCGGCGGCGGGAGCGGACACGGCCGCGGGGGACGGCGGGGCGATGGTCTCGGTTGGCATGGACCGAGCCTCGCCGTACGGAATAGCCCGTGGGGAGCGGCGACTTATCGTGGTGTTCGCACCACCAGCCAGGGACCAGGGGGAACGGCGTGTCGGAGCCCGGTACGAGTGTGCGTGCCATGCGGGAGGACAAACCGCGGCGGCGCGAGGAACTGCGCGACTTCCTGCGGGCGCGCAGGGCAAGGGTCAGCCCGGCCGAGGCGGGGCTGCCCGACGGTGGCCGCCGCCGCACGCCGGGGCTGCGCCGCGAGGAGGTCGCGGTACTCGCCGGGGTCGGCGCCTCCTGGTACCAGTGGCTGGAGCAGGGCCGCGACATCAGCGTCTCGCCGCAGGTACTGGACGCGGTGGCGCGGGTGCTGAAGCTGCGCGACGCCGAGCGGCGCCATCTCTACGTACTGGCCGGGCTCAACCCGCCGCTGCCGCGCTCCGAGTACGACGGCGATCCGATCTGCGAGGGCCTCCAGCGGATGATCGACGCGTGGCTGCCGTTCCCGGCGCACATCATGGACCCGTACTGGAACACCGTCGCGTACAACGAGGCGTCGCGGCTGGTGATGGGCCACGGACAGCCGGGCGTCTCGCCGAACTGCGTGATCGCCTACTTCACCGATCCGGTCTACCGCTCCCGCGCGAAGAGCTGGGAGCGCATCGCGCCCCAGGTAGTCGCCCAGTACCGCGCGGCCTGCTCGGAACGCCCCGGCGACGAGGGCTTCGCGGAGGTCGTGCGGGAGGCGTCGGCGGCCAGCGAGGACTTCGCCCGCCTATGGGCCCAACAGGACGTCACGGTCGGCGGCCAACTCCCGAAGGAAATGGAACACCCCCTGGTGGGCACCCTCCGCTTCGAGTCCACACAACTGCGAGTGCCGTCCCGGCAAGACCTGACCGTGGTGATGCACAACGCCCAGCCCGACGACGAGACAGAGGCGAAGCTCCTCCGCCTCCTCTCCCCAGCGGGACGCCGCGGGGGAATGTACTCGGTAGCCGGCTGACGCACGCACCCCGTCTTTCCACCACCCACCCCCGTAACGCCAAGCCCCGCGCAGCGGCAACGCCCGCCGCAGGCGCAACGGCGCCGCACCCGGCAGTGTTCAGGCCCCCCGCCGCAGGCGAACCGCGCCGCACCCGGCAAATCACAGTCGCCCCGCGCAGCGATAAGGTCGGCCACATGAGCGAAAGCGAAGACCGCAAGATCGTCACCCTCGCCCGTTCGGCCCGTGCCAGGAACGGTGTCGCCGAGGGTGCGGCCGTGCGGGACGAGACCGGACGTACGTACGTCGCGGGCACCGTGGCCCTGGACTCCCTGAAGCTGTCCGCCCTGCAGACGGCCGTCGCGATGGCCGTCGCCAGCGGTGCGCAGTCCCTGGAGGCCGCCGCCGTGGTCACCGAGGCGGCGACCGTCGCCGACGCGGACCGGGCCGCCGTCCGGGACCTGGGCGGCGCGGAGACGCCCGTGCTGGTCGCGGGCCCCGACGGCGCGGTGCGCGAGACCGTCAAGGCGGGCTGACCACCGCAGCCCGCTCGGACCACCGGCCCGGCCGACCCGCCGCCCGTGGTGACCACCGGACCGGTCCGACCGGCCCGGTGGTCGGTGTCATGCCCGCGATCGGGGAGAATGGGCGCCATGAGCGTTCGTACAGACTCCTCCGCCCCGTACCGCGCCGGCTTCGCGTGCTTCGTCGGCCGCCCGAACGCGGGCAAGTCGACGCTGACGAACGCTCTCGTCGGTACGAAGGTGGCCATCACCTCCAACCGGCCGCAGACCACCCGGCACACCGTCCGCGGCATCGTGCACCGCCCGGACGCGCAGCTCGTCCTCGTCGACACCCCGGGGCTGCACAAGCCGCGCACGCTGCTGGGCGAGCGGCTGAACGACGTCGTGCGGACCACCTGGGCCGAGGTCGACGTGATCGGGTTCTGTCTGCCCGCCGACCAGAAGATCGGTCCTGGTGACCGGTACATCGCCGGTGAGCTGGCGGAGGTCAGGAAGACGCCGAAGGTCGCCATCGTGACCAAGAGCGACCTCGTGGACTCCAAGACGCTCGCCGAGCAGCTGCTCGCCATCGACAGGCTCGGGCAGGAGCTCGGGATCGAGTGGGCCGAGATCATTCCGGTGTCGGCGGTGGGCGACAGCCAGGTGGGGCTGCTGGCCGATCTGCTGGTGCCGATGCTGCCCGAGAGCCCGCCGCTGTACCCGGAGGGCGACCTCACCGACGAGCCCGAGCAGGTCATGGTCGCGGAGCTGATCCGCGAGGCCGCGCTCGAGGGCGTACGGGACGAGCTGCCGCACTCCATCGCGGTCGTCGTCGAGGAGATGCTGCCGCGCGAGGACCGGCCCGCGGACAAGCCGCTGCTGGACATTCACGCCTTCGTCTACATCGAGCGGCCCAGCCAGAAGGGCATCATCATCGGCCCCAAGGGCAAGCGCCTGAAGGAGGTCGGGATGAAGTCGCGGAAGCACATCGAGGCGCTGCTCGGTACCCCGGTCTATCTGGATCTGCACGTGAAGGTCGCCAAGGACTGGCAGCGGGACCCGAAGCAGCTGCGCAAGCTCGGCTTCTGAGGCGCGCCAGGCCATTGAGGCAGGCCACTGAGGCAGGCCACTGAGTCAGGCCGCTGAGGCGCGTCACGCCACGCCCCGGATGCGGCGTACGAAAAGTGCGCCGGCCAGGCCGACGACCGCGGCCGTCAGGTACAGCGCGGGGTAGCCGCCCAGGTGGCGGACCACCGGGGCCGCCAGCGCCGGGGCGATCACCTGGGGCAGTGAATTGGCGATGTTGATGATGCCCAGGTCCTTGCCGCGGTCGGCGGCGGCCGGCAGGACGTCCGTCATGAGGGCGAAGTCGACCGAGGTGAACACGCCGAAGCCGATGCCCAGCGTCGCGGCGGCGACCAGCGCGCCGGGCCAGGTCTGCCAGCTCGCGAGCAGCACGGTGGCCACGGCCATCAGCACCCCGGCCCACAGCACGAACGGCTTGCGGCGGCCCACGCGGTCCGACCAGTGACCGGCCACCACGACCGTGGCCAGCAGCAGGGCGCCGTTGACGGCGGTCAGGAGCAGGACGCCGCTCTCCGGGTCCGGGTGGTGGAGCGCGTCGCGCAGGTAGTACAGCAGGTAGAGCAGCACCAGTGAGTTGCCGAGGTTGATCAGGAAGCGGGTCAGCCAGGCCCAGGCCAGGTCCGGGTGGCGGCGCGGGCTGAGCCGGAAGCCGTGCAGGAAGGCGCGCCATACGAAGGGCGGGCGGTGGTCGGCCGGCAGTACCGGGTCGCGGTGGAGCAGGACGTACGGGAGCGGCGCGAGCAGCGTGAAGGCGGCGCAGGCGAGGTAGCCGGCGGAGATGCCGCCGGCCGCGGTGGCGAGTCCGGTACCGGCGAGGATGCCGAGGATCTGGGCGACGCCCAGCCAGCCGCCGACCGCGCCGCGCTGCCGGCGCGGCACCCGGTCCGGCACCGCGGCGGTGAGGGCGGCGAACGCGGCGCTCAGCGCGAGCTGCACCAGGCACCAGCCCAGCAGCATGACGGGCCAGGTGCCGGCCGCCGACAGCAGTACCAGTCCGCCCGCGCCCCCGGCGACGCCGCCCACGATCCAGGGCCGCCGGCGGCCGAAGCGGGACGCCGTACGGTCCGAGACCGCGCCGAAGACGGGCGTGGCGGCCAGCGCGACGGCGGCGCCCGCGCCCGTCACCCAGGCCAGTACGGATTCCTTGGCGGTGCCCGGCGGCGCCAGCTCGGCGGCCTGGAGTGCCAGGAGGATCTGCAGAGGGCCGAACCAGCCGACCCACAGCGCCCCGTTGGCGAGGGAGAGGGCGCCCGTCCAGCCGCCGCCGACCCGTTCGGCGGGCTCGGCCAGGGCGTCCGCAGTCGCCGCCGGGCCCGCCGCCGGTCTCACCGCTGGGCCCGCAGCGCGTCCCGCAGCCAGTGGAAGGACGCCTTCGGGGTGCGGGCCAGGGTGGCGTAGTCGACGTGGACCAGGCCGAAGCGCTGCGCGTAGCCCTCGGCCCATTCGAAGTTGTCGAGGAGTGACCAGACGAAGTAGCCCCGGACATCCACCCCGGCGGTCATCGCCTCGTGCAGCGCCCGCAGGTGGCCGTCGAGGAAGGCGATCCGCTCGTGGTCCTCGATGCCGTCGTACGAGCAGCCGTTCTCGGTGATGACGACGGGCGGCAGGGCGGCGGCGTAGCGGTCGTGGAAGGTGGTGAGCAGCTCGGTCAGCGCCTCGGGGACGACCGGCCAGCCGAAGGCGGTACGGGGGCGGTCCGTGATCTCGCGGGGCGCGAAGGGCAGCTCGGGCGGCAGCGGGATGCCGCCGAGGTCGGTGGTCGGGGCCGCCGGGTCGGGCGCTCCCACGCGCGTCGGCTGGTAGTAGTTGATGCCGTACCAGTCCAACGGCTGGGAGATGACCTTCAGGTCCTCCGCCACCGGGCCCGGGAGCAGCGCGGCCAGCTCCTCGTCGGGGTAGCGGCCGAGCAGCAGCGGGTCGGCGAAGAGGCGGTTGAGGAGGAGGTCGTAGAGGTCTGCCGCGTCCCGGTCGGCCTGTGCCTCCGAGGCCGGCCAGGTCGGGCCGTGGGAGTTGGCGATGCCGACGCTGTCGGCGCCGCGGGCCCGGAGCGCCTGGAGCGCGAGGCCGTGCCCGAGGAGCTGGTGGTGGGCGGCGGGCAGCGCGTCGAAGAGCAGCTTCCTGCCCGGCGCGTGCACGCCCAGGCCGTAGCCCAGCAGGGTGACCTCGGCCGGCTCGTTCAGGGTGATCCATTGCGGTACCCGGTCCCCGAGGCGGGCCGCGACCACGTCCGCGTACGCGGCGAAGGCGTGCGCCGTGTCCCGTGCGAGCCAGCCGCCCGCCTCCTCCAGCGGCTGCGGGGTGTCCCAGTGGTAGAGGGTGGGGAGCGGCTGCACCCCGGCGGTCAGCAGCTCGTCGACCAGCCGGTCGTAGAAGTCCAGGCCCGCCGCGTTGACCGGGCCCGTGCCGCCGGGGAGGACGCGGGGCCAGGAGACCGAGAAGCGGTACGCGCCGGCGCCGAGGTCCGCGAGCAGGCCGACGTCCTCGCGGTAGCGGTGGTAGTGACCGGTGGCGACGGCGGAGTCGGAGCCGTCCTTCACCCGGCCGGGCACGGCCGTGAACGCGTCCCAGGACGACCGGCCGCGCCCGTCCTCGTCCACCGCGCCCTCGATCTGCTGCGCCGAGGTGGACACGCCCCACAGGAAGTCCGCGGGGAAGCGGGGGAGGGAGGGGAGGGGGCCGGGCGACGGGTGGTGCGGGGGCGGCGGCGTCATGGGCGGGATCTTCTTGACCCTTCAGTAACGTGTCAAGGGCGCGGGCGGAGCCGCCGGCCCGCACCCCTGGCACGCGTCGTCACGCGCCTTCCTTCAGCACCCGGGTGATCAGCTTGCGCTGGGGATCGGTCAGCCGGGGATCGGCGCAGTACACCGTCCGGTCGTCGACCGTGATCTGGTACGCGAAGCCGTCCGGCACTCCCACCGGCGGCTCACTGCGGCCCTCGGCAAGGGCCCGCTCGGCCAGGTCGGCCCACTGCTCTGCGTCGGCCCGGCCGGCGGTGTTGATCTGGGCGTGCTTCTCGATGCCGGCGAAGCCGCCGGTGCGCCTCACACGAATCCGCATGACGGCAGCCTTCTCCTCAGGACGCCCCGGGTCAATGACCCCGGCTGTTGGTGACGCCCACCTGCGACCAGGCCTTGACCAGCGCTTCGTGCTCCGCACCCTGGTCGCCGTAGCGCGCCTTGGCCGCGTCGATCGTCAACTTGGCGAAATCCGTGAACTGGGCGTCCTTCGAGAGCTCGCCGCCGGTCAGCACGTCATACCAGATCCGGCCCGCGCGCTCCCAGGCGTTGCCGCCGAGCGACATCGCCGTGAGGTAGAAGGCGTGGTTGGGGATGCCGGAGTTGATGTGCACCCCGCCGTTGTCCTGCGAGGTCTCCACGTACCCGTCCATCGTGGCGGGCTGCGGGTCCTTGCCGAGGACGTCGTCGTCGTACGCGGTACCCGGCGCCTTCATCGAGCGCAGCGCCTTCCCCTTGTCGACCTCCGGGCCGAGCAGTCCGTCGCCGATGAGCCAGTCCGCCTGTTCGGCGGTCTGCTCGAGGGAGTACTGCTTGATCAGCGAGCCGAAGACGTCCGAGACCGACTCGTTCAGCGCGCCGGACTGGCCGAGGTACTCCAGGTTGGCGGTGTACTGCGTGACGCCGTGGGTCAGCTCGTGGCCGATCACGTCCACGGCGGTGGTGAAGTCCAGGAACAGCTCGCCGTCGCCGTCCCCGAAGACCATCCGCTCGCCGTCCCAGAAGGCGTTGTTGTACTCCTTGCCGTAATGGACCGTGGCGTCCAGCGGCAGTCCGGCGCCGTCGATGGAGTGCCGCTCGTACCCCTTGAAGAACAGCTCGAACGTGGCGCCGAGGCCGGCGAAGGCGCGGTTCACCGAGGAGTCGGAACCGGCCTCGTCGGACTCGCCGCGCACTTTCTTGCCGGGCAGCGTCTCCCGGCCTTCCGCGTCGTAGATCGTGCGCTGCGGCTTGTCGCTGCCGGCCCGGGCCTCGGCCGGCGCCGCCATGCCGCGGACGGTGGTGAGGCGGCGGCGGGTGCGCTGCAGGGCGTCGTGCTCCAGGGTCCGGCGGGCGCGGCCGGCGATCGTGGAGTTCTCCAGGCGGGAGAGGTGATCGAGGAGGTGCGGGGGGACGATCCCGCAGAACGGATGGCTGGTGTTCGAGGAAGTGGCGTCCATGCGGTGAGCGTGACACTCCGTGTGAGCTGTGTCACTCCCCATTGCCGAGATTCCCTGGAATGTGTGCTTGGTCGCCAAACGGCCACAACGGATCTTCAGTCCCGCATACTGATACGGGACGTCCATTCGCCTTGGGTCTCGGCTAAGGTGCTGAGCATCATGCGTTTCGGGCTGCTTCTCCTTAGCTGCCGCGGCGAGGGCCTGTAGTCGTAGGCCGACCCCCTCCCCGCGGAGTTCGGTGTTGCGGTTTGCCAGC
This sequence comes from Streptomyces sp. NPDC047117, assembly GCF_040643545.1. Lineage (NCBI taxonomy): Bacteria > Bacillati > Actinomycetota > Actinomycetes > Kitasatosporales > Streptomycetaceae > Streptomyces > Streptomyces sp. NPDC047117. The sequence continues at coordinate 345,219 of NZ_JBEYUN010000005.1, read as the reverse complement.
CCGTCGGCCGTCCCAAGCGGACTTAGAGGAGCCCTACGCATCATGTCGAAGCCCGAGAACGCCATCGGTCGCCCGACCCCCATCACCGCCGCTGCCATCCAGCAGAAGCCGTCCGGCATGCCGGTGCACAAGTACGGCCGCTACGAAGCGGTGGAGATTCCTGACCGTACGTGGCCGGACCAGCGCATCACCAAGGCTCCGCGCTGGCTGTCGACCGACCTGCGCGACGGCAACCAGGCGCTGATCGACCCCATGTCGCCCGCCCGCAAGCGCGAGATGTTCGACCTGCTGGTCAAGATGGGCTACAAGGAGATCGAGGTCGGCTTCCCCTCCTCCGGCGAGACCGACTTCAATTTCGTTCGCTCCATCATCGAAGAGGGCGCGATCCCCGAGGACGTGACGATCTCCGTCCTGACGCAGGCCCGCGAAGAGCTGATCGAGAAGACCGTCGAGTCGCTGCGCGGCGCCCACCGCGCGACGGTGCACCTGTACAACGCCACGGCGCCCACCTTCCGCCGGGTCGTCTTCCGCGGCTCCAAGGAAGAGGTCAAGCAGATCGCCGTGGACGGCACGCGGCTGGTCATGGAGTACGCCGAGAAGATCCTGGGCGACGAGACGATCTTCGGCTACCAGTACAGCCCCGAGATCTTCACCGACACCGAGCTGGACTTCGCCCTGGAGGTCTGCGAGGCGGTCATGGACGTCTGGCAGCCCGAGGAGGGCCGCGAGATCATCCTGAACCTGCCCGCCACGGTCGAGCGCTCCACGCCCTCCACCCACGCGGACCGCTTCGAGTGGATGTCCCGCAAGCTGTCCCGCCGTGAGTACGTCTGCCTGTCGACCCACCCGCACAACGACCGCGGCACCGCCGTCGCCGCCGCCGAGCTGGCCGTGATGGCCGGCGCCGACCGCGTCGAGGGCTGCCTGTTCGGCCAGGGCGAGCGCACCGGCAACGTCGACCTGGTCACCCTGGGCATGAACCTGTTCTCGCAGGGCGTCGACCCGATGATCGACTTCTCGCAGATCGACGAGATCCGTCGCACGAGCGAGTACTGCAATCAGATGGAGATCCACCCGCGCCACCCCTACGCGGGCGATCTGGTCTACACCGCCTTCTCCGGCTCCCACCAGGACGCCATCAAGAAGGGCTTCGACGCGCGGGAGGCCGAGGCGGCCGCCGCGGGCAAGAGCGTGGACGAGTTCGAGTGGGCGGTCCCGTACCTGCCCATCGACCCCATGGACGTCGGCCGCTCCTACGAGGCCGTCATCCGCGTCAACTCCCAGTCCGGCAAGGGCGGCATCTCCTACGTCCTGAAGAACGACCACAAGCTGGACCTGCCCCGCCGCATGCAGATCGAGTTCTCCCGGACCATCCAGGAGAAGACCGACTCCGAGGGCGGCGAGGTCACCCCGGCGGCCATCTGGACCACCTTCCAGGACGAGTACCTGCCCACCCCGGACAACGCCTGGGGCCGCATCTCGCTGCGCTCCGCGCAGACCTCCACGACCACCGAGGGCACCGACGCGCTGACCGTCGAGGCGGTCGTCGACGGCCAGGACACGGTGCTGACCGGTACCGGCAACGGCCCGCTGGCCGCGTTCTTCGACGCGCTGCACGCCATCGACGTCGACGTCCGGCTGCTGGACTACGTCGAGCACACGATGAGCGAGGGCGCCGGCGCCCAGGCCGCCGCGTACATCGAGTGCGCGATCGGCGACAAGGTCCTGTGGGGCGTCGGCATCGACGCGAACATCGTCCGCGCCTCGATCAAGGCCGTCGTCTCCGCCGTCAACCGCGCGAGCCGCTGACGCCCGTACGGGTGGGTCCGGCAAACCCGCTGGCCGGGTCCCGGACCGTACCGCCGGGCCGGATTTCCGGCCCTCAGTGAGGCCCCACGGAAGGCCCCGCCCCTCGAATGGACGAGGGGCGGGGCCGTCCGCATCTCCCCGTACGACATGCTGACGCGGCGGACTTCATGTGGCTAACATCACGTCAGCGCGGCAGCGTTGCCGTGTGGGCACCGCCTGTGCCCGCCATGGGCTACGGGGGCGTTACGGAGGTTCGACGTGATGCACAAGCTGGGTCTGGTGGGCGTGCGCACGTCTTGGCGCACGATCGCCGACGGCGAGTTCTTCTGTACCGAGTGCGGTGGTGATCGCAACTACCGCCGCCGCACGGGCAAACGCCGGCTGACCCTGCTCGGACTCCCCGTCCTCCCGCGCGGCGAGGCCGGTCCCGTACTGGAATGCTCCTCCTGCGGCGGCCACTTCGGCCTCGACGCCCTCGACCACCCGACCACCACCCGCTTCTCCGCGATGCTCCGCGACGCCGTGCACACGGTGGCGCTCGCGGTCCTGGCAGCCGGCGGCACGGCCGCCCGCCCGGTCCGCGAGCAGGCGGTCTCGGTGGTACGCGCCTCCGGCTTCACCGAGTGCACGGAGGACCAGCTGCTCTCTCTGCTGGCCGCGCTGGCCGCGGACACGGGCCGGCTCCCCGGCACGTACCACGACGGCCGCGACGGGCTCGACCCCTGCGGGACCGCGCTGGCCATAGAGCTCCACGAAGCGCTGGAGCCGCTCGCCCCGCACCTTGCCCCCGCGGGGCGGGAATCCCTGCTGCTGCAGGGTGCGCGCATCGCCCTCGCGGACGGCCCCTACACGGCCCCGGAACGCGAGGTCCTGACGACGGTCGGCACGGCGCTGTTCCTGGACGAGGCCGACACGGAGCGGCTGCTCGCCGCGGCGCGTACGCCGTCCTGAGGCTTACGGCTTGAGGGTCGCGAGGAACGCCGTCCAGGCATCGGCGGTGAAGACGATCGCCGGACCGTCGGGATTCTTGCTGTCCCGGACAGCTCGCATGCGAACGAGGTCGGCTATCTCGACGCAGTTGTCGCCGACGCCACCGCTGTAACTGCTCTTGCGCCATTCCACGGTACTCAGGTCCTGTGCGCGCATTGTCTCCAGCCCTCCGCTGCCGTATCGATCAGGTGCAGGGACGCGTCCGGCGACAGAGCCAGGGCCCTGAGGTGATCGTAGACCTCCCGCGAGCGTGTGACCGTGGCCGGATCGTCCAGCAGTTCACCCGAAAACTGGCCTTCCGTATAGGCAGTTGGCGGCGCGTCCTCGAACTCCATGAGCCGCAGCGGCCGCACGGCCGCAGGCGGCCCGGCCGCGTACGGGATCACCTGCACCACGATCCGCCGCTCGTGCGCGAAGCGCGCCACGTGGTCCAGCTGATCCGCCATGGTGTCCGGCCCGCCGACCGGGATGCGGAGGGCAGCCTCGTGCAGGATGACCCAGTACGCGGGCGTCGTCGCGCGCTTGAAGATGTGGGAGCGATCCATTCGGACCGACACCATCTCCTCGACGAATTCGTCGGGCTTGAGTGGGGTCGCAGCAACGACGAGTGCCCGTGTGTACCCGGGCGTCTGGAGCAGCCCCGGCACGACCATCGGATCGTATTCGCAGATCTTGGTGGCGTGCTGCTCCAGCTCCGCTACTGGCGCGAAGTAGTGAATGACGCTGGGGTGGTGAATCAACTTTTCGCACAGTCTAGCGAAAAAGCCGCCCGTCTCCAGAGCCTCGTCAATCCGTTCGGCGACATCCACCTGCGGCTTCCGAAAAGCCTGTTCGAACTGACCGATGTAACCACCCGACACGAAGACCCGGCTTCCCAGCTCCTGCTGGGTGAAACCGGCGGCCTCTCGTCGTCGCTTCAGTTCGGCCCCGAAGAATTCCCAGGCGACCTGACGTGATCTGGCCATGCCCAACCCCACTCCTCTGCCGCGCAGTTGTAGCGCGTACACCGCTGCAGATTTTAGATCGCCACCCCCATCCTGAGGATGTGAACAGCGAAAATCTCCCGGAGGAAAAGAACGTGACGGGAAAGTGGGACCGGCGGTCGGCGGCGGAAAGTCTCGGGGATGCGGAGGCGGCGGTGCGGGAATTGCGGGATGTGCTCGCGCGGGTCGGTGTCGTGCTCCCTTCTCTCCGGGTCGACCTCATTTCGTGGGCGGACGAACGGCCACGGCCACTGGTCGAATTCGGACGCTGCACGGTCGGAACGGCACGGAAACTGATCGCCGTGCTGCAGGAGCGAGAAAAGGAAGCGAGCGAAGAGCGATGAGCGCCGCGGTGGGTTCGTACGTCGTGGACACCCGGACGGGCAGAGTGGGACTGGTGATGGGGAGCGAGGGGCCGTACCTCCAGCTGCGCCCGGTGGGCGGCGGGCGGGAGTGGGACTGCGATCCCGAGGCGGTACGGGACGCCACCGCGCAGGAGCGGCTGAGCGCGGCCACGGCGTACGTGAACGCCCGCAGCCGCGGCGAGGTGGGCTGAGGGCGGGCCGGGTCGCCCTCGCGCGGTACGCGACAATGGGCGTATGAGTCTGTTCCGTGATGACGGTGTCGTGCTGCGCACCCAGAAGCTGGGTGAGGCGGACCGGATCATCACGCTGCTGACCCGCGGGCACGGCAGGGTTCGGGCCGTGGCCCGCGGCGTACGGCGTACGAAGTCGAAGTTCGGCGCCCGGCTGGAGCCGTTCTCCCACGTGGACGTGCAGTTCTTCGCGCGGGGCTCGGAGCTGATCGGGCGCGGGCTGCCGCTGTGCACGCAGAGCGAGACGATCGCCGCATACGGTGGCGGCATCGTGCGGGACTACGACCGGTACACCGCGGGGACCGCGATGCTGGAGACGGCGGAGCGGTTCACCGATCACGAGGGCGAGCCGGCGGTGCAGCAGTACCTCCTCCTCGTGGGCGGACTGCGGACGCTCGCCAACGGGGAGCACCTTCCGCACCTCGTGCTCGACGCCTTTCTGCTGCGGTCGCTCGCCGTGAACGGCTACGCACCGAGTTTTGACGACTGCGCGCGGTGCGGAATGCCCGGTCCGAACCGGTTCTTCTCGGTCGGCGCGGGCGGAGTGATATGCGGGGAGTGCCGCGTGCCCGGCAGCGTCGTACCCTCCTCTGAGTCGATCGCGCTGCTCAGCGCGTTGCTGACGGGGGACTGGCAGACGGCGGACGCGGCCGAGGCCCGGCACGTCCGGGAGGGCAGCGGGCTGGTCGCGGCGTATCTGCAGTGGCACCTGGAGCGGGGACTGCGCTCGCTCCGCTACGTAGAGAAGTAACCACCCGAGAACTAGGAGACGTGGCACGCATGGCACGACGTGGGATTCTGGGCCGTTCGCGGCGGGAGTACCAGGCGCCGGAGCCGCACCCGTCCGGTGCGCGGCCGCCGAAGATCCCCGGTGAGCTGGTCCCCGAGCACGTGGCCATCGTGATGGACGGCAACGGGCGCTGGGCCAAGGAGCGCGGGCTGCCGCGCACCGAGGGGCACAAGGTCGGCGCCGAGCAGGTGCTGGACGTGCTGCAGGGCGCCATCGAGATGGGCGTGAAGGCCATCTCGCTGTACGCCTTCTCCACCGAGAACTGGAAGCGGTCGCCCGACGAGGTCCGCTTCCTGATGAACTTCAACCGCGACTTCATCCGCAAGACCCGGGACCAGCTGGACGCGCTCGGGATCCGGGTGCGCTGGGTCGGGCGGATGCCCAAGCTGTGGAAGTCGGTGGCCAAGGAGCTCCAGATCGCGCAGGAGCAGACGAAGGACAACGACGGCCTCACGCTGTACTTCTGCATGAACTACGGCGGGCGCGCGGAGATCGCGGACGCGGCGCAGGCGATGGCCGAGGACGTGAAGGCGGGCCGGCTGGACCCGTCGAAGGTCAGCGAGAAGACCTTCTCGAAGTACATGTACTACCCGGACATGCCGGACGTGGACATGTTTCTGCGGCCCTCCGGCGAGCAGCGCACGTCGAACTACCTGATCTGGCAGAGCGCCTACGCCGAGATGGTCTTCCAGGACGTGCTGTGGCCCGACTTCGACCGGCGGAACCTGTGGGACGCGTGCATGGAGTACGCCAAGCGGGACCGGCGCTTCGGCGGCGCGCTGCCGAACGAGGTGTCCGGATCCGCGCAGGAGGGCGCCGGGCAGCAGGCCTGAGCGGACGCTGAAGGGCCCGGGAGCCGCCGTACGGCTTCCCGGGCCCTTCCTGCTTCTCGGCGTCCCTCAGGACGCCTCCGCGGCCTTCGCGCAGTCCCCGCACGTACCGAAGATCTCGATCGTGTGCCCGACGTCACGGAAGCCGTGCTCCGCCGCGATCTGATCGGCCCACCGCTCCACCGCGGGGCCCTCGACCTCCACGGCCTTGCCGCAGGAGCGGCAGACCAGGTGGTGATGGTGGTCGTCGGTGCTGCACCGGCGGTAGACGGCCTCGCCCTCGCTGGTGCGCAGCACGTCCACCTCGCCGGCGTCGGCCAGCGACTGGAGCGTGCGGTAGACCGTGGTGAGCCCCACCGAGTCGCCCCGGTGCTTGAGCATGTCGTGCAGTTCCTGTGCGCTGCGGAACTCGTCGACCTCGTCGAGAGCCGCGGCCACGGCGGCTCGCTGCCGCGTCGACCGGCCGCGCACCGGAGATCCCGCGCTCGTCGCCACCGTTGCCTCCCTTAGGCGTAGAACATCCCCCTGCGGAACGTCCGGCCATTGTGCCAGGTGATGACCGGAAGCCAGGTGGGACGCTTACACCCGCACGTGCATCCGTACGCTCACGGCGCGCTCACACCGACGTCGTCCGCCGGCTTCCGGACGGCCGGCACTCCCCCAAGCTCTCCACTTCGTTCGAGCTGGGGGTACCCCCGGCCCGGCCCCTCCAGGGTGCACCCCTGCTCGTCCCGGACGACAGCTCGCGCGCGTCTTTTCGCCAGTGGCGCGGCGACCAGCGAGAAGACGGCGAACACCGCGATGGCCAGCAGCACGATGCTCGCGCCCGGCGGCACGTCCACGTAGAACGACACGGCCGTACCCGAGAGGGTGACGATCACGCCGATCGCCACCGAGATGGCGAGGGTCGCGGCGAAGCCGCGGGTGGCCTGCTGGGCGGCCGCGACCGGCACCACCAGCAGCGCGCTGACCAGCAGCAGGCCGACGGCGCGCATGGCGACGGTGACGGTGACGGCGGCGGTGACCGCGAGCAGGAGGTTCAGGACGCGGACCGGCAGCCCGGTGACGCGGGCGAACTCCTCGTCCTGGCAGATCGCGAAGAGCTGGCGGCGCAGGCCGAGAGTGATCACGAGCACGAAGGCGGCCAGGATCGCGGTGACCGTGACGTCCTCGGGGGAGACGCTGGTGATGGAGCCGAAGAGGTAGCTCGTGAGGTTGGCGGTGGAGCCGCCGGGGGCGAGGTTGATGATCAGTACGCCGCCGGCCATGCCGCCGTAGAAGAGCATGGCGAGCGCGATGTCGCCGCGGGTCTTGCCGTACGACCGGACCAGCTCCATGATCACCGCGCCGATGGTGGCGACCAGGACGGCCATCCACACCGGCGAGGTGTTGAGCAGGACGCCGAGCGCGACACCGGTCAGCGCCACGTGCCCGATGCCGTCGCCCATGATCGCCTGGCGGCGCTGCACGAGATAGATGCCGACGGCGGGCGCGGTGATGCCGACCAGTGCGGCCGCGATCAGCGCCCGCTGCATGAAGGCGTAGGTGAGGATGTCCATCTCAGGTCAGCAGTCCTGTCCGGACGGGCTCGTGGGCCGCGTCCGCGTGCGGGTGTACGTGATCGTGGCCGGGCAGGGCGTGCTGGCCGACGGCCTCCGGGGGCGGGCCGTCGTGGACGACACAGCCGTCCCGCAGCACCACGGCACGGTCGATGAGCGGCTCCAGCGGGCCCAGCTCGTGCAGCACGAGCAGGACCGTGGCGCCCGCCGCGACCTGTGCGCGCAGCGTCGCCGCCAGCACCTCCTGGCTGGCGAGGTCCACGCCGGCCATCGGCTCGTCCATGATCAGCAGCTCGGGCTCGGCGACCAGCGCGCGGGCGATCAGGACGCGCTGGTGCTGGCCGCCGGAGAGTGCGCCGACCGAGTCCTTCGCGCGGTCGGCCATGCCGACCTGCTCCAGCGCCGCCATGACGGCCGCGCGGTCGGCCTTCCCCGGCCACTTCAGCTTCGTACGGGCCAGCCGGCCGGCCGCCACGACCTCGCGGACCGTGGCGGGCACGCCGCCCGCCGCCGTGGTGCGCTGCGGTACGTAGCCGATGCGTGCCCAGTCCTTGAAGCGGCGCGCGGGCGTACCGAACAGCTCCAGCTCGCCGGCGCTCAGCGGGACCTGGCCGACCACGGCGCGGACGGCGGTGGACTTGCCGGAGCCGTTGGCGCCGAGCAGCGCGACGACCTCGCCGCTCCGCACGGTCAGGTCGATGCCGCGCAGCACGGGGCGGGCGCCCAGCGACGCGCTCGCGCCGCGCAGCGAGACGACGGCCGGTGCCTCGTGGGGACCGCTGTCCGTACCGCTCATGGCAGCTCCTTCTCCGGCGTCCGGCCCGCTCACTTGGCGCCCAGTGCCTTCTGCAGCGCCTTGAGGTTGGACTCCATGACGGCGAGGTAGTCGTCGCCCCGCGACTTCTTGGTGATGCCCTCGATGGGGTCGAGCACGTCCGTCTTGGCGTGCACGTCATTGGCCAGCGTCTTGGCCATGTCGGGGCTGGTCAGCGTCTCGAAGAAGACGGTGTGGACGTCGTGCTCCTTCGCCAGCCCCTGCAGCTCCTTCACCCGGCTGCCGCTGACGTCGGTGGCTTCCGGGTCCAGGCCGCTGATGGCCTCCTCGGTGAGGCCGTAGCGCTCGGCGAGGTAGCCGAAGGCGGCGTGGGTGGTGATGAAGGTGTCCGACTTACGGTTCTTCAGCCCGTCCTTGTACTCCTGGTTCAGCTTGTCCAGCTGCTTCACCAGGGCGGCGGTGTTCTTCTCGTAGTCGGCCTTGTGCTTGGGGTCGGCCGCGGCGAGGGTCTTGCCGACGCCCTTGGCGGCCTCGGCGTACTTCACGGGGTCCAGCCAGATGTGCGGGTCGAGGCCGGACTCGTCGCCGTGGTCGTGGCCCTCGTGGCCGTGCTCCTCGTGGCCGTGCTCTTCGTGGCCGCCGACCTCGCTGCCGTGCTGCTCCAGCTTCGTGAAGGAGGCGGCGTCGGCGGTGTGCTGCACGCCGGACTGCTTGACGGCCTCGTCGACGGCGGGCTGGACGCCCTTGAGGTAGACGACCGCGTCGGACTCGCCGAGCTGGGCGGTCTGTTTGGGGCTGAGCTCCAGGTCGTGCGGCTCGGTGCCGGGGGCGGTGAGGCTGGTCACCGACACGTGCTCGCCGCCGATCTTCTCGGCGAGGAACTGCATGGGGTAGAAGGACGCCGTCACGGCGAGCTTGCCGTCCTCCTTGCCGGCCGCACCGGAGGTGGCGGAGCAGGCGGAGACGGCGAGAAGGCCCAGGACAGCGGAGCCGGCAAGGGCCGCGGTGGATATTCGACGGCGTACGTTCATGACAGTCATTTTCAACTGGACTGGAAACGATTGTCAACAAACCAGGTGAGAGGGGGACAGCGACGGGAACCGATTTGATCCGGGGGGCATGGCCGCCGGTAACCTGAAGCATTCGCCCGCCCGCCTCCCGACCACGCCCCTCCAGGAGGCACCAGGGCGCCGCTCCTATTAATCGTTCGTCGTCGCAATGAAGAGAGCACCGTGGCCGCCGACAAGATCGACACCATCGTCAGCCTGAGCAAGCGCCGTGGCTTCGTATACCCGTGCAGTGAGATCTACGGTGGCCAGCGCGCCGCCTGGGACTACGGTCCCCTCGGTGTGGAGCTGAAGGAGAACATCAAGCGTCAGTGGTGGCGCAACATGGTCACCTCGCGCGAGGACGTGGTCGGTCTCGACTCGTCGGTCATCCTGGCCTCGGAGGTCTGGGTGGCGTCCGGTCACGTCGCGACCTTCACGGACCCGCTGACCGAGTGCACCTCCTGCCACAAGCGCTTCCGCGCCGACCACCTCGAAGAGGCCTACGAGGCGAAGCACGGGCGCCTGCCCGAGAACGGCCTCGCCGACGTCAACTGCCCGCACTGCGGCAACAAGGGCAGCTTCACCGAGCCCAAGCAGTTCTCCGGCCTGCTCTCCACGCACCTCGGCCCGACCCAGGACTCCGGCTCGGTGGCGTACCTCCGCCCCGAGACCGCCCAGGGCATCTTCACCAACTTCGCCCAGGTGCAGCAGACCTCGCGCAAGAAGCCCCCGTTCGGCATCGCCCAGATGGGCAAGTCCTTCCGGAACGAGATCACGCCGGGCAACTTCATCTTCCGCACCCGCGAGTTCGAGCAGATGGAGATGGAGTTCTTCGTCAAGCCGGGCGAGGACGAGACGTGGCACGAGTACTGGATGGAGCAGCGCTGGAACTGGTACCGCGACCTGGGCCTGCGCGAGGAGAACATCCGGTGGTACGAGCACCCCAAGGAGAAGCTCTCCCACTACTCCAAGCGCACCGCTGACATCGAGTACCGCTTCCAGTTCGGCGGCTCGGAGTGGGGCGAGCTGGAGGGCGTCGCGAACCGTACGGACTACGACCTCGCGTCGCACTCCAAGGCCTCCGGCCAGGACCTGTCCTACTTCGACCAGGAGGCCGGCGAGCGCTACACCCCGTTCGTCATCGAGCCCGCGGCCGGTGTCGGCCGCGCGATGCTCGCCTTCATGCTCGACGCGTACTTCGAGGACGAGGCGCCGAACGCCAAGGGCAAGATGGAGAAGCGCACGGTCATGCGCCTCGACCCGCGCCTGTCGCCGGTCAAGGTCGCCGTCCTCCCGCTGTCCCGGAACCCGCAGCTGTCCCCGAAGGCCAAGGGCCTCGCGGCGGACCTGCGCAAGAACTGGAACATCGAGTTCGACGACGCGGGCGCCATCGGCCGCCGCTACCGCCGCCAGGACGAGATCGGCACGCCGTTCTGCGTCACGGTCGACTTCGACACCCTCGACGACAACGCCGTGACCGTGCGCGAGCGCGACACGATGAAGCAGGAGCGGGTGTCCCTGGACCAGATCCAGGCCTACCTGGGCGCGCGTTTGCTGGGGTGCTGACCCAGCGGTTTTCCGGGCCCCCGTGGCGGGGCCGGGCCGCCGCAGCGGACGTGCCGCGCCGTTGTGCTTGCTCGCGCAGTTCCCCGCGCCCCTCAGGGGCGCGGGGAACTGCGCGAGCGGCCACGACGGTGGGACGGGGCGGCGACGGGGGCCCGGCCCCTTGGGGCCGCCGCGTCAGCCGAAGCGGACCTGGAGGCCGTCCAGGGCCAAGTGGCGACCGTTTTCGTAGAAGCGGGTGGGGGTGGCCGTCAGGGTGTACGGGGCGTGGCGGGAGAGTTCTTCCAGGACGAGGCGGAATTCGAGGCGGGCCAGGGGTGCGCCTATGCAGAAGTGGATGCCGCGGCCGAAGGTCAGGTGGAGGTTCGGCGGGCGGTCGAGGCGGAATTCCGCCGGGTCGGGGAAGACCGCGGGGTCGCGGTTCGCGGCGCCGGTCAGCAGGATGACCCGGTCCCCGGCCGGGATCGTCACCCCGTCGATCTCCACCTCCCTGGTCGTCACGCGCGTGCTGTGATCCGCCGGGGTCCACAGCCGCAGCGCCTCCTCCGCCGCGGCGGGCATCAGCTCGGGCCGGTCCCGCAGCCGGTCCTGGAGCGCCCGGTCGCCGGCCAGGGTCCACAGCAGGTGGGCGAGGGCGTTCAGGGTCGTCTGGTGGCCGCCGACCGCGAAGCCGACGAGCATGACGCGCAGTTCGGCGTCGGTGAGCGGCCGGCCCGCCCGCTCCGCCCGTACCAGCCGGGCGAGGAAGTCCCCGCCGTCCCGCTTCCGCGCCTGCCGGATCTCGCTCTGCAGCAGCTCCTCCATCTGCGGCCAGAACCCCGCCGCTGAGCCGTCCTTCGGCATCCGGGCCCACATGTTGCGGGTCAGGTCGCGGAGGCGCCGCTGGGCCTCCTCCGTGAAGCCGACCGCGAGGCCGAGGACGACGAGGGGGAGCGGGGTGCACAGCTCCCGGACCAGGTCCCCGCCGCCGCGGGAGACGAGCGGCGCGACGAGGCCGGACACCACCTCGCGGACCCGGGGCGCCAGCCGCGCCACCTGGGCGCGCACGAAAGCGGGCCGCATCAGCGCGCGGAAGAAGGTGTGCTCCGGCGGGTCGTACTCCAGCGGCGCGAAGCGCGGCGTCCCCTCCGCGCGCGGGAAGAAGATGCCCGAGCCGGAGCTGAACGTCCCGTCCTCCGTCAGCGCCCGCAGCACGTCCTGGTAGCGGGACAGCACCCACGCGCCGCCGTACGCCTCGGTGCGGGCGACCCGACCCTGCTCGCGTAACGCCTGGTGCACCTGGTGCGCGATCTCGGGGGTGAACTCCGGGTCGTGATGGTCGAAGGCGCCGGTGAGGCGGGTGACGACGGGGCACGGTGAGACGGGGGCTGCCGCGACCTCCGTCACCTCCGCGACCTCGGCCGTCTCCGGCACCTCCGCCGGTTCGTCGTACGTCTCGTCCACGATCCACTTGACCATCCGGCGCAGCGGCTCCATCGCGTCCTGGGGGAGTTCCGGGCGGAAGCGGGTGGCGTGGCCGAGGGAGACCAGGCGCTGGACGCCGTAGAGCGGTACGAGGTCGCGCAGCCGCTCCTTGAGGGAGTCGGGGTAGACGCCGACGGTCTGGGTGGCGGACGTCATGGCCCGCACCGCGTCCTCGGGGCCGTCGACCGGTACGACGTTGGCGACCCGGCCGGAGAGCGAGGTGTGGAAGGCCACCGGCTCGCCGGTCAGCGAGACGATCACCGCGCCCTCGTCCGCGCGGCCGCCGGTCACCCGGTACCAGTCGGGCGCGGCGCGCAGCGCGAGCAGCCCGGCACGCAGGTCGGGGTCGAAGCGCTTGGCACGGCTGCTGAGGTGTCCGGGCAGCCGCTGGACCTCCTGGTGCAGCAGCTCGGCCCACTCGCCCGCGCGCCGCAGGCCCGCCTCGTCGCGGCCGGTCACCGCGTAGATGACCCGGGCGTTGAAGCAGCCGAGCTGGTTGAGCGCGCCGACGTCGACGGCGGCCAGCCGGGCCGTACGTGCCATCGCCGCGGAGTCGGCGAACGCCTCCGGGCCGATGACGGTGGCGCTCAGCTTCGGGTCGAGCGAGATCAGCTCCAGGCCCGGCTGGATGTACCGGGTCACGTGCCGTACCGAGGCGAAGCCGCCCCACGCGACGATCTTCTCGACGTTCTCGGGCCGGTACAGGGCCCGCTCGATCCGCTCGTCACCGCCCTTCCAGTACGCCACGGCCAGGTGCCGGGTGAGCGGGTGGTCCGGTGCCGTGGCGGCCAGCGTGCGGGCGATGGCGAGCGCGGTGAGCGGGTCGTTGGACGGGCTCTTGACGATCGCGTCGCCGCGGGTGACGGCGTTGCGGATGATCGTGAGGGCGGCGATCTCCGGGCTGTTGCCCGCGATGATGTGCACGGCGCGGGAGCCCACGGCACGTACCGAGGCGCGCCAGCCGTCCGTCGTGCGGACCCGTGCCCAGCCGTCCAGCGCCGCGGTGCCGACGGCCTGTTCGGCGATCTCGCGGACGGCGTCGGGGGCGAAGAACTCCGGCAGCCGCTCGTAGCAGCCGCGCAGCACGCTCGGGGGCAGGTCGGACCAGTCCGCCGCGTGGGCCAGCGCCTCCTGGAGGAGCGCGTTCTCGGACAGGGCCAGCCGGGGGCCGAGCGCGGCGAGGCAGTCGATGACGTCGTCGGTGGTCAGCGCGTACAGGTCACGCATGCGCTCCGGGTCGCCGAGCGGCAGCCGGTCCAGGACCGTGACCGGATCGGGCGCCCGGAAGCCCGCGTCCCGGCCGCGCCCGGCGAAGGGGATCAGCCGGTCGCCGACGGTCTCGCCACGGAGGTACGCGGGGACGGTCAGCGCCGTGGTGGTCTGCCGGCCGGGGGACGTGGTGGTCATACCAGCTCCTCGTTGAGGAACTCCAGGGCCTCGCCCAGGGCCTCGTCGCTCGCCGCGCAGGTGATCTTGTCGTCGCCGCCCTGCTGCTCGCTGAAGCGGCCGATGGACTGCTCCAGGCCCGGCGAGGTGCGGCCGCAGGCGCACGGCGACCAGTCGACGGTGACCCGGTCCCCGGAGACGAAGCCGCCCCAGTGGGAGTCCGCGAGCAGGTCGAAGAACGCGGCCCGGCCCGTGCGCACGCCGTCGCGTGGCAGCGGCCGGCCGGTCTCCGCGTCCAGCACGTACAGCACCGTCCACGGCTCGATGTGGTACCTGCCGTGCGTGCAGAAGAGGTTGAGCGCCGTCACCTCGGCCATCGCGTACACGTGGTGCAGCCGAGGCACGCCCGCGAAGCGCCGCGCCGCCGCCTCCCAGTCGTCCGGCATCGAACCGTCCTTGGAGCCGCCGCCCCAGCAGTACACCGAGTCCGGCGCGAACAGCCCCTCGATGCCGCGCTCCAGACCGGCCTCCGCCATGCGGTAGTTGACGTCCCAGGTGCCCAGGCTGACGATCCGCCGGCCGCGCAGCCGGTCCGCGAGCCGCTCGACGAAGGCCCCCATGCCGGTCCGCGCCGCGCGCTGCGCCTCCTCGAACTCCTCGCGGCGCTTGCGCATCGACTCCGGGATGACCACCCGGTCCCGCTCGCCGCGGGCCGCGGCCGCCCGCAGCCGCCCGGCGAGGAACATCACGTCCGCGCTGGCCAGGCCCGGGTGGAGCGTGTGCACGCGGTCCGGGTCGCGGGCGACACGCTCCGCGATGGCGGCGCCGTGCCGGGCGATGCCGCTGCGCCCGGTGCGGAAGTACGGGTAGACGAAGTCGATGGCCTCCTCGCGCTGCGTGGGGTCGGGGAAGACGTCCAGCCGCATGATCTCGTAGAGCTTGTCGAAGTCGTCGTACGAGTGCGGGGCGAAGGACATCGTGCCCGAGGTGCCGGTGGAATGCGCAGGCCGCAGTGCGGTGTGGGTGTCCAGCAACTCCAGCCAGCCGTCGATGGAGTCGCAGCCGGTGGCGTCCACGCCCGACAGGTCCACCGTCGTCAGCCGCGAGAGCCAGGTGGTGAGCTGGTCGAAGCGGCACTCGGTGAGGAGCGACGGCGGATAGGACTTGTAGACGGTGTGCGGGAACAGCAGGGGCGCCGCGTCGTCGAGCTCGTGGATTGCCCGTACGTCCTGCTCGTCCGCCATGGTCCGCACCACCGGGAGCCGGTCGCGCAGCTGCGCGAAACGCAGTTGCAGGGCCGCGAGCTGGAGCTCCGCCAGCTCCCGCGGCGGGAGCGTGTGCATGGCGTGCCGTGAGTAGGAGAAGTAGGTGATCGGGTCGCTCGCGAAGCCGTGGATGTCTGCGTCGGTGGGCATGACGTGCTCCTTCGCTCACTTCTTGCTGGTGCCGGTGGAGGGGGCGGGGTCCTGGGGGCGTGCGGTCAGCTCGGCGAGATGACCGGCGATCTCGGTGACGGTGGGCCGGTTCCACAGGAGGGCCGCGGGGAGGACGGCGCCCAGCCGCTCCTGGAGGGCGCGGCGGAGCGTGACCGAGAGCACCGAGTCCAGGCCCGCTTCCGCGAGCGGCCGGTGCGGGTCCACCGCCCCGGGGTCGGTACGCAGGGTCTCCGCCGCGGCCCCCGTCACCTCCGTGAGGAGGTGCTCCCGGAGCGCGGTACCGGTCAGCTCCCGCCACGCGCCGTCCTCTCCCGGCGTACCGGAAGGGACCGGGTCGGGCTTCAACTCCCGTAGCAGCGGCGGGCGTTGCATCCCAGGGGTGTCGGGCAGTACGCGCAGTACGGCGCGCCGGCCGTCCGCCGGGGAGCCGGCGCTGTCCCAGGCGCGCAGGGCCTGGGCGGCGGTGATGTCCGCGGTGCCACGGGCGTGCAGCTCGGCGTCGATGGCGTCCGAGGACGTCGACAGGCCCAGGCCGTGCCAGCTCGTCCAGGCCAGCGCCAGCGTGCCGCGATGGCCACCGGCCCCGCGGTGCCGGGCCAGCGCGTCGAGGAAGGCGTTGGCGGCGGCGTACGCGGCCTGGCCCGGCATCCGCAGCAGCTGCCCGGCCGAGGAGAACAGCACGAAGAAGTCCACGCTGCCGGGCGGGAACAGCCGGTCCAGCACGAGCGCGCCGTCGACCTTCGGGCGCAGCACCGCCTGTACCGTCTCCGCGTCCAGGGACCGCAGGAGCGCGTTGTCCGCGATGCCCGCCGCGTGCACCACGCCGCGTACCGGCGGCAGACCGAGCGCGTCGGGCGCGAGCAGCCGCGCGACGCGGTCGTGGTCGGCGATGTCGGCGGCGAGGGTGCGCACGGTGACCCCGCCGGCCTCCAGGGCGCGGAGGGTCTCGATACGGCGGGCCGTGGCGGGGTCGTGCGGCGCGTCCCAGGCCGTGCGGGGCGGCAGCGGGCGGCGGCCGGTGAGGACGAGGCGGCGCGCGCCGCGGTCGGCGAGCCACTGGGCCACGTGCAGGCCGAGCGCGCCGAGCCCGCCGGTCACCAGGTAGGTGCCGTCCGCCCGGCACACGGGCCCCGTACCGGGCCGCAGGCCGGTGGCGCGGGCCAGCCGCGCGGTGGCCGGTACGCCGTCCCGGACGGTGACGACGTCCTCGTCGCAGCGGGACCGCAACAGGGCGGTCAGGGCGGCCAGATCCGTTCCGGCCGGCTCCCCGGGCAGCTCGACGGTGGTGCTCCCCAGCTCCGGGTGCTCGCCGGCGACGACCGGCCCCAGCCCCCACAGGGACGCCTGGGCCAGCCCGGCGGCGGTGCGTGCGGGGCCGGCGCCGCGGGTGACCCACCACAGCGCCGGCGGCCGGCCCGCTCCCGCCGTGCTCAGTCGGCGGGCCACCCGGACCGCCAGAGCGGTGTGGTGTGCCGCGGCCTCGGCGACGCCGGCCGGCGGGGGCAGCGGCGAGGGGGCCACGACCACCGCGTCGGCGGGTGAGAGGTCGTCGCTCAGCGGGCCGAGGCCGGCCGCGTCGGGAACGGTGGTCAGGCGGATGCCCGCGCGTCCGAGGTGCGGGGCGAGGGCCGCCGCCAGGGACCGGTCGCCGCCGACGAGGACGACGCGGCGCAGCGGGACGTCCCGCGCGTTGTCCGGTGCGTACGGGCGCCACACCACGTCGTGCAGCAGCGCGGCGGGGCTCCCGGCCGTGCCGGGGTCGGGCTCGGGGCTGCCGAAGCGCACGCCCCGCAGGCGCGCGGCCGGGGTGCCGTGCGCGTCGGCGATGTCCACGTCCACGCTGTCGCGCGCCACCGGATCGAGGCGGACCCGGAGCAGCGCCTCGGCGGGCGGGGCCGTGCGCCCGGCGAGGAGGACGGCGGAGCCGATACGGGCGGGCATGCGCAGGGTCGGCGAGCCCGGGAAGCAGAGCGAGGCCGTGGAGAGGGCGGCGTCCAGGACGGGGGCCCAAGTGCCTGGATCTTCCGCCCCGGCCCTTACGGTGGCCGTCAACTCCGCTCCCGATCGGCGGAGTTCGCGTATGTGCCAGGGGAACCCCATGGAGGCCACGCCGAGGGAGGCGAGGGTGTCCACGACGAAGGCGGGATCGCAGAGCTCGCCGTTCGTGCCGGGCGCCGCGTCCAACTCGCCTGCTGTCCTGCCCGGTTCCTCGGCGGAGACGAACGCCGTGGTGTGCGTGAGCCAGCCGTCCTCGGGGCGCGCGTCGCCCGCGGTGGTGGCATCGGCGGTGGTGGCGTCGGCCGTACGGGAGGAGAGGCGCAGCGCTCCGTCCTGGCAGACGACCTGGACGTCCCGGGCGACGCCGGTGGAGACCGGCACCCGCAGGGTCACGTCGCGCAGCGCGGGCCGCGCGCCGGTCAGCGCCGCCGCCGACAGCAGCGTGTGCAGGAGGACCGCCGCCGGCACGATCTCGGTGCCGGACACGGCGTGGCCGCCGGGGTAGGGCCGGTTCGCGTGGTCGAGGCGGGTGCGCCAGACGTGGGCGCGGGACGTGCCGTCCACGGTCAGGCGGTCGCCCAGGAGGGTGTGCGAGGCGGGGTCGTGGCCCGCGCCGGACCCGGCACGCGCGGGGGACGGTTCCGCCCAGTGGCGGCGGTGCTGCCACGCGTACGGAGGCAGCTCGGCGCGCGGGCCGGCGGGCCGGTGCAGGACGGACCAGTCGACGCGTACGCCGTGGCAGTGCAGCGTGGCGAGGTTCTCCCGTACGGTGGCCCGCTCGTGGGACCGGCGGCGCACGGAGTGGGTCACGCAGGTGCCCCGTACGCCCGCGTCCGCGAGGGTCTCCTCGATCGAGTGGGTCACGATCGGGTGCGCGGACAGCTCCAGGAAGGCGCGGTGCCCGTCCGCCACGGCGGCCGCCACCGCCTGCGCGAACCGCACCGGGCCGCACAGGTTCACCGCCCAGTACTCGGCGTCGCGCGGCGCGCGGTCGCGCGGGTCGGGCAGCGCGGTGGAGTAGAGCGGCACGGCGGTGCCGGGTGCCGGGTCGATGTCCTTGAGCGCCGCGACGAGGTCGGCCCGCAGCGGCTCCATCAGGGGGCTGTGGAAGGGGAGGTCGGAGGCGACCGGGCGGACGGGAATGCCCTCCCCCGCCCAGCGCGCGGTGAGCCTGCGTACCGCCAGGGCCTCGCCGGAGACCACGGTCGAGCCCGGCGCGGCGTGCACCGCGGCGGCCAGCAGCGGATGGCCCGCGAGCCGGGCCGCCGCCTCCTCGAAGTCCAGGCCGGCCAGCGCCATCGCGCCCGTGCCGGCGAGCGGCCGGAGCAGCAGCGAGCGGCGGCAGACCAGTCGCGCGCCGTCCTCCTCGGTGAGCGCACCGGCGGCGACAGCCGCGGCGAACTCGCCCACCGAGTGGCCGATGACCGCGGCCGGCCGCACCCCGTAGGAGCGCCAGGCGGCGGCGAGACCGCTCTGGACGGCGTACGTCAGGGTCTGCACCCGGTCGGCGGCGCCGATGTCGCCGGCCAGCAGCAGGTCGCGGGGGGAGTAGCCGGCCTCCTCGCGGAAGACCGGGTCCAGCCGGTCCAGCGCCGCGGCGAACGCGGGCTCGTCCGCGAGCAGCCCGCGGCCCATGCCGGACCACTGCGCGCCGTGCCCGGAGAAGACCCACACCGGGTCGGCGGGTTCGGTGGCCGGGCTCGCGGACCGGCCCGTCACCGTCTCGCCGCCGGTGCGTCCCCCGGCGAGGGAGCGCAGCCGGTCCGCCAGGGCGGCGGGGCTCGTGGCCCGGACGACGGCGCGTACGGGCAGGTGGGTGCGGTGGTGGGCGAGCGTCCGCCCGACTGCGGCGAGGCCGCCCGGGTCCGGGTGGGCGTCCAGCCACGCGGCGAGCCGGCCCGCGTTGGCCCGCAGGCCGGCCTCGGTGGCGCCGGACAGCGGGAAGAGCGCGGACAGCGGGCGGAGTTCGGTGTCGGTCGCGGTGTCGGTCGGGGTGTCGGCCGTGGTCCGGCCGCGGTCCGGCGGTTCCGGGCGGCGCGGGGCGGACCGGAGCACCGCGTGCGCGATGGTGCCGCCGTAGCCGTAACCGGCGACGCCCGCGTGGCGCGGACGGCCGCCGGTGGCGGGCCAGTCGGTCGCCTCGGTGACCAGCGCGAGGCCCGAATCGGCCCAGGGGATGGCCGGGGTGGGGCCTTCCGTGGTCAGGGTCGGCGGGATGACGCCGCGTTCGACGGCGAGTACGGCCTTCAGGAGACCGGCAGCGCCCGCCGCGGCCTCCAAGTGGCCGATGTGGGGCTTGAGCGAGCCGATCAGGCAGCGGCGGTGCGGCGGGCGGCCCGCGCCGAGCACCGCGGCGAGCGCCCCCGCCTCGGCCGGGTCGCCGACCGGGGTGCCGGTGCCGTGCGCCTCCACGTAGTCGACGGTGTCCGGGGCGATCCCGGCGGCGCGGTACGCGGAGCGGAGCAGGTGCTCCTGGGCGGCGCGGCTCGGGGCCATGATGCCCTCGGTGCGGCCGTCCTGGTGCACCGCGCTGCCCACGATCACCGCGTGCACGTGGTCGCCGTCCCGTTCCGCGTCGGCCAGCCGCTTGAGTACGAGCACGGCGCAGCCCTCGCCGCGGCCGTAGCCGTCGGCGGCGGCGTCGA
This sequence comes from Streptomyces sp. NPDC047117, assembly GCF_040643545.1. Taxonomy (NCBI): domain Bacteria; kingdom Bacillati; phylum Actinomycetota; class Actinomycetes; order Kitasatosporales; family Streptomycetaceae; genus Streptomyces; species Streptomyces sp. NPDC047117. The sequence continues at coordinate 325,347 of NZ_JBEYUN010000005.1, read as the reverse complement.
AGGCCTTCGAGCGGCCGTCCCCGGCCACCGCGCCCGCCGCGTCCAGGACGACGGCGAGGCCGGGAGCCGCGATCAGGCTGACGCCGCCGGCCAGCGCGAGCGGGATCCGGTCCGTACGCAGCGCCTGGCACGCCTGGTGGACCGCGACGAGCGAGGACGAGCAGGCGGTGTCGACGGCGACGCTCGGGCCGCGCAGGTCGAGGGCGTGCGAGAGCCGGTTGGGGGTGCCGCACAGGGCGGCGCCGATGCCGGTCCACGCCTCGATGCCCGGCAGGTCCTCCAGCAGGCGCCGGCCGTAGTCGTCGCTGCCGATGCCGATGAAGACACCGGTGTCGGAGCCCGCAAGGGTGTGCGGCGGCAGGCCGGAGCGTTCGAGCGCCTCCCAGGCCACCTCCAGGCACAGCCGCTGCTGCGGATCCATCAGCTGCGCCTCGCGCGGGGATATCCCGAAGAATTCGGCGTCGAAGCCGGCGATGTCGTCGAGGTAGGCGCCGCGGGCCGTCGTGTTTCTGACCACGGCGGCGTCGCTGCCGTTCCGCATGTACGACGACCAGCGGTCCGGTGGAATGTCCCGTACCGCGTCCCGCCGCTCGTTGAGAAATGCCCACAGTGATTCGGGTGAGTCGATACCGGCTGCGAAACGGCAGTCCAGTCCGATGACGGCAATGGGGTCGAGGGACGTGGTCACGGGTGTCTCCCTGTCCGGCCGAAAGGAAAACAGCGGGAGGAAAAGACCCTTGGTGCGGGGAAAGGGATCCGCGCGCCAAGGGTCTTTCCGGCTGGGTCAGGCCCTCACAGGCGCCTTGGTGTCTTCCCAGATGCTCGGCTGGAAGATGTCACCGTAGAGCCAGTTGCCGCGGGCGTTCGGGTCGGCGCTCGTGTAGTACTCGCGCCACGCCTCGGTGAGTTCGTCGACCGTGAGGTAGCCGTTGCCGTCGCGGTCGAGCTCGCGGAACGCCCGCTCGCTGTTCTCCGGCGTGGTCCCGAAGGCCTTCTGGAACCGCGCGAACTCCCGCTGGGTGACCTTGCCGTTCCCGTCCTTGTCGCACAGCTCGAAGAGCGCCCGCGCCAGCGGGTTGAAGTCGCCCTCGAACTTCTTGGGCTCGTTGGCGAATTCGGTCAGGGCGATACGCCACTCCAGCGGGGTGATGACGCCGTCGCGGTCGATGTCCATGGCCTGCTTCACGTCCTGCCAGAAGCCCTGGAACGCCGCGAGCAGCGCCTGCGACTTCTGCGAGTCGAGCGGCTCGCCCAGTTCGGCGACGATCCGGGTGGCGAGAGCGTAGATGTCGCGTACGGTCATCGCGCCGTCGCCGTCCTGGTCGCCGTGCTTGAAGCACACATCGATCTTGCGGTTGAGGAAGTCCTTCGCCGGAATGCCCTGCGGACTCGGCATCGCACACCACCTTTTCTCGGATTTGCGGCATGGAAACGTGCGCCGACAGCATCGGAATCCGGCTGTTGTGCCGGAATCGGGCTGCGGTGGGATCAACTTAAGTGCGCCGCTTCGCCGTTAACAAGAACTCCAACGGGTGCGGATACGGAAAGGCGGGATACGCATTCGAACGTGCGCGGGGCCGGCCGGCGGTACGAGGTATTCCGTACGCCCGGCCAGCGGGGAATGCGATGGGTGAATCTCTGGCCTGCTTGACCGATTGAACCATTCCGCCGTCGCATTCGGCCATGGCGCGGACTACTGCGCCGGGGCGCACAACCCGCGAAGGACGAGTCCACGTACCACCGCGAACTGCTCTTCGATTTCGGGGTGCTGCCATTCACCGGCATGGCACGGGTCGTGGAATCGCGCGGTGGCGTCGAAGACGGCGCGGGCGGTGGCTTCGGTGTCCGGGGCGGGCGCGAACGTGCCCTCCGTGATGCCGTCCGCGACGATCCGGGCGAGCTGCCGGACCAGTACGGCGATATGTGCGTCCACGACCTCGGCGGCCTCGGACGCCAGGACCAGGTACGTCGCGAACAATTCGGGGTCGTCGCCCGCCTTGCGCCGCTTCGCCGCGAAGAGTGCGTCCAGCCACCGCGCCAGCCGGTCGGCCGCCGGGACGGCCGGGTCCCCGGCGAGTTCGTCGAGCACGCCGGTCGTGCGCTCCAGCCAGCGCCCCGTGACCGCCTCGCGCAGCGCCGCCTTCGTGGGGAAGTGCCGGTAGACGCTGCCGTGGCTGACGCCCAGCGCCCGCGCCACGTCGACCACCGTGGCCTTGGCCTGGCCGTGCCGGCGCAGCACCTCTTCGGTGGCCTGGAGGATGCGTTCGCGGGTCAGCGGCTCGGGCGGCATGGGGCGTCGGGCCTTCCTGGTCGGGGGCGGCGGGCGGGGTGCCGTGCTACGGACGGTATCCGACGCCCCGCCCGCCGCCGGGCCGGGTCAGCGCTCGCTGTCCAGGTGCGCCATCTGGTTGGCCGGGTAGCGGTCGCCCGCCGCCGCGCCGGCCGGGACCGCCCGCTCGATGGCGGCCAGGTCGCCGGCGTCCAGGGTGAGGTCCAGCGCGCCGAGCGCCTCGGTCAGCCGCTCGCGGGTACGGGCGCCGATCAGCGGGACGATGTCCTCGCCGCGGGCGAGCACCCAGGCGATGGCGGTCTGCGCGACCGAGGCGCCCTTGCGGTCGGCGATGGCCCGCAGCGCCTCGACCAGCCCGAGGTTGTGGTCGAGGTTGTCGCCCTGGAAGCGCGGGCTCATGCCGCGGAAGTCGTTCGCGGCGAGCTTCCGGTCCCGGCTGAAGTGCCCGCTGATCAGGCCGCGGGAGAGGACGCCGTACGCGGTGATCCCGATGCCCAGCTCGCGGGCCGTGGGCAGGATCTCCTCCTCGATGCCGCGCGAGATGAGGGAGTACTCGATCTGGAGGTCGGAGACGGGCGCCACGGCCGCCGCTCTGCGCAGCGTCTCCGCGCCGACCTCGGAGAGGCCGACGTGGCGGACGTGCCCGGCCTCGATCAGCTCGGCGATGGCGCCGACGGTCTCCTCGACCGGCACGTCCGGGTCCAGGCGGGCGATGCGGTAGACGTCGATGTGGTCGGTGCCGAGGCGCTGGAGGGAGTACGCGGCGAAGTTCTTCACCGCGGCCGGCCGCCCGTCGTAGCCGGTGAACGCGCCCTCGACCGTCCGCAGGGCGCCGAACTTGACGCTGATCAGGGCGTTGTCGCGGGCGGCCGCCGGGGCGGTGCGCAGCGCTTCGTTGAGGAGCAGTTCGTTGTGGCCCATGCCGTAGAAGTCGCCGGTGTCCAGGAGGGTGATCCCGGCGTCCAGCGCCGCGTGGACGGTGGCGATCGATTCGGTGCGGTCGCTGTCGCCGTAGAGCGCGGACATGCCCATGCAGCCGAGGCCGAGGGCGGAGGTCTGGGGGCCGGTGGTGCCAAGAGTGCGCGTCTGCATGTATCCACCGTCGCATGACAGCTGACAGATTTCAATAATTGTCATTTGTTGGTGTCGGCCGTCAGCCGTTGGCTGTCAGTCGTTGGCCGTCAGCTGCCATGCGCCGGCGCGCGCCGGAGCCGGCGTGCTAGCAGACCCCGGCGGCGAGGAAGTTCTCCAGCAGTTGCAGCCCGCCCTCGGTCGTGATGCTCTCCGGGTGGAACTGGACCGACTCCACCGGCAGCGACCGGTGCCGCAGGCCCATGACGTACCCGTCGTCCTCGGCGGTCGCGGTCTCCGTGAGCTCGGCGGGGAGCGGCCTGTCGACGATCAGCGAGTGGTAGCGGGTGGCGACCGTGTGCGTCCCGAGGCCACGGAAGACGCCCGCGCCGTCGTGCCGCACCGAGCTCGTCCGGCCGTGCATCAGGTGGTCGGCGACGGACACCCGGCCGCCGAAGGCCAGCGCGATCGCCTGGTGGCCCAGGCAGACCCCCAGCAGGGGCACCTCGCCGGCGAAGCGATGCACCAGCTCGACGTGGCCCGAGTCGGCCGGGTGGCCCGGACCGGGGCCGAGCACCACCGCGGACGGCCGGCCCGCAGCCAGCTCGTCGGGGGTGCGAGTGCGCGAGCGCACCACCTCCGTCTCCACCCCGAGGGCGCGCAGGTACTGGTCGATGATGTGCACAAAGCTGTCGTAGGCGTCCACGAGCAGTACCTTCATGACAACAGCTCCTCACCGGTCAGCGCCCAGTGGGCGGCGCCCATCTTCGCCAGGGTCTCGTTCCACTCGCTCTCCGGGTCCGACTCGGCGACGATGCCCGCCGAGCTCTGGGTGGAGTACGTACGGCCGTCGTGCACGATGGTGCGGATGCACAGGGCCAGCTCGCTCCAGCCGCGGGTGTCGATCAGGCCGACCGCGCCCGCGTAGATCCCGCGCGGCTCCTCCTCGATCCCGTCGATGATCTCCATGGCGCGCAGCTTGGGCGCGCCGGTCATGGTGCCGGCGGGAAACGTCGCGCAGAGCGACCGCCACACGTCGGCGTCCGGCTCCAGCTCGCCCGTCACGGTCGAGACGATGTGGAAGACGTGCGAGTACGCCTCCACGGTCATCAGGTCCTCCGCCGCCAGCGTCCCCGGGCGGCACACCCGCCCGACGTCGTTGCGGCACAGGTCGACCAGCATCACGTGCTCGGCCCGCTCCTTGGTGCTGGCCAGCATTTCCTTGATGCGCCGCTCGTTCTCCTCGTCCGTGGTGGCACGAGGCGTGGTGCCGGCGATGGGCCGCATGGCGAGGGTCCCGCCCTGGGTGCGGAAGAAGAGCTCGGGGCTGGCGCCGATCAGGGTGTCACCGGCGCGGGGGGCCAGGTACATGTACGGCGAGGGGTTGCGCGAGCGCAGCCGGCGGTAGACGTCGAGCGGCGTCAGGGCCGACTCGACGTCGATGCGGTGTCCGATCTGGATCTGATAGATGTCGCCGATCCGTATGTGCTCCAGGCAGCGCCGGGCCCAGCCGAGGAACGTCCCGCGCGCCACACTGTCCCGCACCGAGCGGGGCGCGGGGGCCGGCGGGCAGGCGTGGCCGGGGCCTGCGGGGACCCGCGCCGCCGCCTCCGCCAGGGCGTACGTGTCCTGCGCCGGGCGGTCCGGGAACTCCGGTGCGTCGGCGGCGAGATGGCGTGGCCGCCGGGTCTCCAGGTCGTACCAGACGGTGTCCCGGAAGAGCGTGAACGTCATGTCCGGACCGCCGCGCTCCGCGTCGCGCTCGGGCAGCGTGTCCATGTGCCAGGCGGACTCGTACGCCAGGCAGGACAGGAAGCCGAAAGCGTAGGCGTCGTCCGGTACTTCGGTCTCCACCGAGAACAGTGCCCGGGCCCGCCGCATCAGGTCCCAGACCTGCCCGGAGCCGCGGAAGAGGCGCACCTCGGTGCCCGGTCTCCGGCCCTGCTCGTCCGCCCGCATGCCTGCGGCGTCCGCGGCACCCAGCAGGGCGGCGCGCAGCGCGTCCGGACCCTCGATCTCCACCCGGCCGTGGTGGACGCGGATCTCGGCGAGCCGCCCGTACCCGACCACCGCCGAGCGGCGGTCCTTGTCCGGGCCCGCCAGGCTCTCGAAGAGGAAGGCGTCCTGGCTGCCGAGGCGGGCGGACAACTCGGCGTACAGCCGCAGCGGGTCGTGCGCCGGCAGCTCCTCGGAGACCACCCGCACGGCCACCCGGCCCGCCGGCGCGGTGCCGGCCGCGGCGGGCCGCGCCGGGGCGGAAACCGTGCCGGTACCGCGCGGTGCGGCCGTTCCGGCTCGTGTCGTCGTTGCCATGTCGATCCTTGTCTGCTCGAAGCCTGCACAACGGTCTCGGGGGCCCTGCCGGCTGCGAGTCAAACACCGGAAAATGCGCGCCAACCAGACCAGTCGATGCCCGCCGGAGCAGTCCATAGCGGGTGTCAGCACCGCGTCAGCGCGGCGTGTCAGCATCGCCGCTCAAGGGGTGCCACCCTCGCCCCCGGCCGCCGTCACCCAGTGGCTCGAACGGGAGGACCGATCCCATGAGCAACACTCCGACCCCCGGCACGACCGCCGCCGCGCGTTCCGGTGGCGGGACGCGGCCCCGGTCCCTCGTGACCGCGCTCATCGACCGCGCGACGGGCCCGGTCGCCGACCTCCCGGTCTTCACCGCGCTGGGCTCCGCGGGTGAGCGCGTCGCGCGGCTGACCGCCGCCGAACTCGACCGCCGCGTACGGGAGGTGGCCGCGGCCCTGCGTGCCGTCGGCGGGGCCGGGGACCGGGTGATCGTGCCGGATCTGCCCGGCCTCGACTTCCACGTGGGTTTCCTCGGCTGCCTCTACGCCGGGATGATCGCGGTGCCCGTGCCCGCCCTGCCGCGGGACCCGCACCGGGACGGCCTGCTCCGGGCCGAGCGCCTCGCGGCCGTCCGCCGCGACTGTTCTCCCCGCGCGGTGCTGACGGCCACGCCCGAGGAGGCGGCCGGCCCCGACCCGCTGCCCGGTGTCGCGCGGGTCGCGGTGCGTCGGCCGTCCGCTGACCCCGGCGGCCCGGCCGCCGCGGATGCGGCCTTCCCCGACCCGTCGGCGCTGCGCTCCGAAACCACGGCGCTGCTGCAGTACGCCTCGGACGACACCCGCGACCCGCGCGGCGTCGCCGTCAGCCACGGCAGCCTGGCCGCCGGCGGGGCGGCGCTGGGCGAGCGCTGCGACACCGACGCCGGAACCACCGTCGTCAGCTGGCTGCCGCTCTCCCACGGCACCGGCCTGGCCACCTCCCTCGTGCTGCCCCTCATGACCGGCGCGGCAGCGGTCGTCATGAAACCGGCCACCTTCGTCCGGGACCCCCGCGTCTGGCTGCGCGCCATCGAGGCGGAGGACGACGTGTTCGCCGCTGCCCCGGACTTCGCGTACGACCTGTGCGTCACCCGGACCACACAGGCGGAGCGGGACGCCATCGACCTGGCGACGTGGCGGGTGGCGGCCAACGACGCCGAGCCCCTGCGGCCCGCCACCCTGCGCCGGTTCGCCACGGCATTCCGTACCTGTCTCTTCCGTGAGGAGGTGTTCACGCCGGGCTACGGGCTCGCCGGGGGCACGCTGGGCGTCACCATGGGCCGCCCGCTGTACGAGACGCCGGCCGGCCGCTACGACCGCGCGGCGCTCACCGAGGGGAAGGCGGTGCCCGCCGCCGCGCCCGAAGGGGCGGTGGAGCTGGTCGGCTCCGGTGCCGCGCTGACCGGCACGCAGCTGCGCATCGTGGATCCCGGGACGCGGCGCGTGCTGGGCGAGCGGACCGTGGGGGAGATCTGGGTGGCCGCACCCGGCGTCAGCGCCGGGCGCTGGGGCACGGACGAGCGCTCTGCCGGGGACTTCGAGGCCCGTACGGTCGGCGACGACAGCCTGCCGGACGGCGGCTACGTCCGCACGGGTGACTCCGGCTTCCTCGACGACGGTGAGCTGTACGTCCTGCCGGCCCTCGCGCGGTGACCCCTGACGTGCCCGGCGGCGCGACCGCCGGCTGACCGGTCGGACCCTGCGGGCCGCGGCGGCCGCATGCCGCGGCCGTTGCGGGGTCCGCGGTCGTTTGACACTGGTCAACGCCGTGGGAAAGTCTTGCCCCACAGTTTTCCGGAATGTCAGAGGTGGGCCCATGACCAGCGAGGAGCTTCTGGCTGTGCTCGCTGCGGTGGGGCACGCCCAGCGCCTCCGGATCGTCGCCGAGCTCGCCGAGGGCCGGATGTACGTCAGCGAGCTGGCCCGGCGCCTGGGGATGTCCCGGCCCCTGCTGTACATGCACCTGGAGCGGCTGGAGAAGGCCGGTCTGGTGGTGGGGAGCCTGGAGCTGTCCGAGGACGGGAAGGCCCTCAAGTACTTCGAACTGGCGCCGTTCGACCTGCGGCTGAATGTCGATACGATCCTCGCGGCCGTACGGGCCGACGCGGCCGCCGCTCAGGGCGCGGGGGAAGCGGGGGAGCCGGCGGGCGCGCAGGGACCAGAAGACGTTAAGGGGAAACGCACATGACCGGGGCCATCATCGCCATCGCCGTCGTCCTCATCATTGTCGGTGGCATCACGGCGAGTGTGGTCGCGTACTTCAGACTCCAGCGGCACCGGTCCGATGCGGTCGCCATGGCGTCGTACCGCAAGCTCGCGGAGGACGCCGTCGAGCGCCAGGAGGCGCTGCAGAAGCAGCTGGCCGAGCTGGGCGACCGGGTCAAGGCCGTCGAGGGTCTGCTGCGCAGCATCGACTGACCTGCCGACCTGCTGCGGCAAAGGCGAAAACACCGTCCTGACCTGCGATTTTCGCCGGGTGCTTAAGAGCATGGTGGGGCGGCGGGGGCGTTTCTAGACTCGTGACCGTTCCTGCTGAGCACGGCGCCAAGCCTGTTGACGCAACGCCGAAAGCCGAACACGTCCCTCGGCGCCGCCGGGCTCCCGGCGTGCACCGCTTTCGTGGGTCGACCGAAGCGGCCTCGGACGAGGCGCGGCCGGTGTCTGCGACCCACGAGATGAAGGGATGGTCGGGAATGTTCGGTCCTGGCATCTACTTCCATGACAAGACCTACCCCCCGGTGCTCCGGTGCGAGAAACCGGAGACGGACGCGGCCGCGTGGGCGGCCGCGCACCGGCCGGCCGTCGACGAACTCCTGCGCACCCACGGAGCCATCGTCCTGCGCGACTTCGGCATCAAGGACGCCGACGCGTTCGAGGCGGTCGCCGCCTCACTGGTGAGCACCCTCTACGGCGACTACGGCGACCTCCCGCACGAGAAGGACGCGGACCGCGTCTACAAGTCGACTCCCTACCCGGCCCAGCAGTCGATCCTTTTCCACCACGAGAGCTCGCACATGCCGCAGTGGCCGAGCCGGCAGTTCTTCTGCTGCGTCCAGCCGTCGAGTGCGGGCGGCGCGACCCCGATCGTCGACGGCCGCAAGGTGTGGGCGGCGCTCCCCGACGACCTGCGCGACCGCTTCGAGGAGCGGGGGATCCGCTACGTCCGCAACTTCATCCCGGGCCTCGATGTCGGCTGGGAGCAGATGTTCGGCACGACCGACCGCGAGGAAGTGGAGCGGCGCTGCCTCGCCCAGGGCGTGGAGTGCCAGTGGCAGCCCGACGGCACGCTGCGGACCGTGCAGCAGGCCCCGGCCGTGATCAGCCACCCCGGCACCGGCGAGCGGGTCTTCTTCAATCAGCTCTTCCTGCACCACACCGCCTGCCTGGAGCCTTCGGTGCGGGAGGTGATGCAGTCCCTCTTCGGCGACGACGAGAGCGCCTACCCGCGCAGCGCGTCCTTCGGTGACGGCTCGCCGATCGACGACAGCGCGGTCGCGCTGCTGCGGTCCGTGTACGACTCGCTGGCCCAGCGGTTCACCTGGCAGCAGGGCGACATGGCGGTCATCGACAACATGCTCGTCTCGCACGGCCGCGACCCCTTCGAAGGCGAGCGGAAGATCATCGTGGCGATGGGCGACATGGTCACCCGCGAAGCGGTGGGCGGCTCCGCCCTGACCCACTGACCCTTCCTTCACCTTCTCTCACCGGGTGCCGGACCGGACGCCGTGCGTCCCGTCCGGCACCCGTTCGAACGGCTGCCGGCAGCCCCGGCCCACCCACCCGATGCGCGGAGCGAACAACAGGAGCGGCGATGGCCCCGTCAGCGACACACCCCGGCATGCTGGCCGGCGAGGTGCGCGAGATCGAAGCGGACTCGTTGGTGCACATGGTGCGTGAGCACGCGATGCTGCGCCCGGACGCAGTGGCCGTGGAATCGGGCGGAGCCCTCACCACCTACCGGCGTCTGTGGCACCGCACGCTGGTCGTCGCCGCCGCGCTGGAGGAGGCCGGCGTCGGGCCCGGCGACCGGGTCGCCCTGTGGGCCGACCGTACGGCGGGCGTGACGGCCGCGGCCCTTGCGGTCATGGCCCTGCGCGCGGCCTACGTCCCCCTGGACCCGACACACCCGGCCGAGCGCGTCCACACGGTGCTCGCCGGTGCGCGGCCCACCGCACTGGTCCACGACGGCGCCGCGGCCGGCGGTGCGCTGCCCGCCCTGGACGTGCCGGTCGTCGACGTCCGGGAGCTCCCCGACCTCCGCACGCCGCCGGAGCGGGAGCTGCCGCGCGCCGAGGACATCGCATACGTCGTCTTCACCTCCGGGTCGACCGGCACTCCCAAGGGCGTCATGGTGCCGCACGGCTCGCTGGCCAACTATGTGTCCTGGTGCGGCGCGCTCGTCGGCCGGGCCGGTGCCGGCAGCCCGCTCTTCGCCAGCCTCGGCTTCGACCTGGCGATGACCTCGCTGTGGGTGCCGCTGGCCCAGGGCGGGCGGGTCGTGACGGTGGCCGGGATGTGGGATCAGGCCACCCTCTTCGGGGCCCGCGAGGACAGGTACACCTTCCTCAAGCTGACCCCCTCCCACGCGCGCTTCTTCGATGTCCTGGCCGAGCCGCCGCGCTACGACCGGGCCACCCGGCTGCTGATGTTCGGCGGCGAGGGGCTCGACCCCGCGCTGGTCCGCTCCCTGGGCGCCCGGCTCGACGGCGTACGGCTGGTCAACCACTACGGGCCGACCGAGACGACGATCGGCTGCTGCGCCCACACCTTCGACCTCACCACCCTCCCGAGCACGCCGACGGTGCCCATCGGGACGCCCGCGTGGAACACCCGGGCCCACGTGGTCGACGAGGACCTGCGCCCGGTCGGCCCCGGCCGCCCCGGCGAACTGGTCATCGCCGGCCGTGCGGTGGCGGCGGGCTACCTGGGGCAGCAGGGGCAGGGTGGGAAGTTCATCGACGAGCGCGAGCTCGGCGGCGGGCACGGGCGGGCCTACCGCACCGGCGACATGGTCGAGCTGCTCGCCGACGGCACCCTGCTCCATCTCGGTCGCGGCGACGACCAGTTGAAGGTCAATGGCCACCGCGTCGAACTGGGGGAGCTGCGCCACCACGTCCTCGCCGTCCCCGGGGTCGCCGACGCGGCCTTCGACATCGTGCGGGGGCCGGTCGACACCCTGGAGCTCTTCGTCCGGCCGGCCCACCCGGGTGCCGACGGCGAAGCGCTCGCCGGGACCGTGCGGAAGGCCCTCGCCGAGGTGCTGCCTTCGGCTCTGGTCCCCAATGCCGTGCACCCCGCGCGCGAGATCGTGCTGAACGCCAACGGCAAGTGCGATGTCGCGGCGACCCGGCGGCTGGTGGAGCAAACGCGCCGGTAACCAGGCATCAGAGGACGGTCAGCGTCGTGTCAGCGGGCGGCGAGAGCATGACGGTGCGTACCGCGATTCCTGAGGCCTGTGTGAAGGCCACTCAGGAGGTGCGCATCGCATACGACTCGGATACGGAGTACGCGACGTGTCGAACCCTTTTGACGACCAGGACGGAATGTTCCTCGTGCTGGTGAACGACGAAGGCCAGCACTCCCTGTGGCCCGCGTTCGCCCAGCGCCCGGACGGCTGGACGGTGGCACTCGAGGCGGGACCGCGCGACGCGGCGCTCGCCTACGTCGAGGAGAACTGGACGGACATGCGCCCGCGCAGCCTGCGTGAGGCCGCCGGTGCCCAGGCTTCTTGACCGCCCGTCGGCCCGCCAGGGAGCCGGAGGAACGTAACGTGAACATGGCGATTCAGGCGGAGGGACTGCGCAAGGTCTACCGGCAGACCCCCGCACTGCGGGGCGTCGACCTCGCCGTACCGGCCGGCACCGTACTCGGCCTGCTCGGCCCGAACGGCGCCGGCAAGACCACCACGGTGCGCACCCTCGCAACCCTGCTGGAGCCGGACGGCGGCCGCGCCGAAGTGGCCGGCTACGACGTGGTGCGCCGGCCGGACGAGGTCCGCCGGCGCATCGGCCTGGCCGGCCAGTACGCGGCGGTGGACGAACTGCTCACCGGGCGCGAGAACCTGGTGCTGATCGGCACCCTGCTGCACCTGGGCCGGCGTGCCGCGCGGGAGCGGGCGGCACAGCTGCTGACCCGCTTCGACCTGGACGGCGCGGCCGACCGCCCGGCCCGCACCTACTCGGGCGGTATGCGGCGCCGCCTGGACCTGGCGGCCTGTCTGGTCGCGCGGCCTTCGGTCCTCTTCCTCGACGAGCCCACCACCGGGCTGGACCCGGTGAGCCGGATGGCGCTGTGGTCCGCGGTCAAGGAACTGGTCGGCGACGGCGTCACCGTGCTGCTGACCACGCAGTACCTGGAAGAGGCCGACTTCCTCGCCGACCGGATCGTGGTCGTCGACACCGGCCGGGTCATCGCCGACGGCACACCGAACGAACTGAAGCGGAAGGTCGGCGAGGAGCGCCTGGAAGTCGTCGTGGCCGGGCCGGACGGAGTGCCCGGCGCGGTGGCCGCGCTGCGCCGGGTGACCGCGGCCGAGCCGTCGGTGGACGCCGACGGGAAGACCGTCTCCGTCGCGCTCGGCGACGGGCTCGACGGCATCGCGACCGCCGCCGCCGCGCTGCGGCACGAGGGCGTCGACGTCGCCGACTTCGCGCTCCGCAGGCCGACGCTGGACGACGTCTTCGTCTCGCTGACCGGACAGAGCGCCTGACCCTGCACCGCAGTTCGCCACGGGCCCGGACCGCACGCCGGGCCCGTGCGCCGCGCCGCCGCGCACCGGCCGGCAGCGCTTTCCTTCAGCTTTACGGGGGGCCATACCGACATGCAAAGGATCCACTTCACCGCAGCAGACTTCGCCAGCACCCGGCTGGGCATCACCGTGGGGCCGCTCGCCGAGACCGCCTTCGCGGTCGGACTGCTCGGGCGCAACGTCGGCGCGCCGTACGCGCGCTGGCGCAGACAGGTCGGCAAACAGCTGCCGGGCCGGCCGGCCCCCGCCGCCGGCACCGCCCAGGACCTGGAGGCACTGCTCAGACAGGCCGAGTACTACGGCGAGGAGGCCGGCACCGGGCCCCGGGACACCCGGTGGACCGGCCGGGCCGCCGCACCCGATCTGCCCGAGGTCTGGCGGGCGGCCGTGGCCCCGTACTGGGAGCGGATGCTGGGGTACCTGGAGGCCGAGTGCGAGACGCGCGGCCGGATCGTGATGGCGGGCGGGCTGGATCAGCTGCTGGCCACCCTGCACCCCAGGATCAACTGGCGGTCACCGGTGCTGGAGATCCCCGGCGGGCCGGACGAGGACGTCCACCTCGACGGGCGCGGACTGACGCTCACGCCCTCGGTCTTCCTGCACCACCGGCCCGCCCAGCTGATGGGCAGCAAGGCGGACGGCGGCCAGGCGGTGCTGGCCTTCGCCGCGCCGCCGGACGCCCGGCGCGCCGCGCGGCTGTGGGACGAGCCCGACGGCAGTACGCAGTCCCTCGGCGCGCTGGTCGGCCAGACCCGGGCCGCCGCGCTGCGCGTGCTGCGGGCCACCTGCACCACCAGCCAGCTCGCCGACCAGCTCGGCATCTCCGCGGCGGGCGCCAGCCAGCACACCGCGGTACTCCGCGAGACCGGCCTGATCACCACCCGCCGCATCCGCAACACCGTGCTGCACACGGTGACTCCGCTGGGCATGGCCCTGCTGGACGGCCGTGCCCTGCGGCAGGGCCCGAACCGTTCCGCCCGGCACCTGCCGCAGCCGGTGTCCCGGCCGGTCGTGCAGCAGGCCTCCTAGCCGGGGGCTTTCGCCGCGGCCCGTACTCCGCGGCAACGACGGACACACCCGACGCGGCGCGGCCCCGGTGATCTCCACCGGGGCCGCGCCGCTGTGCCGTTCCCGTCCTCACTCGCGCATGCCGACCACGTCACCGGGGCGGCTGCGCAGGACCAGCAGCGTGGAGAGGAGCGTGGTGGCCAGGGTGAGGCCCAGGGCCGCGGCGACCACCCCGATGAAGATCCACGGGGAGCCGTCCGGGACCGGCGAGCCGAGCACGCTCACGCTCAGCGGTACCAGCGTCAGCGCCGCGACCAGCACGCCGAGCACGATCCCGGCCACCGAGACCAGGACGCCTTCCACCGTCATCATCTGCATGACCTGGCGGCGGGTGGCCCCGATGAGCCGCTGGAGGAGCAGCTCCCGGCGCCGCTCGGTGGTGGCGATCACCTGCGTGTTCACCAGGGCGATGGTCGCGTACCCCACGACCATGCCGAGCAGCAGGTAGGACATCCAGGTCTGGGTGTCGTCCTGCTCGGCCTGCACGGTGGCGAGCGCCTCCCGGTCGGCGACCCGAAGGCCGGGGTGACTGCTCGCCAGCGCGGACAGTGTCTTGGTCAACTCGCCGGTTCCGGTGCCCGCTTCGGCCTTGACCATGATCTGCGGTACCAGCCCGGAGTCGGTGTGCGGGGCGAGCAGCGCGGCCGGCAGCAGCGCGGTCTCGTACCCGCGCTTGCCGTCGAGCGTGGCGACCAGCTTGAGCTCCGCACGGGTGCCGTCGCCCAGCCGCATCGGGACCGTGTCACCGAGCCGGTGGCCCGACTCCTTGGCGAACTCGGTCGGCAGGGCGACGGTGTTCCCTTCCAGCTCGGTGAGGCTGCCGCTGGAGGCGCGGAAGGCGGTGGTGCCTTCGACGCCCTTGGCGGTGACGCCCTGCATGGGCACCTCGGTGGGCTCCGGCTCGTCCGGCTCGTCGTCGGGGTCCTCGGGCTTCGGGGGAGCGGGCGGCTCGATGTACCCGATCGTGGACACCTGCGCGGAGGCGGCCGCGACCCCGGGCTGCCCGGCCACGGCGTCCACCGTGTCCAGGGTGAGGCCGCCGGGGGAGGTGACGACGAGGTCGGCCCGCAGGCTCTCGTGGAAGGCCCGCTCGGCCCCGGCGGACTGCGTGGTCTGCAGGTAGATCAGCGCGGTGGCCAGGCCGGTGGCGAGCATGACGGGCATCACCGCGCCCGCCAGCCGGCTGGTGCGCGCCTTGGCGTTGAGCGTGGCCAGCTGCCCGGCGAGGCCGGTGAAGGCGCGCAGCGGCCCGCGCAGCATCGCGGTGATCGCCTTGGCCAGGCCCGGACCGAGCAGGCCGAACCCGGCGGTCCACAGCATCGCGGCGGGGGTCGCCGTGCTGCCTGCCGAGGGACCGTCCATATTGGCGGTGACCAGGGCCAGTGCGGTGCCGCCGCCGAGAAAGAGCAGTGCGAAGATCAGCCGCGGCACGCTGAACCAGCGGCGCTGCAGGGATGCTTCGGCCAGGGCCTCGGTCGGCCGGGTGCGCGACGCGGCGCGCGCTCCGAGGAACGCGGCCCCGAGAGCGGTGAGCAGGGCCGCGGCCACACCGACGGCCGTCGGGATCCACCCGGCGCGGAAGGCGATGCTTTCCGGGACGACGCCGGCCCCGGCGAAGGCGTCCAGCAGCCAGGCACCGATCCGTGGCCCGGGTATGCAGGCGAGCGCGGTCGCGACCACGGCGATGACCAGGGTCTCGCCGAGCACCATGCGGCGCAGCTGGCCGGGCGTGGTGCCGATCGCGCGCAGCAGTGCCGACTCGCGCTGCCGCTGGTTGAGGGCGAGGCCGACGGTGCTGGAGACGACGAAGACGGTGACGGCCGCGGACAGGCCGCCGAAGACCGAGGCGAGGGTGACGAGCTTGCTGCCCTGGGCGATCACGTCGGGGTTCTCGGCCCAGCCGCGTTCGTCGCCGGTGAGAACCGAAACCGGGCTGCCCTCGACCGCCTTGGCGACGGCCGCGGCCACCGTGTCCGTCGCGGCGCCCTGCTCGGTGAACACACCGATGGAGTCGGCGCGTCCGGCGTGGCCCGCGACCCGGGCGGCCTGTGCGTCGGGCAGGAAGGCCGTCTCGGAGGCGCCGGGCCCGGAGACCAGCGCGGTGATCTTGTACTGCGTGGCGTCGGCGCCCACCAGGAGCCCGGCCCGCTGGCCGACGCGCAGGCCCGCCCGTTCGGCGAACCGCTGGTCCAGGGCGATCTCGCCGGCCTGCGACGGCCGGCTCCCTTCGACGACCCGGTACGGCGTGAGCCGGGCGGAGGACCAGCCGTGACCGGTCAGCTCGGCGGGGCTGCCCCCGTCGCCGCTCGGCAGCAGTGTGGCGGGGAAGGAGACGTCGGGCACCGCGGCGGCGACGCCGGGTACCTCCTCGACCTGTCGCACCAGGTCCGTGTCCAAGCGGATGCGCTCGGGGAAGAGGTCGCGCTCGGTGTCGGGGTAGCGCTGGTCGCCGGTGACGACGATCGGCGAGGTGATCAGGCGCTCGGGCGGCGCGGCCTTGTGCAGCCCGGTCTCGAAGAGCCCGCCGCAGCCCACGACGATCGCCGCGCCGAAGAACAGCGCGATGAACGTCGCGATGAAGCCGCCCTTGTGGTACCGCAGGGTCTTGAACGCGATTCTGATCATCGTCGGGCTCCCTGCGCGGAACCCGGCTCGGCGGAAGGGGTGCCCCAGGCGCCGAGGTGGGTCATCCGTTCGGCCACCAGGTCGGCGGTGGGCGCCTCCAGGGCGCTGACGATACGGCCGTCGGCGAGGAAGAGGACGCGGTCCGCGTGAGCGGCGGCCACCGGGTCGTGGGTGACCATCACGATGCTCTGGCCGGCCCACTGCACGGCCTCCCGCAGCAGGGTGAGCACCTCGCGCGCGGTGTAGGTGTCCAGTGCGCCGGTCGGCTCGTCACCGAAGATCACCGCGGGCTTGGTGACCAGTGCCCGGGCGATGGCGACGCGCTGCTGCTGGCCGCCGGAGAGCTCGCCGGGGCGGTTGCGCCGCCGGTCGGCGAGCCCGACGCGCTCGATGACCTCGTCGACCTCGGCCTTCTTGGGCCGGCGGCCGGCGAGCCGGATCGGCAGCGTCACGTTGTCCACCACGCTCAGCGCGGGCAGCAGGTTGAAGGCCTGGAAGATGAAGCCGATGCGCTCCCGGCGGAGTTTGGTCAGCTCCTTCTCGCTCAGCGGCGCGAGGTCCGTGCCGTCGAGCCGCACGGTGCCCGAGGTGGGCCGGTCGAGCCCGGCGGCGCAGTGCAGGAAGGTGCTCTTGCCGGACCCGGAGGGGCCCATCACCGCGGTGAAGCTGCCGCGCGGCAGGCCGACGGTCACGTCGTCGAGGGCGGCGACCCGGTTCTTCGAACCGCCGTAGATCTTGCGCACGGAGTCGAGCGAGACGACTTCGTAGCGCTGCGGACTCGGCGTCCCGTTCATGTGCGGTGTCCTCCGTGTGCGGTGGGCCCGAGGGCCGGGCCGGGTGAAGTGAGCGACAGGGGGCCGGGCGCGGTGAGCACGTCCTTGGCCCGCGCGAGCGGGTCGGGCGCCGGGCGCAGCAGGGTGTGGGTGACGGTCAGGTGGAGTCGGGCCGCCGCCGTCACGGCGTAGGCGGCATACATGGTCAGGAGGAGGAAGACGGCTGAGGCGATCAGTGCGGCCGGCCAGCTGTCGATCCACACGCCGATACCGGTGCCGTCCGAACGCCCCAGCCGCACGCCGTCCTTGTGGCCGCCGCCGGCCAGTCGCGAACTCACCGCCCAGAACCACAGCGGGAGCGTGACGCCGGTCAGGAGCAGCAGCCAGAGAGCGAGGGCGAGCGCGTCCAGGAGGAGCAGGAGAGGGTAGGCCAGGATCAGGTAGCAGCAGTCCCGGAAGAACGCGGGATCGGTGCACCGGGCCTTCAACTGGCCCACCAGGCCGGCTTCGGTGGCGTCCTGGTAGGCGTACGGGATCGGCGCGTCGACCAGGACGGCCCGGCCGCGTTCGACCTGTGCGCAGCACCGTACGACCCAGGCGGAGCCGACGGTCAGTACGACGGTCACGGTGAGCTGGCTGAAGACCAGTCCGGCGACGACGGCGGTGAGCGAGACGGCGAAGAAGACGGTGCCGGCCAGCAGATGACCGGCGAGGTAGCCGGCCGCCCGCCAGGGAGTGGCAGAGCGCAGCATGTGCAGCGGATTGCTGTGCCGGACCAGCCGCCGGCCGGCCACGAGCGTGATCATCCGACGCTCCGCAGCAGGTCTTCGATCGACTTCAGGCGCTGGTCGAGCAGGGTCAACTCCTGGCGCAGCAGCTGCTGTCCGGTGGTCGCCTCCTCGGCGAGTTTGCGGTACGAGGCCATGGCCACGGCGTCGGCTCGGTGCCTCTGCAGTCGGAAGTACGCGACCACGCCGGCCGTGCTGCCGCCGACGATGATCAGGATGATGGCGATCGTGATCACGGCGCCGGTCATGTGGGGTCCCCCTTCATGTCGCCTTGCCCTTCCGTGCTCGCCGCCACCGCCGCGACGATCGTCTCGGCGTTCACATGCAGGTCGAACGGGCTCAGTTCGAAGTACTTGAGTGCTTTGCCGGTGTCGGACAGCTCCAGGCTGCCGACCACCAGGCCGGCCTTCTCCAGCCGTTCCAGGTGCATGTACAGCAGCGGCCGGGACATCCCCAGGCGCCGGGCCAGCTCGCTGACGTACACCCGGCCCCCCGCGATCTCCGCGATGACCCGGAGACGCTGGGCGTGGCCCACGGCGGCGAGGACGACCAGCAGCTCTTCGCTCGTCATGACTCATGTCCTCTCGCCGCTGAAGCGTGTAAGTTGAGACTTACACATGGATTCTAAGGCTGTCAAACGTCAGGAACGACCTTCTTGTCGGGGCTCCACGACCACACGGGCGGCCAGCACGAAGGCCCGGCCGGTTGAGCGGGCCGGGCCTTGCGGGGTGAGAGGGGTGGTGCCGACGGAGCCTCAGGTCCGGGACCAGGAGCGGAACTGCCGCAGGCCGTAGAGGAGCGGCGGTACGCCGTGCCGCCGGACGATCCGGCGCGCCTGGCCGAACACGGTGATGTGGTCGCCCACCTGCTGCGTCAGCGTCACATCGCAGTCGGCGACGGTGTGCGCGTCCCGGATCAGGTGCGGCCCGGCCGTGTCCGGTGTCTCCTCCCACGGCAGCGCGTGGAACCGGTGCGGGTCGCCGGAGGCGAACAGCTCGGCCGCCTCCTGCGCGCCCTCGTGCAGCAGGTTGACCGCGAACATGCCGCTCTTGAGGATCGCGGCCAGCGTAGGACTGCCGTCCCGCAGGCAGACCAGCAGCGTCGGGGGCGCGAGCGAGACGCTGCACACCGATGAGCAGGTCATCCCGCGCGGCGCGCCTTCGTGGTCGGTGGTGGTGACGACGGCGACGCCCGTCGGGAAGCTGCTCATCATCGCGCGGAAGTCGTCGGGGGTGGCCTCGTCGGCCAGGACGGTGGGTGCCTGTACGGCGGGGTCGGTCATCGCGTGCCGCTTTCTGTCGCTACGGGTATCTCCTCGGGCCCGGTGCTCCGGCCCGTACGACGGTCGAGGAGGTTCAGGAGCGGTCCGGTCATCGCGGTGGTCGCCAGCGCCATCACCACCAGCGCCAGGACCAGGGGCGCGGTCAGGATTCCGGAGCTGAGGCCGGCCTGGAGCACGATCAGTTCGGTGAGCCCACGGGTGTTCATCAGTACGCCGATCCGGCGCGCGGTGCCGCGCGGCTGCCCGGCCCACCGCGCCCCGAGGTAGCCGCCCACCGTCTTGCCCAAGGTCCCCAGCACCAGGGCCACCACGATCAGCAGCCAGGAGGTGGCGGCGAAACCCTCGGCCAGCACGGTGACACCGGTGACCACGAAGAAGGCCGGGGCCAGCGCGCGTCCGGCCCTGGAGACGGTGGCCACCGCCCGTGCCCAGGGGGCCTTCTCGTCCCCGGGGATCGCCAGCCCGACCAGGGCCGCGCCGAGGATGGCCGTCATGCCCATGTGCTCCATGGTCAGGGCGACGGCGATCGCCGCGGCGCCGAGCACGACGGCCACGGTCCGCGGCAGTCGCTCGCACACGCTCCGTGCGAAGCGCGTCCGCAGCCCGTACCGGATGACCAGCGCGCACAGCACACCGGTCAGCAGCGCGCGCACGGATGCCAGGGAGTCGGCGAAGTCCTTCGCGCCCAGGCTGACGGCGACCGTGAGGAGCAGCCAGCCCAGTGCGTCGATGACGACGGCCGCGGCCAGCGCCAGCCGGCCCGCCGTCGATTCGCTCATGCCCCGGTCCGCCAGGATGCGCGCCAGCACCGGCACCGCGGTGATGGACATCGACACCGCGATCATCAGCACGAAGGCCGGCAGCGGCGCGCTGCCGCGGGCCGCGCTGTCGCCGCTGACCAGCACCCAGCCGGACAGCAGGAGCCCGGTGAGCAGGGGAGGTACCAGGGACCCGAAGGCGACCCAGGCCGTGGCCCGCTGTGGCGGCCGGTTCGGCCCGAGCCGCAGTTTGTGGGCCAGGCCGACCAGGAAAAGCACCAGACCGGCCTCGGCCGCGAGCTTGATGAGGTCGAACACCGGGCCCGGCAGGAGCAGGTCGAAGGCGCTCCTGCCGAGTGCCACGATCACCAGGGGCCCGGCCAGCAGGCCCATGGTGATCTCCCCGATGACCTCCGGCTGGCGCAGCCGCCGGGCCAGTTCCCTGCCCAGGGCGGCGAGCAGCAGGACGACGGCCAGTGCCGCCACCGCGTGCGCGAACCGCAGCAGGAGGTTGAGGGCGTCCATTCCGATGGAATCCTTTCCCGGTCGGCCCGGCGGCCCTCAGCCCACCTGCGTGAAGTAGTCGTACGCCTTCGGCAGCACCTTGGTGAGCCGCTGCGTCTTCTCCCGGATCTGCTCGAACTCGCGCAGCGCGGCCGAGTTGTCGGACAGCGCGAGCGCCGGCGACGGCTTCAGGTCGATTCCGCCCATGCCGAGCAGGACGCACATGTACGAGTACGGCGGCAGACCGTGGTAGTACGGGTAAACCGTCTCCGAGTCGGGAAGCTGCGTCTTCCACTTCTCCAGGCGCTCCGCCAGCGAATCCGGAATCTTCCGGGTCTTGGTGTCACGCCAGTACTGGGTGTCCTGTCGCTTCGCGGCGACGTAGTGCAGCACCAGGAATTCCCGCACACCGTCCATGACATGGGAGACGGCGGTGTTGTAGCTCTCCCGCTGGACCGGGTTCCAGCTCTCGTCCGGGAAGTACTTCGCGAGCTGCTCGATGGCGTGGTGAATGAAGAAGATGCCGGTCGACTCCAGCGGCTCGACGAATCCACTGGAAAGGCCGATCGCCACGCAGTTCTTCACCCAGGAATTCTGGCTGCGGCCGATCCGCATACGAATGTGGTTCGCCTCGACGTCGGCCGCGGCCGGTCCCACGAATTCACGCAGCGTACGCTCCGCGTCCTCCGGGGAGAGGTAGTCCTTCGCGTAGACGTAACCCGTGCCGACCCGGCCGGTCAGCGGGATCGTCCAGATCCACCCGGCGTCCTGGGCGGTGGCGGTGGTGCACGGCAGAATGCCGCGGCGCTCCATGTCCATGGGCACCTGCAGCGCCACCGCGCTGTCGTTCGGCAGGGTGTCCTGGTAGGAGATGAACGGCTCCTCCAGCGCCTTGTTCAGCAGCAGCGACCGGAATCCGGTGCAGTCGATGTACAGGTCGCCGGAGAGGTCCCCGTGCTCGGCGGTGCGTACCCCGGTGATCCAGCCGCGCTCGTCCAGGGAGACGTTCTGGACGTCGTCCACGATGTGCTTCACGCCGCGCTCCACCGAGTACCGGGTCAGGTACTTCGCGAGCAGCGCTGCCTCGAACTGGTAGGCGTAGGGGAACTGGGTCTTGCCCTGGTGCTCCGACATCGTCAGGCCCTGCATCTCTTCCGCGCCCTCGTCGAAGGGCTGGTCGATGAGGGTGCCGTCGAGGTGCCGCGGGCTGCAGCCGGCGTCGATGATCGAGGACATGACGAAGCAGTCCTTGTCGAACCGGTCGGTGGGCCGCTCCTTGAGCCACCAGTCGGTGAGCGGGAAGCCGTTGACCGACCGCATCTGCTCGAAGGGGTGGTAGAAGTAGTGGCCCGGCCGGCGCCAGTTCTCGAAGCGGACGGCGAGCTTGTACGTGGCGTTGCAGGCCGGCATCCAGTCCTTCTCCTTGAGACCAAGGAAGTCGAAGAAGTGCCGGATGTCACTGAAGGTGGCCTCGCCGACGCCGACCGCGCCTACGTTCCCCGATTCGACGAGCGTGATGTCTATTCGGTCGCCGAAGGCCGCCTTGAAATACGAGGCGGTCATCCAGCCTGCGGTACCGCCGCCCACGATCACGACTTTGTTGAGCACGAGGGGTCTCCTGTCGGTATCTCCACGAATTCCGGTACCGGAAAAGCCGGTCGACCGGACGACGGTGACTCCGGCCCGATGATTCAACCGTGCGGGGTGGCGCCACCAAGGAATGACCGTAGGCCGAGGGGGAAGGGCGGACCAGGTCATTAAGCGGTCCACTAAAAACGCAGGTGGGCTTCTGTCCGGGCCTGATTCGGGCGGGTTTTACCGCGCGTCAGCACAGTGTCAGTGCGGACCGGCAACATTGCCGCGCGAATGGTGACGGGACGTCGAACCGGTGGCGCTCCGTCGAGGTGGCAACGGGTCCACCCGCCTACTTGCAATGGAGTTGTGCATGACACAGCAAGTCCATGTACCGCCGTTCGCCGTGATCCCGGGCGAACAGGTGCATCGCGTTCTGGCCGGACACGAGAAGCGCACCCTGGAACTGGTGGCAGAGGCCTACCGGGTGCACGGCGAGGGCGACACGGTGAACCCGCCCTCCTACTTCCTGCGCTTCCCCGACCGCCCTTCCTCGCGCATCATCGCCCTGCCCGCCTCGATCGGCGGTGGGACACGGGTCGAGGGGCTGAAATGGATCTCCAGCTTCCCGGAGAACGTCGCGGCGGGGATACCCCGCGCCTCCGCGGTCCTGGTGCTCAACGACTACGACACGGGCTATCCGTTCGCGTGCCTGGAAAGCTCGATCATCAGTGCGGCCCGCACCGCGGCCTCCGCCGCGCTCGCGGCCGACCTGCTCTCCCGCGACCGGGACCGCCCGCGCCGGGTGGGGTTCATCGGCACCGGGCTGATCGCCCGCCACATCCACACCTACCTGGCCGGCACAGGCTGGGACTTCGACGAGGTCGGGGTGCACGACCTGTCCGCCGAGCACGCGGCGGGCTTCGCCTCGTACGTGACGGACTCCGGAGCCGGCGGCCGGGTCACCGTGCACGAGCGGGCCGAGGACCTCGTCCGCTCCTCGGACCTGGTGGTCTTCGCGACCGTCGCGGCCAAGCCGCACGTCACGGACGTCACGTGGTTCGCGCACCACCCCCTCGTCCTCAATGTCTCGCTGCGCGACCTCGCGCCGCAGGTGCTGCTCGACTCGGCGAACGTCGTGGACGACATCGAGCACTGCCTGAAGGCCGACACCTCGCCGCACCTGACCGAGCAGCTGACCGGCAACCGGGACTTCATCGACGGCACGCTGTACGACGTGATCGACGGGCGGCTGCGCGTCCCGGCGGACCGGACGGTGGTCTTCTCGCCGTTCGGCCTGGGCGTCCTCGACCTCGCGCTCGGCAAGCACGTGTACGACGCGGTGCGCGAGAGCGGCCGACTGCACGTCGTCGACGGCTTCTTCCACGAGATCGACCGGTACGGGCGCTCCGGTGTGCCCGACGGCCGTTCCTGAGGCGGGGGGTCGGAGTGCCCGTCATCTCCGCGCCGGGGGAATTCCACGTGGAGGATCTCTACGTGGACCTCCGGACCACTCTCGACGCGCCGCTGTACTTGAAGTGCGAGGGCTTCAACTTCGCCGGCTCGATCAAGCTGAAGGCCGCGGCGTCGATGATCGCCGACGCCGAGCGCAGGGGGGCGCTCACCGCCGACTCGGTCATCGTGGAGTCCTCGTCGGGCAACCTCGGCGTCGCCCTGAGCATGATCGCGGCCGACAAGGGCTACCGCTTCCTGTGCGTGACGGATACCCGCTGCAACCTGGTCACCAGACGGCTGATGGAGGCGATGGGCACCCAGGTGCACATCATCACCGAGCCGGACCCCGAGACCGGGTTCCTCGGCGCCCGGCTGAACCACGTACGGCAGCTGTGCGCGTCCGACGACCGGCACCTGTGGCTGAACCAGCACGCCAACCCGCACAACTGGATGGCTCACCACCGCACGACGGCACCCTCCATCGCGGCGCACTTCCCCGAGCTGGACGTGCTCTTCGTCGGCGCCGGCACGACGGGCACCCTGATGGGCTGCGCCCGGTACTTCAAGGAGACCGAGCGCCCGGTCACGGTGGTGGCCGTCGACTCCGTCGGCTCGGTGACGTTCGGCGGGCCGCCGGGGCCGCGGATGATCCCGGGGCTCGGTGCCGGTGTCCGGCCGCCGATCCTCGACGAGTCGTACGTGGATGACGTGGTGCACGTGCCGGAGGCCGAGGCGATCCGGGTCGCACACCGGCTGGCCACCGGCGGCTACCTCTTCGGCGGCTCCACCGGAACGGTGATCGCCGGAGCCGTCGGCTGGCTGGCCGACCACCGGCCGGGCGAGCCGGTCACGGCCGTGGCGATCTCCCCGGACCTGGGCGAGCGCTATCTCGACACCGTCTACCAGAGCAACTGGGTCGGTGACCTCTACGGATCACACGTACTGGACCGTGACTCGATCCGGAGCCGCTGACGGCCTCCGGTGCGGCACGACCGGCTCACGGCAACACGGCTCCCGTACCCCGCCCGGGGACGGGAGCCGAACCGCTTTCCGGGCCTGTCGGTCACGGAGCTGCTGGTCAGGGGCGGTTGGCCACTGACTGTCGGGCCGGCACTTCATCTCCTCTCTTCGGCTTACGGTTGACGGCTCGCTACTGCACCTGTAATTGTTCTCTTACACCCGTTGGGCGGTCGTGACGACCTCGAAGGAGCTGGGGACAGTGAAGAAACAGCCGATCACCGTGAGGGTGGCGAGCTGGAGCGCCTTGCACTCGGGACGGGCGATCGCCACGTGGTTCGCCTTCGTCGCCGTGTGCCTCGCCATCGGCATCGCGGTCGGCACGAACAGTGCCGTCGCCAAGGACTACCGCGTGGGTGAGTCCGGGCGGGCCGAGGCCATCGCCACCGAGGCGCACCTCGAACGCAAGCCGACCGAGCAGATCATGTTCAGCGCCAAGGACGGCGCCCTGGACCGGCCTGCGGCACGCAGCGCCGCGCAGGACCTCACCACCCGGATGGCCAAGCTTCCCGAGGTCCGGAAGGTGGCCGACCCGGTCCTCTCCGGGAACGGCAAGATGCTGATGGTCGAAGTGACCATGAACGGCGTCAAGCGCGAGGCGCTCAACCACGTCGACCCGCTGCTGGAGCAGACGGCGGCGGTGCAGAAGGCCCACCCCGACCTGCTGGTCGAGGAGACCGGTGACGCCTCGGTCAGCAAGGGCCTCAACAAGCAGCGCAGCGACGACCTCGCGACGTCCGAGGCGATCACCTTCCCGGTCACCCTGGTGACGCTGCTGATCGTGTTCGGCTCGCTGGTCATGGTCGGCGTGCCGCTGCTGCTGGCGCTCTCCTCGATCGCCGCCGCCGTGGGCCTGTCGATGATCGTCTCGCACCTGGTGCCGGACGCCGGCGTCGGCATGAACGTCATCCTGCTGATCGGCATGGCGGTCGGCGTGGACTACACGCTCTTCTATCTCAAGCGGGAACGCGAGGAGCGGGAGAAGGCGGCAGGGCGGCTCAGTCCGGAAGCGCTCGTCGGCATCGCCGCGGCGACCGCGGGCCGGGCGATCGCGGTCTCCGGACTCGCGGTGATCGTCTCCAGCGCCACCCTGTTCCTGGCCACCGACATCATCTTCTCCTCGCTGGCGACCGCCACCATCCTCGTCGTCTTCGTCGCCGTCGTCAGCTCGGTGACCGTGCTGCCCGCCCTGTTGGTGAAGATCGGCCGGCGCATCGAGCGCCGGGCGGCCCGCCGGGAGGCGAGCGGCAAGCGGCCGAAGCTGCCCAAGCCGGAGCGCACCGGTCGGGTGTTCACCGCCCTGCTGTCGCCGGCGCGCAAGCGCCCGGTGGCCACGCTCCTGGTGTCGGTGCTCGTGATGTTCGGACTCACGCTTCCCGCCTTCGGCATGGAGCTGCGGGTGCTGAACAAGGACACGCACTCCCGGGCGATCCCGGAGATGCAGACGTACGACCGGCTGAACGACGCCTTCCCCGACCGGCGGTCCGAGCACTGGGTCGTCGTGCGCAGCGACGCGGCGCATGTCGACGCGACCCGCACGGCCCTGCGCGAGCTGGCCCAACGGGCCCAGAGCGACCCGATGTTCTCCAAGAACGAGCCGAAGGTGCAGTCGTCGGCCGACGGGCGGACCAGTGTGATGACGCTGGCCGTACCGCACCGGCTCAGCTCTCCCGAGGCCACCGGCTCGCTGGACCACCTGCGCGCCGACTACCTGCCGGCCACCCTCGGCAAGGTCCCGGGCGCCGAGTACGGCGTCGACGGACCGGTCGCGGTCGACGTCGACTACCTCGCCCACCAGAACGAGAAGCTGCCGCTCGTCGTCGGGTTCCTGCTGCTGCTGACCTTCCTGATGACCGTCCTGGTCTTCCGCTCGGTCGTCATCGGCGCGATCGGCGTGGTGCTCAACCTGCTGTCCGTCGGCGCCGCGTTCGGCCTGGTGGTCGTCTTCTTCCAGTGGGGCCTGGCCTCGACGCTCTTCGGGTTCGACGAGAGTGCCACCAGCGCCATCGGCTCCCGGGTACCGCTCTTCCTCTTCGTGATCCTCTTCGGTCTGTCGATGGACTACCAGGTGTTCGTCGTCAGCCGGATCAAGGAGGCCCTGGAGAACGGCCGGTCGCCCCGCGAGGCGGCACTGGAGGGCATCGAGAAGTCCGCCAAGGTCGTGACCAGCGCGGCCGTCGTGATGGTGACCGTGTTCGCCAGCTTCATGCTGCTGCACCTGGCCGAAATGAAGCAGATCGGCTTCAGCCTCGCGGTGGCGGTGCTGTTGGACGCCTTCATCATCCGGGTCATGATCCTCCCGTCCGCCCTCATCCTGCTGGGCGACACCGCCTGGTGGCCCTCGCGCAAGCTGCGCCGCGCGGGAACGGGTTCCGCAACCGGTGGCAGCACGACCACCGCCCCGGCGTCCTACGTCTCGTAGGCCGCCGGCCCCCAGTCGGGCGCCGGACCGGATCCCCCGCCGGTTCGGCGCCTCCCGCTGTGCTGGGGCCCATACCATCGTGGCGCCCCGCGGTGCGTCAGATGGTATTTCCCCGGCCGGCCCTCGCTCGGCACAATCGAGTCGCTGCTGCCGAAGTTAACGGGGGATTTGGCTGTGGAAATCAATGTGCTGGGTTCGCTTTTCCTGTCGCAGGGCACCGAACGGTATGCCGTGGCATCCAGACGCGCCGGCGCCATACTTACTCTGCTGGCTCTTCAGCCCGGCTCCCCGGTGCCATTCGACCAAATAGTGGATGAACTCTGGGCGGACCGCTCGATGGTCAACGCGCGGAATGCGCTGCAAGCCAATGTGGGACGGTTGCGCAAACTTCTGAAGGTGATCACGGGCCGAGAAGGTGACCTACTCGTTCGTACGGTCGGCACCGGATATGTTCTGGAGGCTCCGGCCGAGACGGTGGACGCGCATCGGTTCGGACAGCTGGCGGACACCGGAGCGGCCCTTGTCCACCACGACCCGGCCGGCGCGGTCGCCGCGCTGGAGGCGGCGCTCGCCCTGTGGCGCGGACCCGCGCTGCTGGACACCTGCGACGGTCTGCGGTGCCGGTCCTGGGCCGCCCACCTGGAAGAACGTCGAATCACCGCGTACGAGGACCTGATCGCGGCGAAGCTCGTGGTCGACGCCGAGCGGGTGTCGCTGGCGGAGCTGCGCCAGTTGGCCGCCGAGCACTCCGGGCGCGAGCGCCTCAGCGAACTGCTCATGCTGGCCCTGTACCGCGACGGCCGGCAGGCAGAGGCGCTCGAGGTTTTCCACGGAGCGCGCCGTCGGCTCGCCGACGACCTGGGACTGGAGCCGGGGCGCGCTTTGCACCGCGCCTACCAGGCGATCCTGACGCAGGACGACACCCTCGGAGAGCCTCGTCGAGCCCTTCTGCGGATGGCTATGTAGAAACCTTCCGAGCTCCCGCTTTCCCGCCCGGAGCTGCGTTTTTACGAACGCGTCCGCAGTTTGAATTCCGTCGCGGGCCCGCTTGTGAAGGACGGTGGACGAAATGTGACCGTCCTGTTAGCGTGTGGATCTCCTCGGCCTTCGATGCCGAGGTGGCACGCGTGACAAGCGTTGGTTCAACGGGGGATTGTGTGGATGTCGAGCTGCGCCATGCCAGAATAGTGACCGTAATCAGCCGGGTCGGGAGTATTTCCAAGGCCGCGGCCGAACTGAGTGTTCCGCAGTCGAGTCTGACGGCTCAACTGCGCCGTATCGAGAAAGCAGTGGGCGGCCAGCTGTTCATCCGTTCCCCCGCCGGCGTCGTGCCCACGGCCCTGGGGGAGCGGATCATTCCCATGCTGACCGAATTGGTCCAGCGGGCCGACATGGTGATCGTCGAGGCGGCGGCGCACGCCTCGGACGTATTCCGCTTCGGGAATGCGGAATGGACGCCGCCGTCCTTGCGCACGGCGCTGCAGTCCTCCATGCCCACCACGGAGGTGCAGACCGAGACGCTCAGCCCGGCCGCCGCCGTGGAGTCGGTACGCCGCGGGTCGCTGAGCGCCGCGCTGATCCCCAGCATGGCGCTGTCCGCGCCGGCCAGTGAGCCCGAACCCGCCCTCGCCCGGCAGGTCGTGGTGCGCGAGCCCGTCTGGCTCGCGCTGCGGCCGGGGCATCCGCTCTGCCGCCTGACCGCCGTGGAGACGCGCCACCTCGCCTCACTGAGCTGGGTGTGCTACGCCCGCGACCACTGGTTCCACCCGATGGAACAGCACCTGTTCGCCAAGTTCGAACGGGTCCGGCCCGATGTGCTGCACTACGTCGACGGTCACCACGAAGCGATGAGCTGGGTGCGTGACGCCGACGCGGCCGCGCTGACCACACCCACCGGGGCCACCCGGGACGTCTCCCTGGTGCCGATCCGCGGCACGGAGAGCACCGAGATGCTGATGGTCTGGCGCAGCGGGTCCGTCGCCCGGAACACCCTGAGCCAGCTGGTCGAGACGGTCCGCAGGTACTACTGCGAGTACGCGCGGACCATCCCCCGCTACTGGTCCTGGCTGAAGGAGAACGCCGCCGAGTTCCCCGAGCTGCGGCACCACTTGGCGGCTCCTGTCAGTCCCTAGTCAGTCGGTTATCAGCCCCGTGTCAGAGCGGTTCGCGAGCATCGTCGCCATGACTACTGCGAACCAGCTGGACACCGAGAGCCGCGCCACGATCAAGGGCATCATCTGTGACGTCCTGGAGATCGAGCCGGACGACATGACCGACACCAGCCGCTTCAAGGAGGACCACGCGGCGGACTCCATGGGTGCCATCGAGATCCTCTCCCAGCTCGAGCGCGCCTTCGGGATCGACATCGAGCAGGCCGAACTGGCCCGGATGGTCAACCTGGAGTGCGTCGTCAACGTTGTCGGCGAAGCCGTGGCGGCCAAGGCGGCCCCGGCCCACTAGGCGCCGGCGACGGAGGACGGGAGCACATGGTGTACGACAGCGATCAGCGACCGCGCCGCGTGGTGATCACCGGCCTCGGCACGGTCACCAGTATCGGCCTCGGCGTCCCGGCCTTCCTGGCGGGGCTGCGGTCCGGGCGCAGCGGGGTCAAGCCGATCACGGCCTTCGACACGACGGGGTTCGCGCACGCCAACGGGTGCGAGGTCGACGACTTCGACCCGGCGGACTGGATCCGGCAGGTGAACCCCGAAGAGCTCGGCCGGGCGACGCAGTTCTCGGTCGCCGCGGCTTCCATGGCCGTGGCGGACGCGGGCCTGGACCCGGCGGAGCTGCGGCGCCACCGGTCGCTGGTCTCCGTCGGCACCACCGACGCGGAATCCCGGGACCTCGACGCCCTGGTGGGCACCCAACTGCAGGACGGGCCCGAGAACTTGGCGCCCGGCGTGGTGCGTCGGGCGCATGCCGGGCGGCTCTCCACCGGGATCGTCCGCGAGCTGGGCCTGGTCGACGTGGAGGCGCTCACCCTGCCCACCGCCTGCGCGGCCGGCAACTACGCCATCGGCAGTGGATTCGACGCGATCCGCGACGGCGAGGTGGAGTTCGCGCTGTGCGGCGGCGCGGACGCGGTCTGCCGCAAGACCTTCGCCGGCTTCTACCGGCTCGGCACCATCGCGCCGGAGGTCTGCCAGCCCTTCGACAAGGACCGCAAGGGCATCCTGACCGGCGAGGGCGCCGGCATCCTGCTGATGGAGAGCCTGGCATCGGCGCGGGCGCGCGGCGCCCGCATCTACGCCGAGGTCCTGGGCTACGGCCTCAACTGCGACGCGCACCACCCCGTGGCACCCGACCAGGACAGCCTGGCCCGCTGCATGGAGGTCGCGCACCGCAACGCCGGGGTCAAGCCGCAGGACATCGACTTCATCTCGGCACACGGCACCGGCACCCGGGCCAACGACGTGACCGAGACCGGCGCCATCCGGCAGGTCTTCGCCACGCCGCCGCCGACCATCTCCATCAAGTCCATGATCGGGCACTCCATGGGCGCGGCGAGCGCCCTGGCCTCGGCGGCCTGCGCGCTGGCCATCACCGAGGGCTTCATCCCGCCCACGATCAACCACCGGGAGACCGACCCGGAGTGCGGTCTGGACTGCGTACCCAACGTCGCGCGGCCCGCCGAACTGAACGTCGTCCAGAACAACGCGCTCGCCTTCGCGGGCAACAACGCCGTGCTGATACTCGGCCGGTACCGGGAGGCCGCGTGATGTCCGAGCTCGTGCTCTCCGCCTGGTCGGCGGTCTCTCCGTACGGTGTCGGCACCGAGGCGTTCACCGAGGGCATCACCACGGCCCGCAGCGCCGTCGGCGAGCTGGACACCGAGGCCTACCCGGGGCCCTTCGACCGGTGCGGCCTGGTCCCGGACTTCACCGCCGCGGAGTACGTCGGCAAGAAGGGCACCCGCACCATGGACCGGGTGACCGCCATCGCCGTCACCGCGGTCGGCCGGCTGCTCGCCTCGTGCGACGACGCGCTCACCGAGGCGCCCGAGCAGGTCGCCCTGGTGCTCGGCACCGGCTCCGGCAGCGTCCAGAGCATCATGGACTTCACCAAGGACTCGCTGCAGGGGGAGCGGCCGTACCACGTCGACCCGTCCCGCTTCCCGAACACCGTGATGAACCGCGCCGCCGGTTCGAGCGCCATCTGGCACGGCATCAAAGGGCCCAACACCACGGTCGCCGGCGGCTCGCTGACCGGGCTGCTCGCCCTCAGCTACGCCGTCCGCCTGCACCGCGGCGGCCACTGCGCCCGCGTGCTGTGCGGCGCCGCGGAGGAGTACTCCACCCAGCGGGCCTGGCTGGAGTGGCACGGCCGCACCCCCGAGGAGCGGGACACCCCGCTCGGCGAGGGCAGCGCCGTCTTCCTGCTGGAGAGTGCCGAGGACGCGCAGGCCGCCGGGCGCGGCGCGCTGGCGAAGATCCTTACGACGCGCTTCCGGGCGTACGGCGAGCCGGCCGAGGCGGGCGAGGCGCTGGCCGCGTGCGTGCGCGGCGCGCTGGAGACGTCCGGCGTGGCGCCCGAGAACGTACGGCTGGTGGCGCCGTTGGGCGTCGGCGGCACCCTCGCGGAGAAGCTGGAGGAGACCGCCGTCACCGACGCGCTCGGCGCGGCGCGACCCGAGTGGATCCGCTGCCGGCCGCTGCTCGGCGACACCTCGGCGGCCGCCACCAGCCTGCAGCTGGCGGCGGTGCTCGCCGCCGCGGGCGGTTCCGGCCTCGGCCCCGGCGAAGCGGCGCTGGTCACCGGCATCGAGCGGGACGGCACCGTGGGCTGCGCGGTGCTCGGCGGCGCCGGCTCCCGCGCCTGAACGACCCTTCCGCACCACCGGCCCCTGGCCGGGCCGCCTCCGAGCCGGCCCGGCCAGGGCCCGCGCATGCCCGTAAGGCACCCATCGAGGAGAAGAAGCATGTCCGCAACCGATCGACGCGTCGCGCTGGTGACCGGGGGCTCACGGGGCATCGGCCGCCACGTGGTGACCCGGCTCGCCCAGGACGGCTACGACGTGGCCTTCTGCTACCAGGCGAACAAGGAGGCGGCCGACGCGGTCGCCGAGGAGGCCACCGGAGCCGGGGCGCGGGTGTACGCGGCACAGGTCGACGTCGCCGCGCACGACGCGGTCCGCACCTTCGTCCGCGACAGCGAGAGCACGCTCGGCCCGCTCCACACGGTCGTCTCCTGCGCGGGTATCGTCCGCGACAACCCCCTGGTCATGCTCGGCGAGGCCGACTGGGACGCGGTGCTGCGGGTCAACCTCGACGGCACGTACAACCTGTGCAAGGCCGCCGTCTTCGCGATGATGAAGCGCCGGGCCGGCTCCGTGGTCACGCTCTCCTCCGTCGCCGGGGTGTACGGCAACGCCACGCAGACCAACTACTCCGCGACCAAGGCCGGCATCATCGGCTTCACCAAGGCCCTGGCCAAGGAGTCCGGACGGTACGGAATCCGGGCCAATGCCGTCGCGCCGGGCTTCATCGAGACGGACATGCTGTCCGGGCTCACCGACGAGCACGTGACGAAGATGACCGAGCGCATCCCGCTCGGCCGGTTCGGCCGCCCCGAAGAGGTCGCCGACCTGGTGTCGTTCCTCGCGTCCGACCGCGCCTCGTACATCACCGGACAGGTCTTCGGGGTCGACGGCGGACTCGTCGTCTGACGCCCCGGCCCCACCGGACCGCAACACTCCTCCTCCCGGAAACAGGACCACCACCATGCCCAAGAACAAGACGCCGCGGTGCTACTTCAGCCTGCGCAGCCCGTACTCCTGGCTCGCGTACCAGGAGTTGACCGAGCACCACCCCGACCTGGTCGAGCAGCTGGAGTGGGTGCCCTTCTTCGAGCCCGACGCGCTCAGCGCCCGGATGCTCGACGACCAGGGCGGCCGCTTCCCGTACTCCGAGATGTCGCGGGAGAAGAACCGCTACGTCCTGCAGGACGTCGGGCGGCTCACCAAGGCCCGCGGCATCACGGTGACCTGGCCGGTCGACCGCGACCCCGTGTGGGAGGTGCCGCACCTGGGATACCTGGTCGCCGCCCGTGAAGGCCGCGGCCACGACTACATCGCGGCCTGCTACCGGGCCCGCTTCGGCGAAGGGCGCAACATCTGCGACCGCGCCACCATCGCCGACATCGGCGCCGCGCTCGGCATCGACCGGCGCCGGATCGCCGACGCCGCGGACGACCCCGAGCTGCGCGCCGAAGGCCTCCGCGCGCTCCTGGACGTCTGCAAGGACGGCGTTTTCGGCGTGCCCTTCTTCGTGCACGGCTTCACCCGCTTCTGGGGGCTGGACCGGCTCGACGCCTTCCGCACGCACCTGCGCTCCCAGGCACAGCCGGCGACGTCCGTACCCGAGCCGCTGGTCGGCGCGGTGGGCCTGGGCCGCTCCGCCGAAGACGGGCACGCGGGCGGCTGCGGCTGACCAGGGCGGCGCCCGGCCGGCCTCCGCAGCGCGTCAGTTGCCGGTCAGCCCTGTGTCAGCGCGCTTGTCAATCATCACGGTGTGCACTCGGTGACCTTCGCTAGGGGATTGCAATGACTTCTGTTCAGACGGCCGGCCTTCCACTCACCGCTGGTCAGAAGGACATCTGGTTCGACGAGAAGCTCTCCGGCGGCGGCGCCAGCTACAACACCGCCATCTACTGGGACATCCGCGGGCCGCTGGACCGCGACCTGTTCCGTGCCGCGCTCACGCGGCTGGTGGCGGAGTCGGAGTGCCTGCGCACCCGCTTCACCGAAGTGGACGGCGAGCCGCGGCAGTTCGTCGAGGAGCTGACGGAACTGCCGCTGACCGTCACCGACGTCGGCGGCGCCGCCGACCCGGCCGGTGCCGCCCGTGAGGCGATCCAGGCCGACCTGCGCATCCCGCTCTCGCCGACCGCTGCGCCGCACGTGCCGCTGTTCCGGCTGAGCGTCTTCACCCTCGGCCCGGACCGGACGTTCTTCTGCCTGCTCAACCACCACCTGGTCTCCGACGGCTTCAGCTACGTCATCTACTGGCAGCGGCTGTCCGCGATCTACGAGGCGATGCTCGCCGGCACCTCGCTCGACGAGGACCGCTTCCCGCCGCTCGGCACGCTCGTCGAGGCCGAGGCAGCGTACGCGGACACCGCGCGCGCCGAGCGGGACCGCGCCTACTGGGCGGAGCACCTCGCCGACCGGCCCGAGCCGGTCACCCTGGCCACCCGCGAAGCGGACCCGGCGCAGACGTTCCATCGCGAGGAGACCGTGCTGCCGGACGCGCTCGCCGAGCGCCTCCGCACCGTGGCCTGGGACTCCCGGGTGACCTGGCAGACCGTGCTGGTCGCGGCGCTCGGCGCGTACACCCGGCGGATGGCCGGCACCGAGGACGTGCTGCTGTCCCTGCCGGTGACCGCCCGGGTGGGCGGCACCATGCAGAACATCCCGGGCATGGTCGTCAACTACCTGCCGCTGCGCCTGGCCGTGCGTCCCGGCACGACCCGCGGCGAGCTGCTCACCACCACCTACCGGACGTTCTCGCAGGCGCTCAAGCACCAGCGCCACCGCGTCAGCCGGATCCGCCGCGCGATGGGCCTGACCAGCGACGACCGTCGTCCGTTCGGGCCGTTCATCAACATGATGCCGCAGGTGGAGAAGTTGAGCGTCGGCCCGTGCGAGGCGACCATCCACAGCCCCTCCACCGGACTCGTGGACGACATGGAGTTCACCGTCGCGGACAAGGGCGAGGACGGCATCGGCGTCGACCTCAGCGGCAATGAGGCCCGCTACGACCGGAGCGAGGTCCGCGACCACCTCCACCGCTTCATCGCCTTCCTCGACCGCTTCGTGACCGCGGACGCCGACGCACCGCTGGACGCGCTCGGCATACTCGCCGACGACGAGGCGGAGCAGCTGGCCGCCGCGCTCACCGGACCCGTACGAGACGAGCCCTACCTCGGCGTCGTGGAGCGGGTGCGGGCGCACGCCGCCGAGCGCCCGGACGCGGGGGCCGTCACCGACGAGGGCGGCAGCCTGACCTACGCCGAGCTGGTCGGCCGCGCCTCCGCCGTCGCGCGCCGGCTGGCGGGCACCGGCCCGGTGGCCCTGCTCACCGAGCCGGGCCGGGACTTCGTCACCGCGGAACTCGGCGTGCTCGGCGCGGGCCGGGCGTTCCTGCCGCTGGACCCCCGCGCCCCGCTGGCCCGCCTCGTGGGCCTGCTCCGGGACAGCGG
Organism: Streptomyces sp. NPDC047117; assembly: GCF_040643545.1. Classification (NCBI taxonomy): domain Bacteria; kingdom Bacillati; phylum Actinomycetota; class Actinomycetes; order Kitasatosporales; family Streptomycetaceae; genus Streptomyces; species Streptomyces sp. NPDC047117. The sequence goes on along the minus strand of NZ_JBEYUN010000005.1, from coordinate 290,439 downwards.
CGCCACCTGCGTCCTCGCCGACACCACCAACAGCGCGCTCGCCGAGCGGGCCGCGGCCGACGCCGCCGCGCAGCCGCTGCCGGTGCACGTCCTGGACGGCGCGCAGGATCCCGCCGACGGCCTCGCCCCCGTGCTCGGCGGCCCGCAGGACCTGGCGTACGTCATCTACACCTCCGGCTCCACCGGCAAGCCCAAGGGCGCCATGGTGCAGCGCGGCGGCATGGTGAACCACCTGCTGGCCAAGGTCGAGGAGCTGTCCCTGGACCACGCGGACACACTTGTGCACAACGCGCCCGTCACCTTCGACGTGACCGTCTGGCAGTCGCTGACCACCCTCCTCGTCGGCGGCCGGGTCCGTGCCGTCCCCCGTGACGCCGCCGCCGACCCGGACGCCCTGTTCGGCACCATCGCCGCCGAGGGGCTGACCGTACTGGAGGTCGTACCGTCCCTGCTGCGGGCCACCCTGGACGCCTGGGACGCGGCCGGCACCGCCCCCGCGCTGCCCGGCCTGCGCTGGATGATCTCCAACGGCGAGGCGCTCCCCGCCGACCTGTGCACGCGCTGGTTCGCGCGCTACCCGGACATCGCGCTGGCCAACGTCTACGGTCCCACCGAGTGCTCCGACGACGTCACCCACGGATATGCGCACAGCGCCGCCGACGTGCGGCACGCCTCCATGCCCATCGGCCGGCCGCTGCGCAACACCCGGCTGTACGTACTCGGCGACGACCTGCGCCCGGTGCCGCGCGGCGTCCTGGGCGAGCTGTTCATCGCCGGCGCGGGCGTCGGCCGCGGCTACCTGGGGGACCCGGGCCGCACTGCCACCACCTTCGTCCCCGACCCGTTCGCGGCCGACGGCTCCCGCATGTACCGCACCGGTGACCACGTCGTGCTGGGCGAGGACGGGCAGCTCGTCTTCACCGGACGCCGCGACCACCAGGTCAAGATCCGCGGCCAGCGCATCGAGCTGGGCGAGGTCGAGGCGGCCCTGCGGGAGCAGCCCGCGGTCGCCGACGCGGTGGCTGTCGCGGTGCCGGACCCGGCGGGCCACCAGCGCCTGGTCGGCTACCTCGTCGCCGAGCCCGGCGACGCGCCCCTGGACACCGCCGCCGTACGGGACCGGTTGATCCGGACGCTGCCCGAGCAGATGGTGCCCTCCCTCCTGCTGCCGCTGCCGGAGCTGCCGTTGACGGCGCACGGCAAGGTGGACCGCAAGGCGCTGCCGGCCCCGGACTTCTCCGCGGCGGCGGCCGGCGGCCGTGCTCCGGGCAGCCCGCAGGAGCAGTTGCTCTGCACGATCCTGGCCGAGGTGCTCGGCCTGCCCCGCATCGGCGTCGACGACAGCTTCTTCGCGCTCGGCGGCGACAGCATCAGCGCCATCCAGGTCGTCGGCCGGGCCCGCAAGGCCGGGCTGACCGTCACCTCGCGCGACGTCTTCCAGCACCGCACCCCGGCCGCCATCGCCGCGGCCGCGACGCCGGCCGCGCCCGCGGCGGCCGTCGCCGTGGACGACGGCGTCGGCGAGATCGAGCTGACCCCCATTGCCGATCAGCTCCGCGAGGAACTGGCCGCTCTCCCCGACGCGACCCGCGAGTACAGCCAGTACGTGACGGTCTCGGTGCCCGCCGGCGCCGACCTCGCCCGCCTCACGCCGGTGCTGTGCGCCGTCCTGGACAGACACGACGCGCTGCGCATGCGGCTGACCGCGCCGGTACCGGGCCTGTGGTCCCTGGCGGCGATGCCGCGGGACGCGGGGTCCGCCACCGAGATCCTCAGCAAGGTGGACGTGCCGGCCGGCACCGACCGGGACGCGGTCCTCGCCGAGCAGCTCGCGGCCGCCCGGCGCCGACTGCGCCCCGAGGACGGCGTGCTGGTGCAGGCCGTGCTGCTCGACGCGGGCCCCGCCGAGCCCGGGCGGCTGCTGCTGGTGATCCACCACCTGGCCGTCGACGGCGTCTCCTGGCGGATCCTGCTGGGCGACCTCCGGGCCGCCTGGGACGCCGTCACCGAAGGCCGCACGGTCCACCTGGACCCGGTCGGCACCTCCTACCGCCGCTGGGCGCGTACCCTCTCCGAACACGCGCGGACCGCCCAGCGCGTCGCCGAACTGCCCCTGTGGACCGCCCAGGCGGAGGGCAACCGCATCCTGCTCGGCGACCGCCCGCTGGACCCCGCCCGCGACACGTACGGCAACGCGGGCCGGCTGCGCCTCGAACTGCCCGCCGAGCGCGCGGCAGAGGTGCTCACGCAGGTGCCCGCCGTCTTCCACGCCCAGGTCGACGAGGTCCTCCTCACCGGCCTCGCGCTGACCCTCGCCGACCGGGAGCGCCGTCTCGGCCGTACCGGCACCCGCGCCCTGGTCGAGCTGGAGGGCCACGGCCGCGCGGAGCTGTCCGACGCCACGGGCCCGCTCGACCTGTCCCGCACCGTCGGCTGGTTCACCAGCGTGTACCCCGTCGGCCTGGAGATCGGCGAGCCCGACCGGGCCGAGGTGCGCGCCGGCGGGGCCGCCTGCGGCGCCGCGCTCAAGCAGGTCAAGGAGGCCCTGCGCGCCCTGCCCGACCACGGGTTCGGGTACGGCCTGTTGCGGCACCTGAACCCGCAGACCGCCGCCGCGCTGGCCCGCCACGCCACTCCGGAGATCGGCTTCAACTACCTGGGCCGCTTCACCACCGGCAGCGACGGCGACTGGGCCCTGCAGGCAGGCGGCTCAGGCCTCACCGCCGCCCCCGGTACCCCGCTGCGGCACGTACTGGAAGCAGTGGTGATGACCGAGGACCGCCCCGGCGGTCCGGTGCTGGTCGCCGAGTGGACGTGGGCGGCGGGGCTGCTCACCGAGGACGACGTACGAGCCGTCGCCGAAGGCTGGTTCACGGCCCTGGACGCCCTCGCCGCACACGCCGGGCAGCCCGGTGCCGGTGGGCGCACCCCCTCCGAATTCCCGTTGGTGACCGTCTCCCAGCAGGAGATCGAAGCGTTCGAGCGGGACATCGAGGGGCTGGCGGACATCCTGCCGCTCTCCCCGCTCCAGCGCGGCCTGCTCTTCCAGGCCGAGTTCGACCGCCACGGCATGGACGCGTACACCCTCCAGGTGATCATGGACGTGGACGGGCCGCTGGACCGCGACGCGCTGCGCGACGCCGTGACCGCCCTGCTCGACCGCAACCCGGGCCTGCGGGCCTGCTTCCGCGAGCGTGACCCGGGCGATCCGGTCCAGCTCGTCCCGGCCGCGGTGGAGCTGCCGTGGACCGAGGTCGACCTGTCCGGTACGACCGAGGCGGAGTTCGACGCCGAGATCGCCCGGCGGACCGACGAGGAGTGGCTGCGCCGCTTCGACGTCACCCGGTCCCCGCTGACCCGCTTCACGGTCTACCGGCACGCCGCCGAACGCCACCGCGTCGTCTGGACCGCGCACCACATCCTGGTGGACGGCTGGTCGCTCTCCGCGGTCCTCGCCGACGAGCTGGTGACCCTCTGGTCCAACGGTGCCGACGCGAGCGCGCTGCCGCCCGTCGCCCCGGTGAGCGGCTACCTGGAGTGGTCCGCCGCGCAGGACAAGGAGGCGGCCCGCGAGGCCTGGCAGAAGGAGCTTGCCGGTATCGACGAGCCCACCCGGCTCGGCCCGGCCGACCGGCCGCGGGTCTCGGCGCTGCCCGGTACGCACGCGGTGGAGCTGCCCCGCGAGCTGACCGACGCGGTGACCGCCTGGGCGCACGCGGAGGGCCTCACGATGAACACGGTCGCGCAGGGCTGCTGGGCGATCGCCCTCGGCCGGCTGACCGGGCGTCAGGACGTGACCTTCGGCGCGGTGGCCTCCGGGCGGCCCGAGGACCTGCCGGACGTCGAGCGGATGGTGGGCGCCTTCATGCACACCCTCCCCGTACGGGTCACGCTGGACCCGTCGCTCACCTTCGAAGTGATGCTGACCGGTCTTCAGGAACGCCAGCTCGGCCTGGAGCCGCACCAGCACCTGGGCCTCGCCGAGGTGCAGCAGGGCGCCGGCATCGGCGAGCTGTTCGACACGGTGGTCAGCTTCCACAACTACCCGTCCGGCGTGCTGGACTCCATCGGCACCCGCATCCCCGGCCTGCACATGCGCGGCTGGGAGGCCCGGGTCATCGCCGAATATCCCCTCGCCCTGGGCGTGTTCCCGGGTGAGCGGATGCGCCTGGAGGCCCAGTACCGGCCGGACATCTTCACGACCGAGCAGGTCGACGCGGTCCTGCGGCGGTTCGTCCGGGTGCTGGAGGCGCTCGCCGCCGCGCCGGATGCCACCCTCGGCCGGCTCGACACCCTCGGCGACGACGAGCGGCAGCTGCTGCTCGCCGACTGGTCCGGCAGCGGCACCACGGCGGCGCCGCGCACCACGGTGACCCCCGAGGTCTTCGAGGCGCGCGCCGCGGCCACGCCGGACAAGGAAGCCGTCGTGCTCGGCGCCGACCGGCTCACTTACGCGGAGCTCGACGCGCGGGCCAACCGGCTGGCGCGCCTGCTCGTCGGGCGAGGTGTGGGCCCCGAGCAGGTGGTCGCCGTGATGCTGCCCCGTACGGCCGAGCAGACGGTCGCGGCGCTCGCGGTGCTCAAGGCCGGCGCGGCGTACCTGCCCGTGGACGCGGCGTACCCCGTCGACCGCATCGCCTACATGCTGGACGACGCCCGCCCGGTGGCCCTGCTGACCGACGAGGCGACCGCGGCCCGCCCGGCGGGCCTGCCGGACCTGGAGACCGCGCCGCTGGTCCTCGACTCGCCCGGCACCGCCGAGCAGCTCGCGGTCCTGCCGGACACCGCTGTCACCGACGCGGACCGCACCGCCGCGCTGCGGCCCGGGCACCCCGCGTACGTCATCTACACCTCGGGTTCCACCGGCCGGCCCAAGGGCGTCGTGGTGGCGCACGAAGGGCTGCTGGCGATGGTCGACAGCCTCGTCGAGCGCTTCGGCCTGGACGAGGACACCCGGGTGCTGCAGTTCGCGTCCTTCAGCTTCGACGCCTCCGTCTGGGAGATCATGCTGGCGCTGCTCACGGGCGGCACGCTGGTCATCGCCGACGAGGAGTGCCGTACGCCGGGCCGGCCGCTGGTCGACCTGATCAACACGGCCCGGATCAACCTGGCGGGCCTGCCGCCGGTCGTCGTCAGCGGGCTGCCCGCGGACGCCACGCTCCCCGCCGACCTGCGTCTGGCCGTGGCCGGCGAGGCCGTACCGGCCGAGATCGTCGAGCGCTTCGCCGGCGGCGTCAAGCTCTACAACGGCTACGGCCCGACCGAGGCGGTGGTCAGCTCCACCGTCAGCGGCCCGCTGGCGGGCACCGGGCGGCCGCCGATCGGCCGGCCGACCACCGCACACCGGGTGTACGTCCTGGACCGCCACCTGCGGCCCGCCCCGGTCGGCGTCGTCGGTGAGCTGTACGTCGGCGGCGGCCTGGCCCGCGGCTACCTGCGCCGCCCCGACCTGACCGCGCAGCGGTTCGTGGCCGACCCGTTCGGCCCGGCCGGTGCCCGCATGTACCGCACCGGTGACCTGGTGCGCTGGCTCCCGGACGGCGAACTCGACTACATCGGCCGCGCCGACGAGCAGGTCCAGCTGCGCGGTTTCCGGGTCGAGCTGGGGGAGATCTCCTCCGCCCTGCTGGCCCAGCCCGGCATCGACCAGGCCACGGTCGTCGTGCGCGAGGACGAGGCGGGCGACCGGCGGCTGGTGGCGTACGTCGTGGCCGCCGACCCGGCGGCGCTCGCCGACGCGTCGCTGAGCGGCACGCTGCGCGAGCGGCTGGCCCGTACCCTGCCCGACTACATGGTGCCCTCGGCGGTGGTCGCCCTCGAAGCGCTGCCGCTCACCGCGCAGGGCAAGATCGACCGTAAGGCGCTGCCCGCGCCCGACCTCGCCGGCGGCTCCGCGGGCCGCGGTCCGCGCACCCCGGTGGAGGAGATCCTCTGCGGGCTCTTCGCCGACATCCTCGGCGTCCCCCGGGTCTCCGTGGACGACGATTTCTTCGAGATCGGCGGGCACTCACTGCTGGCCACCCGGCTGATCAGCCGGGCCCGTACGGCGCTCGGCGTCGAACTGCCGATCCGCGCCCTGTTCGAGGCGCGGACCGTGGCCGCACTGGCGGGTGTCGTGGAGGCCGCCGCGCAGGCCAGGCCGCCGCTGGCGCCGGCCCCGCGGGACGCCGAACGGCCGCTGTCCTTCACCCAGCAGCGGCAGTGGTTCCTCAACCGGCGCCAGGAGGAGGCCGACGGCACGTACAACACGCCGATGGCCTTCCGGCTCTCCGGGCGGCTGGACACCACCGCCCTGCAGGCCGCGCTGACCGACGTGGCCGAGCGCCACGAGGTGCTGCGGACCGTCATCCCGGACACCGACGGCGTACCGTCCCTCAAGCTCCTCGACGCCGCCTCGGGCGGTCCGGCGCTCAAGGCCCGCACGGTCACCGAGGACGGCCTGCGGGCCGCCCTGGCCGCCGAGACCGACCTCGGCTTCGACCTCACCGCCGAGCCGCCGCTGCGGGTCCGGCTCTTCCCGGTCGGCCAGGACGAGTGCGTGCTGCTGCTGGTCTTCCACCACATCGCCTTCGACGGCTGGTCGATCGTGCCGCTGCTCACCGACCTGTCCACCGCCTACCGGGCGCGCACGACAGGCCGGGCCCCGCAGTGGGCGCCGCTGCCGGTGCAGTACGCCGACTTCGCCGTCTGGCAGCGCGAGCTGCTCGGCGCCGCGGACGACCTCGACAGCGTGGCCTCGCGCCAGCTGTCCTTCTGGAAGGACGCGCTCGCCGGGCTGCCGGAGGAGCTCGACCTGCCCACGGACTTCCCGCGCCCGGAGGTCAGCAGTTCCTCCGGTGACACGGTGATGTTCGATCTGGAGCCCGAACTGCACCACTCACTGACCGAGTTGGCGCGGGGGACCGGCAGTACCGAGTTCATCGTCTTCCAGGCCGCGCTGTCGGCCCTGCTGACCCGCCTGGGTGCCGGTACCGACATCCCGCTGGGCGTCTCGGTCGCCGGACGTACCGACGAGGCGCTCAACGACCTGGTCGGCATGTTCATCAACTCCCTCGTGCTGCGCAGCGACACCAGCGGCGACCCGACCTTCCGCGAACTCCTGGACCGGCTGCGGGAGACCGACCTCGCCGCCTACTCCCACCAGGACGTGCCGTTCGACCAGGTCGTGGACGCGCTCCGGCCGGCCCGCTCGCTGGCCCGGCACCCGCTCTTCCAGATCGTGCTGAGCGTCCAGGCGCACGGCGAGCAGCCGCTGCACCTGCCGGGCCTCACCGTGCGGCCCGAGTACGTCGGGTCCGACCGGGCCAAGCTCGACCTGGTCATGGAGCTGCTGCCGTGGCCCGGCGAGGGCGGCATGCGCGGCCTGTTCAACTTCAGCACCGACCTCTTCACCCGGGCCACCGCCGAGCGCATGGTCGAGCAGTTCCAGCGGGTGCTGCGCGCCGTGGCCGCCGACCCCGACGTCCGGCTGAGCGGCCTGGGCCTGCTCTCCGGCGACGAGCGGGAGCGGGTGCTGCACGGCTGGAACGCCACCGAGCGCGAACTGCCCGCGGCCACGCTGCCCGAGCTGTTCGCCGCGCAGGCCGCCCGCACGCCGGACGCGCCCGCCGTCGGCACCGGGCCGCACGCCCTCACCTACGCGGACCTGGACGCACGCAGCAACCAGCTGGCCCACCACCTGATCGCGGCCGGCGCCGGGCCCGAGCGGATCGTCGCCCTCGCGGCCTCACGCCCCGAGGACCGGGCGCTCGCGGCGCTCGCGGTGCTCAAGGCCGGCGCGGCCTACGTACCGCTCGCGGCGGACGAACCGGCCGCCCGGATCAAGGCGCTCTTCGCCGACACCCGCCCGGTGTGCGTACTCACCACGGCCGGCCTGGCCAGCCGGCTGCGCAGCACCGGCGTGCGGATCGTCGTCCTGGACGCGGCCGAGGTGCGCGGCGGTCCGGTCGATCCGGTACGGGACACCGACCGCCCGGAGCCGCTGCGCCCCGAGCACGCCGCGTACGTGATCCGCGCCGAGGACGCGGCCGACCGGCCGCGCGGCACGGTCGTCGAGCACCGGGCCGCCGTCAACCACCTGGCCCGGGCACTGGAGTCCGGAAAGGGCGCGGACGAGGGGCTGTTCGGGCCGCTGCTGTCCGGCGCGGGCGTGCGCGGCACGGAGCCGCTGCCGCTGGACTGGGCGACGCCCGCCACGTCCGCCGCGGGAGAGGCGGCGTGGAACACCCGGATGTACGTCCTGGACGAGTGGCTGAGCCCCGTGCCGCCCGGCGTGACCGGTGAGCTGTACGTGGCCGGCGCCGGACTGGCCCGCGGCTACGTGAACCGCCCCGGCCCCACCGCCGAGCGGTACGTCGCCGACCCCTTCGGCGCGGCAGGGTCCCGGCTGTACCGGACCGGCGAGCGCGCGAAGTGGGACACCGAAGGAAACCTGCTGGCCCCCGACGCGCTGTCCGCCGCCGCGGTGGCGGCCCGCACGGAGACCAGCGGCGCCGACGGGACCGATGAGACCGGTGACGGCGGCCCGTCGAACCCGGCGGAGGAGGCGCTGCACGGGATCGTGGCGGAGGTGCTGGGGACGGACCGGTTCGGGGTCGAGGAGAACTTCTTCGAGGTGCCGGGGACGGGGATGGACAGCATGAAGTCGCTGCGGGTGGTGAGCATGGCGCGGAAGGCGGGGCTGGGGATCAGCATCGCGGACGTGTTCGTGCACCAGACCGTGCGGGCGCTGGCGGCCACCGTCGCGGCCGAGGCGCTCAGCCCGGCGGAGGAGGCGCTGCACGGGATCGTGGCGGAGGTGCTGGGGACGGACCGGTTCGGGGTCGAGGAGAACTTCTTCGAGGTGCCGGGGACGGGGATGGACAGCATGAAGTCGCTGCGGGTGGTGAGCATGGCGCGGAAGGCGGGGCTGGGGATCAGCATCGCGGACGTGTTCGTGCACCAGACCGTGCGGGCGCTCGCGGCCACCGTGGAGTCCGCCCCCGAGCCGCCGGCGCCCGAGGCCGCATCGCCGGCTCCGGCTTCGGCCGCGGCCCCGGCACGCCGCCACAGCACGCAGATCATGGCGGACGCGATCGACGAGACCGACCGACTGGAGCACGCCGACCCGTTCGGCACGCTGCTGGCCATCCGGCCGGGCGGCACCAGGCCGCCGGTGTTCTGCCTGCACAGCGGCGTCGGCTTCGCCCTGTCCTACCTGCCGCTGACCCGCTACATCGGCGAGGAATACCCCCTCTACGGCATCCAGGCACCGTGCGTCGTGGCCGGCGCCCCGCTGCCGGGCAGCATCGAGGAGATCGCGGCGGAGTACATCGCGATGATGAAGGAGGTCCGGCCCACCGGCCCGTACCACCTCTTCGGCTGGTCGCTCGGCGGTCTGCTGGCCTACGAGATCGCCGTCCAGCTGCGCCGGGCCGGGGACGAGGTGGGCCTGGTGGCCAACCTGGACTCCTACCCGCGCTCCGGCGTCACCGACGACCGGGACCGGCAGTCCCTGCTGGCCTGGCTCCTGGAGGGCATCGGCCACCACCGCTCCGAGTACGGCGACCGCGACCTGGCGACCGGGGACATCATCGACGCACTGCGGCGCGACGGCAGCCCGATGGCCCGCATGGGCGACGAGCGGATGGCCCGCATGGTCGATCTGATGCTCCACCACCAGGGCCTCAACACCCGTTATACGCCGGGCGACTTCGACGGCACGATGCAGCTCTTCCTCGCCGAGCACTCGGAGTGGGGTGAGGCCGGCACGGACAAGGAAGGCCTGTGGCGGCCGTACTTCAGCGGCACGCTGGACATCCACCGGGTCGCCTGCACGCACGACGACATCCTCAACCCGGGCCCGCTGTCCGAGGTCGGCCCGGCCGTCGCCGCCGAACTCGACCGGCTGCACCGCGAGAACGGACGTGAGCAGGCATGACGACGGCCCTCATCGACAGCGGCCGGGGCGGCGGCCCGCACGGCACGCGGGCCGCCGGCGGCCCGCGCGCCCTGCTCACCGAGGTCCTCGCGGTCACTGGGCGGCGCCTGCGCCATCTGCGCCGGGCGCCCGGCCGGGTGGTCGGCGTGGCGCTCAGCCCCCTGGTGTCGATGGTGATGCTCGGGTACCTCTTCCGGGACGCCATCCAGCTCCCCGCCGGCGGGTCGTACGGCGAGTACGTCTTCGCCGGCGGCGCGGTCCAGGTCGCCCTGGCCTGCGTCGGCCCGACCGCGGTGTCGGTCGCCCTGGACCTCAAGGGCGGGCTGGTCGACCGCTTCCGGTCGCTGCCCATCAGCCGGTCGTCGGTGCTGCTCGGGCACACCCTCGCCGACCTGCTGGTGGGGCTGCTCGGGCTGGCCGTCGTCACCGGCGCCGGGCTGCTGCTCGGCTGGCGCAGCCGCACCGGCCTGCTGCCGACGCTCGCGGCCTTCGGCCTGATCGCGCTCTTCGTCTACGTCATGCTCTGGCTCGGCGTGCTGCTGGCCACGACGCTGCGCAACGTGGAGACGATCAGCGTCGTTACCCCGTTCATCGTCGTGGTCCTGCCCTTCCTGTCCAACGCGTTCCTCGCCCCGGAGTCCATGCCGGGCCCGATCCGCCCGCTCGCGGAGTGGAACCCGGTCAGCGCGGTGATCGCCGCCTGCCGGGACCTGTGGGGCAACCCCGCGGCGGCCGGCGGCAGCTTCCCCACCGAACACCCGCTGACCGTGGTCGCCGTGACGCTGGGCGCGCTGTTCACGGCCTGCGCCGTCGTGAGCCTGCGCCGCTATCGCACCCCGGGCTCCTGAGCGAGCCCACCCAAGCCTGGAGAGGAACCGCCATGACCACGCAAGCCCACCCGCCCGCACTCCGCACGGGCCTCGGCCCGCGGCCGGGCGGTCCGGGGCCCGCCCCGGCCGACGTGCCCGACCTGGACACCCTGGACCTGACCGACCCGCAGACGTTCCTGGACGTCGACCCGCACGCCATGTGGCGGCGGTTCCGTGCCGAGAGCCCGGTCCACTGGCACCCGGCCGACGCGCCGGTCCCCGGCTTCTGGGTGATCTCCAAGTACCAGGACGCGGTGGACATCTACCGGGACAACAAGCGGTTCACCTCCGAGCGCGGCAACGTCCTCGCGACCCTGCTGCAGGGCGAGGACTCCGCCTCCCGCAAGATGCTCGCCGTCACCGACGGGCCGCGGCACCGCGAGATCCGCAACCTGATGCTCAAGTCCTTCTCGCCGCGGGTCCTGGAGCCGGTCGTGGCCGGCGTGCACCGCCGCACCCGCGAGCTGGTCGCCCAGGCGCTGGACCGGGGCGAGCTGGACTTCGTCACCGACGTCGCCGACCACATCCCGATCAATACGATCGGCGACCTGATGGACGTGCCGGCCGCCGACCGCGAGCGGCTGGTCGAGTGGAACACCAAGACCCTCTCCCGGCACAGCTCGGACGACAGCATGTTCGAGGAGGTGATGGCGCGGAACGAGATCCTGCTCTACTTCTCCGAGCTGGCCGCCGAGCGCCGCCGGAACCCCGGCGAAGACGTCATCAGCGCCCTGGCCACGGCCACCGTGGACGGCGAGCCGCTCTCCGAGGACGAGATCGTCTTCAACTGCTACAGCCTCATCCTCGGCGGCGACGAGTCGAGCCGGATGTCGTCCATCGGCGGCCTCATCGCCTTCGCCGAGAACCCCGAGCAGTGGCGGAGGCTGAAGACCGGCGAAGCCGGCGCGGACAGCGCCACCGAGGAGGTGCTGCGCTGGACCACCCCGGCCATGCACTTCGGGCGCCGCGCGCTCGTGGACGTGCCCGTACGCGACCGGGTCGTCAAGGCCGGCGACGTGGTGACCCTGTGGAACAGCTCGGCCAACTTCGACGAGGACGTCTTTCCCGACCCGTTCGCCTTCGACATCGGCCGTACGCCCAACAAGCACGTGGCGTTCGGGCACGGACCGCACTTCTGCCTCGGCGCCTTCCTCGGCCGGGTGCACGTGAACGCGATGGTCGAGGCGCTGCGCACGTCGGTCGCCGAGATCCGGCTGGCGGGCAGCGCCCAGCGCCTGTACTCCAACTTCGTCCACGGCTACAGCGGCCTGCCGGTCGCGCTCACCGCCGAGCCGGCCGGGGAGGTGACGGCCTGACATGCGAGCCGAGAGACGTACGGCAGGCGGCACCACCCTGGCCGTCCTGCACGCCGAGGAGCCGATGGCGGACTGGGACGGGGAGCGGCGGGGCGCGGTGCGACACCGGGTCGAGGAGGCGCTGGGCCAATTCGGCGCCGTACTGGTCCGGGGGCTCGGCATCGCCGACTCCGGCGCGTTTCATCACGCCGTCTCCGCCTTCGGCGACCCGCTGATCGACAGCTACCGCGGCGGCAACACCCCGCGCGTGACCGTCGCCGACGGTGTCTTCACCTCCACGGAATACCCGGCGCGCTTCGAGATCTCGCTGCACAACGAGATGTCCTACGCGCACCGCTGGCCCAGCCGGCTGTTCTTCGGCTGTCTGGTGGCCGCGGAGACCGGCGGCGCCACCCCGGTGTGCGACGGGCATGCGCTGCTCGCGGACCTGGACCCGCGGGTGCGGGAGCGGTTCGCGTCCGGGGTGGTCTACCGGCAGCACCTGCACGGCGGCGCCGGGCTCGGCAAGTCCTGGCAGGACACCTTCGAGACCACGGACCGCACGGTGGCCGAGGAGTTCCTGACCGCCTCCGAGGCGGACTTCCGGTGGACGCCCGAGGGCGGCCTGCGGGTCGCCCAGCACCGGCCCGGTATCCGGCGCAACCCGCTCACCGGCCGCGACGTGTGGTTCAACCAGGCCGATCAGTGGCACCCGTCGAACCTGCCGGAGGACGAGGGCGCGACGCTGCTGTCGCTGATCGGCAGCGTGGACGACCTGCCGCACTGGGTGACGTACGGAGACGGCAGCCCCATCCCCGACGAGGACCTGGACCACGTGCGCGCGGTGGCGCGGCGCAACCGGCTCGTCGAGCCCTGGCAGGCCGGCGACATCATGATCGTCGCCAATATGTCGGTGCTGCACGGCCGCGAGGCCTTCACCGGGCCGCGCCGGATCGTCGTCTCCATGACCTGAGGCCGGCGCCCGAGCCCTCCGGCCCGGGCGGAGCCGCCGGGGTGGGCCGTGAGTACCGCGGCCCGCCCCGGCGGCTCCGCCCTTCAGGCAGCGCTCCCGCCCTTCAGGCAGCGCTCCCGCCCTTCAGGCAGCGCTCCCGCCCTTCAGGCAGCGCTGCTGCCCGGCCGGGTCGCGAAGACGGAGTGGCGTCCGGACTCCACCAGGCCGTCACCGGCCGGCGGCGGCACCTCGAACCCGCGGCGCCGCAGCTCGTCGCTCAGCAGTGCGAGCCGCCCTTCGGTCGGGGTTCCCGGCTCGTCGTGCACCTCCAGGGCGATCCGGCGGACCAGCGGCCAGTGGGCCTCGTCGAGGCCGCGCAGGACATCGGCCTCGGCGCGCTGGACGTCCACCTTCAGCAGGTCGATACGGGTCACGCCCTGCTCCGCGATGACGTCCGAGAGGCGTCGGGTCCGGCACACGTACGGCACCTCGCGGAACCGGTACTCCAGCATCTCGTCGAGGAGTTCCGCGGCGTCGCCGAGGTCCTCCCGCGCCGCGTCGGACACCTGCCGCTTGATGAATTCCCTGTCGGCCTCGGTGGCCGCGTGGGACGAGGTGGCCGACATCGTGGTGTAGCCGGGGTAGAAGGTGAAGTCGACCTCGCCCTCGGCGTCGCCGAGCGCGTACGGGAAAAGGTGCGCCGGCACGCCGTACACGGACGTGTTGTGCCGCAGCTTCTCGAAGACCGGCGGCAGCGGCTCGAACGCGTAGACCGTCGCGTCCGGGCAGACGGCGTGCGCGAAGAGCGCGAACACACCGATGTTCGCGCCCACGTCGAACACCACGGCATCGCTCGGCAGCGACATCCCGTCGGGGAGGTAGGAGCTGCGGGTGAAGATCTCGTCGTAGAGGAAGGACGTCTCGTGCGCGTTGACGCCTTCTATACGGCTCGGATCGATGAGGTGGCTCCGGTCGACCGGCACTGCGCTCTCCTGAGGCTCGCGGACATACGGCAGGGCCAGCTTGCCGCCGCGCGCTGACAGCGAACTGACATCCCACCATGCGGTCACCGAGGCCGCGAAACCGCTGGTCACCTGTGATTTTCGTCGAACACTTAAGGACGTGGCCGGGCCCTTCCGCCGTCCTTATGGTTCACAACCGACAGCGCCGTTCTCCGGCCGGCCGAATCCGCCGGCCGCACCGGAGCCCGGGCGGCGCGAGGGAGGCACCGCCGTGAACGTGCTCGACGACATCATCGAAGGGGTCCGCGCCGATCTGCGGGCAAGGCAGGCACGCATACCGGAGCGGGAGCTGCGGGAGCGGGCGGCGGCGGCCGGCCCCGCGAAGGACTGTGCCGCCCTGCTCCGAACCGGTGGCGGCACGTCCGTCATCGCCGAAGTGAAGCGGGCCAGCCCCTCCAAGGGGCCGCTCGCCGAGATCGGCGACCCGGCCGCGCTCGCCGCCGACTACGAGGCGGGCGGCGCCACCGCGATCAGCGTGCTCACCGAGCGGCACCGCTTCGGCGGCTCCCTGGACGACCTGGACGCGGTCCGTGCGCGGGTCGGCGTCCCCCTCCTGCGCAAGGACTTCATCGTCACGCCCTACCAGCTGTGGGAGGCGCGGGCGCACGGCGCCGACCTGGCCCTGCTCATCGTCGCCGCGCTCGAACAGCCGCTGCTCGCCGACCTCGTGACCACTGCGGCGGCGGCAGGGCTGACGCCGCTGGTCGAGGTGCACGACGCGGCGGAGGCGGAGCGGGCACTGGCCGCCGGGGCCACGGTGGTCGGCGTCAACACCCGCGACCTGCGCACCCTCACCGTGGACCGTGCCACGTTCGCGCGGGTCGCGCCCCATCTCCCGGCCGGCGTGGTGAAGATCGCCGAGTCCGGGGTGCGCGGGCCGCGGGACGTCGCGGCGTACGCGGCGCACGGTGCGGACGCGGTCCTGGTCGGCGAGGCGCTGGTGACCGGCGGGCGACCGCGCGCCGCGGTCGGCGACCTGCTCGCGGCGGGCCGTCACGACGCC
Organism: Streptomyces sp. NPDC047117; assembly: GCF_040643545.1. Classification (NCBI taxonomy): domain Bacteria; kingdom Bacillati; phylum Actinomycetota; class Actinomycetes; order Kitasatosporales; family Streptomycetaceae; genus Streptomyces; species Streptomyces sp. NPDC047117. The sequence continues at coordinate 275,379 of NZ_JBEYUN010000005.1, read as the reverse complement.
GCCGCGCCCCACTAGCGGGCCGGTTCAGCGGCTCGCTTCGTGGACACCGCAGCCCACCGCTCCATGACGGCCGCCGCCGCACCGGAGTCGACGGCGTCCGCGGCGCGCGCCAGCCCGGCCGCCAGCCGCTCGGTGACCGGCCGGTCCTCCGGGGCGAGCGCCGCCAGCCCGGCCGCCGCCGACAGCAGCACCGCGTCCCGCACCGGCCCGCGCGCCCCCGCGAACACCTCGCGTGCCACCCGGGCGTTGTGGGCGCGGTCCCCGCCACGCAGTGCGTCGGGCGCCGCGAGCGGGATGCCGAGGTCCCGCGGATCGAAGACCTCGGTGCGCACGCCGGAGCCGCTCACCGACCAGACCGTGGAGGTTGTGGTGACCGTCAGTTCGTCCATCCCGTCGTCGCCCCGGAACACCAGGGCCGAGACCCCGCGGCGGGACAGCACCCCGGCGATCAGCGGCGCCAGCCGCCGGTCCGCGACGCCGATCGCCAGCGCCGCGGGCGAGGCCGGGTTGGCCAGCGGTCCCAGCGCGTTGAAGACGGTGCGGACACCCAGCTCCCGGCGCGGCGCGGCCGCATGCCGCATCGCGGGGTGGAACACCGGAGCGAAGCAGAAGGTGATACCGGTCTCCTCGGCCACCTCCGCGACCGCGGTGGAGGGCAGTTCCAACGCCACCCCCAGCTCCTGCAGCACGTCGGCGGAGCCGCAGGCGGAGGAGGCGGAGCGGTTGCCGTGCTTGACGACCCTGGCACCCGCGCCGGCGGCCACCACTGCCGACATCGTGGAGATGTTCACGCTGTTCGAGCCGTCGCCGCCGGTGCCCACGATGTCCAGCGCGGGGCCCGGCACCTCCAGTGGCACCGCGTGCCGGCCCATCGCCCGCACGAGGCCCTCGATCTCCTCGACGGTCTCTCCTTTGGCGCGCAGCGCCACCAGGAGCCCGGCCAGCCGGACCGGGCCCGCGCTGCCGGCCATCACCTGGTCCATGGCCCATTCGGTCTCCCGCGTGGACAGGTCCTTCCGGTCGAGCAATGCATTCAGCAATTCCGGCCAGCTGCAGATCTGTTCGGTGGTCACGGGAATTCTCCTCGGGCGGCACCACGGGCTGTGACTCCGTTCAGTGTGCGAAGCGGCGCGGCCGCGTTCCAGACCAATGCAAGCAGAGCTGTACGGTCCAATTCGGAAGGAGAAAGCGTGTGGCCCTCCATATGGCCGTCGAAGTGGTCAGGGATTCCGAACTCTCCCTGACCGCCCAGATCCAGCGCTTCATCAAGAGGGAAATTGCGGACGGCATTCTGCAGCCGGGTACCCGGCTGCCCGCCAGCCGCCGGCTCGCCGACGACCTGGACGTCTCGCGCAGCGTCGTCGTCGAGGCGTACGGACAGCTGGTCGCCGAGGGATACCTGGAGGCGACGCAGGGCGCCGGCACCCGCGTCGTCGGCCACCTGGCCACCCAGCCCGTCGTGCCCGCCCTGCTCGACGAGGGGCAGGTGCCGGCCGCCCGCTGGGACCTGCGCACCGGAGGGCACAACGTCCCCGCCTTCCCGCGCCGCGAGTGGCTCGGCTGCTACCAGCGCGTCCTGCAGTCGGCCGCCCCCGCGGACCACGACTACCCGCCGCTGGCCGGCGAGCCGGGACTGCGCATCGAACTCGCCCGCTACCTGGGGCGGGCGCGCGGGGTGCGGGCCGCCGCCGAGCAGGTGATGGTGGTGGCAGGGTTCGCCCAGGCGCTCGGGCTGCTCTGCACGGTCCTGCGGGAGGAGGGGGTGAACGCCCTCGCCATCGAGGACCCCGGGCACCCGGGGCAGCGGCAGTTCGTCCGGGAGAGCGGCCTGCACACCGTCCCGGTGCCCGTCGACGACGAGGGCATCGACGTCGCGGCGCTGGCCGTCTCCGGGGCGCGGGCCGTGCTGGTCACCCCCGCCCATCAGTTCCCCACCGGCGTCACCCTGTCGGCGCGCCGCCGCGAGGCGCTGGTCCGCTGGGCCCGCGACACCGGCGGCCTGATCATCGAGGACGACTACGACGGCGGCCTCTGGTACGAGCGCGGCACCCGCCCGCTGGCCCTGCAGCGCCTCGCCCCCGAGCACGTGGTGTACGCCGGCACCGCCAGCAAGGCGCTCGCGCCCGGCCTGCGTCTGGGCTGGCTGGCCGCACCCGCCGAGCTGCTCGACCGCCTGCTGAGAGCCCGCGCCCGGCACGACCTGGGCACCGAGAGCCTCACTCAGCTGGCCTTCGCAGAGATGCTGCGCAGCGGGCTCTTCGACCGCCACCTGCGCCGGCTCAACTCCCAGTGCCGCAGCCGCCGCGACACGCTGGTGGAAGCGGTCCGCAAACACCTGCCGGGCGCCGAGGTCGTCGGCCGCGCCGCGGGGCTGCACGCGTACGTACGGCTGCCCCGGCACGTCGACGAGGCGGCGCTGGTGGCCGGGGCGCTGCGCCGCTCCGTCCTGGTGCGCGGCGGCGCGGCCTTCCAGGTGCGCCCGCGGCGGGACCGGCCCGCTCTGGTCGTCGGCCACGCCCATCTGCCGCGCTCCGGACTGGCGGAGGCCGTGCGCGCGCTGGGGGAGGCCCGGCTTCTCAGGTGAGCGGCGCGCCGGCCCGGGCCACCCGGAGGTGTGCGCGGCACGGTCCCGATTTCCGCGGCGGACCAATTCCCCGTCCCGCGTACGGACCACGCCAGAATTCCTTGACCCGCGTCCGCCGGGTGCATTGAGCTGAGCCTTACCGCCCCGCTCCATTTCGGCGGCCGGTGGTCCGCCGACCGGCAGCGCGTCGGCGCTCGCAAATAGCGAAGGGGGAACCGCAATGCAGAATTCTGTCACCCATTCCTGGAGGGAATTCCCGGCGGCACAGCAACCGGACTGGCCCGACGGCGCGGAGGTGCGCGCGGTGACCGGATGGCTGGCCGACGCACCGCCGCTGGTCTTCGCCGACGAATGCGACGCGCTGCGCCGCCGGATGGCCGCCGTCGCCCGCGGGGAGGCCGTACTCCTCCAGGGCGGTGACTGCGCCGAAACCTTCGACCGGGTGACCGCCGACGCGATCCGCGGCAAGCTCAAGACGCTGCTGCAGATGGCGGTGGTGCTCACCCACGCGACCGCCCTGCCCGTCGTCAAGGTCGGCCGGATGGCGGGCCAGTACGCCAAGCCCCGCTCCAGCCCGGTCGAGCGCCGGGACGGCCGCGAGCTGCCCTCCTACCGCGGCGACGCGGTGAACGCCGTGGCCTTCACGGCCGAGGCCCGCCGCCCCGACCCGCGGCGCATGCGGCGGATGTACGAGAGCTCCGTGATGACGCTCAACCTGGTCCGCGCCCTCACCACCGGCGGCTTCGCCGACCTGCGGCAGGTGCACGACTGGAACCGCGGCTTCGTCGCCGACTCGCGGGCCGGCGAGCGCTACGAGGCGCTCGCTCGCGAGATCGACCGCAGCCTCGCCTTCATGCAGGCCTGCGGCGTCGACACCGGCGAACTGGGCACCGCCGAGTTCTACGTCGGACACGAAGGCCTCCTGCTCGACTACGAGGCGGCGCTGACCCGCACCGAGCCGGAGTCCGGGCGGACCTACGCCACCAGCGGCCACCTGCTGTGGATCGGTGAGCGGACCCGGGACCTGAAGGGCGCGCACGTCGAGTACTTCTCGACCATCGACAACCCCATCGCCGTCAAACTCGGCCCGGCCACCACCCCGGACACCGCCCTCGGTCTCATCGACCGGCTCGACCCGTGCCGCGAACCGGGCCGGCTGACTTTCGTGGTCCGCGCCGGCGCCGACCGGGTCCGCGACGTGCTCCCCGTCCTCGTGGAGAAGGTCACCGCCGAGGGTGCCACGGTCTGCTGGGTCAGCGATCCGATGCACGGCAACACCATCACCGCGCCCAGCGGTCACAAGACCCGCCGCTTCGACGCGATCCTCGACGAGGTCCGCGGTTTCATGGAGGTGCACCGGGCCCTGGGTACGCATCCCGGCGGGGTGCACGTCGAGCTCACCGGCGACGACGTGACCGAGTGCGTCGGCGGCGGCAACGCCGTACTGGCCGAGGACCTGCACCACCGCTACGAGACGGCCTGCGACCCCCGCCTGAACCACACCCAGTCGCTCGACCTGGCCTTCCTGCTGGCCGAGATGTACCGGGAGCAGCAGCTCACTGCTCCCCGGCGGCCGCTTCGATGATGTCGAAGGGCGGCTCGGCGGCCAGGTAGAAGTGGTCCCCGGGGAGCGTCCGCATGCGGAACTCCCCTCGGGTCGTCTCCCGCCACGCCGCGACCCCGTCGGAGCCCACCTGCGGGTCCGCCCGCCCCACCAGCGCGGTGACGGGGCACCGCAGCGGAGCCCGTCGCCCGGACTCGTAGCCGGCGAGCATGCGGAAGTCGGCGCCGATGTAGGGCAGCACCAGGTCCACGAAGGCCGGATTGTGCAGCAGTTCGGCGTCGGTGCCGCCCAGCTCCACCAGCTTGCCGATGATCGCCTCGTCGTCCCAGGCCGCGGCCGTGTCGGGCGTCGCCCGCAGCAGCTGCGGCGCCCGTGCGGCAGATGCGAAGAGATGCTCGATGGGGTGGCCCGCTTCCTCCAGCGCGCAGGCCACCTCGTAGGCGACGATCGCCCCCATGCTGTGCCCGAAGAACGACGTCGGCCGCTCGGCCGCCGACGGGGCCATCGCCGCGGCGATCTCGCGGGCCATCGACGCGAGGTCGGCGGCCGGCGGCTCGGCGATGCGCTCGGCACGGCCCGGATAGCACACCGCGTGCACCTCGTAGCCGCTCAGCGCCTTGCCCCAAGTACGGAAGAAGTACGGGGAGCCCCCGGCGTGCGGGAAGCAGACGAGCCGTCGCGTCGCGAACGGCCGTGGCTCGATGCACTGTGTCCACATCATCCTGCTCCCCGCACCCGGATTCCGCCCTGGACCTCCACGATCCTGCCCGGGACTGACAGACCGCTGACAGCGGTCGGGCCGCCGCACCGGCACCGGTACGGCGGCCCGACCGCCCGCTCCCTGCTCGTGCGGCCCGAGCCCGTCAGTGCCGCTTCCCCGCGCTGCGGTCGCCCGCCTCCGCCGCGGCCGCGGGACCGCCGTCCGCCGCGCCCTCCAACTGCCGGGCGGCGCGGCGGGCCGTTTCGCGGGCCCAGTTTCCGCTGGTCAGGGCGCCGACGAGGAGCACGGCCACGCCGCAGCCGGTGATGACCCACCAGGCCGGGCGGCTCGCCTCCGCGAAGGCGCCGGTGGTGGCGGCAGCGCCGCCGCTCGCCAGCACGGCCCCGATCACGGCCACGCCCAGCGACTGGCCCACCTGGCGGCTGGTGGACGCCACCGCCGCCGCGACCCCGGCCTGCGCCCGCGGCATCCCGGACACCGCGGTATTGGTGATCGGCGCGTTCACCAGGCCGAAGCCGATGCCGAAGAGCACGTACCCGGTGAAGAGCAGCGGGGTGCTGTCCTCCGCCCGGAAGCCGGCGAAGAGGACGCCGCTGATCACCATCCCCGCACCGGCCAGCAGCAGCGACAGGCGCGGCCCGCGGGCCCCCACCAGCCGCCCCGACAGCGGCGCGAAGACCAGCGTCATGGCCGCCATCGGCAGCATGTACAGGCCCGCGTGCAGCGCCGAGAGGCCGCGGACGTCCTGGAGGTAGAGGGTGTTGACGAAGAGGAAGCCGCCGAGCGCCGCGAACGCGCTCACGGCGATCACGGTCGCGCCGCTGAACGGGGCGCTGCGGAAGAAGCGCAGCTCGATCAGCGGCTCGGTGCGCCGCCGCTCGTACCCGATCAGCCCGGCGAGCGACAGGACGGCCAGCGCGCTGCAGCCCATGATCAGCGGCGAGCCCCAGCCCGACTCGGGCGCCTCGATGATCGCGTACGTCAGGGAGCCGAGCAGCAGGATGACCAGCACCTGGCCCACGGGGTCGGGGCGGCGCGGGTGGGGCGCGCGGGAGTGCGGGACGTAGCGCATGGTCAGGAAGAGCGCGAGCAGCCCGATGGGGACGTTGATCCAGAAGATCGCCCGCCAGTCCACGGCCTCCACGAGCAGCCCGCCGACCACCGGCCCCGCGGCCATGCTGAGGCCGACCACGCCGCCCCACACGCCGATCGCGCGGGCCCGTTCGCGCGGCTCGGTGAAGGTGTTGGTGATGATCGACATCGCCACGGGGTTGAGCATCGAGCCGCCCACCGCCTGCACCATCCGGAACGCCACCAGCCACGACAGGCTCGGCGCGAGACTGCACAGCAGCGAACCCAGGGTGAAGACGATCAGCCCCACCTGGAACACCCGGCGGCGGCCGAGCCGGTCCGCCGTGGAGCCGGCCAGCATCAGCAGCGACGCCAGCACGAGGGTGTAGGCGTCGATCGTCCACTGCATGCCGGACACGGAGGCGTGCAGATCCTGGCGGAGGGAGGGCAGGGCGACGTTCAGGACGGTGTTGTCCAGGCTGACGATCAGCAGGCTCATGCAGCAGATCGCCAGCACCAGCATCCGCCGCCGGTGGCTGAGCTCGGGCATGGTTGAACGTTACAACGAGTAGCGGTACCGGGCTCCCGGAGCGGCCCGTACCGGCCCTCCGGGGAGCGCGCGTACGGCGCACCCGCCACGTGCGGGACAATGGGAGACCGCACCCGCCCCCGTACGTCGAAATCCGTACCCGTCGAAGGAACCCGCTTCAGATGTCGTCGCTGCAGATCGGCCCGCACACTGTGCAGCCCCCGGTGGTCCTCGCGCCGATGGCCGGGATCACCAACGCGCCCTTCCGGACCCTGTGCCGGGAGTTCTCGGGCGGCAAGGGTCTCTTCGTCAGCGAGATGATCACCACGCGGGCGCTGGTCGAGCGCAACGAGAAGACCATGCAGCTGATCCACTTCGACGCGAGCGAGAAGCCGCGCTCGATCCAGCTGTACGGCGTCGACCCGGACACCGTCGGCAAGGCCGTCCGCATGATCGCGGAAGAGGACCTGGCCGACCACATCGACCTGAACTTCGGCTGCCCCGTCCCGAAGGTGACCCGCAAGGGCGGCGGCTCGGCCCTCCCGTACAAGCGGAACCTGCTCCGCGCCATCCTGCGCGAGGCGGTCGGCAACGCCGGCTCGCTGCCCGTCACGATCAAGATGCGCAAGGGCATCGACGACGACCACCTCACCTACCTCGACGCGGGCCGGATCGCCGTCGAGGAGGGCATCACCGCCGTCGCGCTGCACGGCCGCACCGCCGCCCAGCACTACAGCGGCACCGCCGACTGGGACACCATCGCCCGCCTGAAGGAGCACGTCGGCGCGATCAGTGACATCCCCGTGCTCGGCAACGGCGACATCTGGTCCGCCGACGACGCGAAGCGGATGATGCGCGAGACCGGCTGCGACGGCGTCGTCGTCGGCCGCGGCTGCCTGGGCCGCCCCTGGCTCTTCGGCGACCTGGTCGCCGCCTTCGAGGACCGGCCCGAGGATTACGCCCGGCCGACCATGAAGGAGGTCGCGGACGTCATGCTCCGGCACGCCACCCTCCTCGGCGAGTGGCTGGGCGACGAGGCCCGCGGCGTGATCGACTTCCGCAAGCACGTGGCCTGGTACACCAAGGGCTTCTCGGTCGGCTCCGAGATGCGCCGCAAGCTGGCCGTCTCCTCCTCCCTGGGCGAGCTGGCCGACCACCTCTCCGCACTGGACCTCGACCAGCCCTGGCCCACCGGCGCCGACGGCCCCCGCGGCCGCACCTCGGGCCGCAACAAGGTCGTCCTCCCGGACGGCTGGCTGAACGACCCGTACGACTGCACGGGCGTGAGCGCGGACGCGGAACTGGACACCTCGGGGGGCTGACGGCCCCGGGGCGCTGCCCTACCGCCTCCGCAGCGGTATCTGCTGGAGGTCCTCGCCCGCGACGACGCGGCCCGAGAAGCCCTTGCCCGCGCGGCGGCGCCACTGCGCCGAGGAGACGGCCTTCGGGTCGGCGGGGCAGATGTGGCTCAGGACGAGGGTGTCCACGCCCGCCCGTTCGGCGATCGGGCCGACCTCCGTGACGTCCGTGTGTGACTGCAGCATGTGGTCCAGGTACGCCGGCGGCAGTCCGGCCTTGCGGTAGAAGTCCGCGTCCATCACCTCGTGCACGAGGAGGTCGGCGCCCCTTGCGAGGCGTACGACGTTGTCGTGCTTCACCGTGTCGCCGGAGAAGACCACCGACCCGTGCGCGGTGTCGAACCGGAACGCGTACGACGGGAACACCGGGCCGTGGTCCACCAGGATCGCCGTCACCCGCACCGTCCCGTCGTCCGCCACCTCGAAAGGCTCCATCGGCGGCGCGGTCGGGCCGAGCGGATGCGCGCCCGTACCCTCCGGCAGCTCGATCTCGTGGGTACGGATCAGGGTCCGGGGGTCCGCGATGCCGGAGTCCCGGAGGAAGACGTTGGTGCTGTACGCGAACGCCTCGATCTGCTTCTCCGTCAGCCGCTTCAGACCCGGCGTGGGGTGGTGCGGGGCGACGACCGGCGGGTCGCCGTCGTGGTCGAAGGCGGGCGGCAGGGCACCGGCCGGACCGGGCCCGTACACGTCCACCGGCTTCGTGATCAGGTCGTCCTCGTCGTTGGAGAGCTGCGCGCCGAGGAGGAAGAAGTTGTAGTAATCCGCGATGTGATCGGCGTGCAGATGCGTCAGGAAGATCGCCTTCAGATCGGCCAGCTTCAGCCCGGCCAGCCCGTACTGCGTCACCGCCGAGCGGCCGCAGTCGATCACGTACGTACGGCCGTCCACGACGAGGGCGCTGGCGATGCCGCGGCGGGACGCCTCCGGGGGCGGGCCCGCCGCGGTACCGAGCAGGACGAGGCGGGGACCGTCGAGCGGGCGGATCCGTGGCGCCGCGGCCGCTGCCGCGGTGGCCGGGCCCAGCGCCGCGGCCCCGCCGGCGAGCGTGGCGGCGCCGGTCGCGGAGAGCAGACGACGGCGGGAGACGGGCTGTCCGGGCATGAGGCGGCTCCTCGGAAGAGGCGACGGGGAGAAGGGGGCAGAGTGGGTGGTCGGTCAGTGGTCGGTCAGGGGGTGTCGTCCGTCGCGCAGGTGCCGATGGCGACGTACGCGTCGGGACGGGCGACGCGCAGGTAGCGGGCCCAGGCGGTGCCCAGGACGGCGGCCACGAGCACCAGGCAGGGCAGGATCCAGCGCAGCGGATTGCCGGGGCCGACGCCCAGCTGGACGCTGAAGTTGGTGAGCGCGAGGTAGAAGATCACGGCGAGCGCGACGGCGGAGAGCGCAGGGGCGATCAGCCGCTGCCACAGCCCCTCGTCCGTACGGTCGGTGGCACGCCGCTCCTCCGTACGGCTGCCGCTCCGCCCCTCGTCCGTACGGCTCCTGCCCCGGCGTGCGAAGTAGCAGATCACCGCCACCGACGTGACGAGCAGCAACAGGATGACGCCCAGCGCGCCGAGGTTGGTGAGCCAGGTGAAGACGTCGTCCACCGGGTCGCGCCCGGCCAGCGCGAAGAGGACGGTGACGGCCACCGTCACCGCGGTCTGCGCGAGGGAGCCGCGCGCGGGCGAGCCGTACCGGGGGTGCAGCGCACCCAGCCCGCGCGGCAGCACTCCTTCGCGGCCGAGGGAACGTACGTAGCGGGCCACCGCGTTGTGGAAGGAGAGCAGTGCGGCGATCAGGGAGGTGATCAGGAAGAGTTGCGCGAGGTCGGAGAAGAGCGGGCCGGGGCTGTCCGCGCCCAGTGCGAACATCATGTCCGGGCCGTGCGTGGCGGCGTAGCGCACCGCGTGCCCGTCCCCGGCGCCGCTGATCATCGCCCAGGCCGTGACGGCGTAGAAGACGCCGATGAGTGCGACGGCGGTGTAGGTGGCGCGGCCGACGGTGCGCCGCGGGTCCTTGCACTCCTCGCCGTAGAGCGCCGCCGACTCGAAGCCCATGAAGGCGGCGAAGATGCAGCACAGGGCGACGCCGAGCGCGCCGTCGGTGGCCGCGTGCCAGCTCAGCGGGGCGAGCGAGACGCCCTGCGGGGCGTGGCCGAACTGCGCGATGTCGAAGACGAGGACGGTCCCCGACTCGATGACGATGAGTACGGCGAGGACCTTCATGCCCACGTCGATGCGCCGGTAGCCGAGCGCCCCGACCAGTGCCGTGGCCGCCAGCACCAGGGCCCACCACGGGACGTCCAGGCCGGTGCGGGCCTTCAGGAAGTCGGCGGTGGTGGCGCCGAAGAGCCCGGCGATGCCGACCTGCATGGCGTTGTAGGAGACCAGCGCGACGAAGGCGGCGGCGACGCCCGCGGTGCGGCCGATGCCGTGCGCGGCGTAGGCGTAGAAGGCGCCGGCGCCGGTGATGTGCCGGCTCATCGCCGCGTAGCCCGCGCTGAAGACCGCCAGCAGCAGCGCGATCAGCAGGTAGAGCAGCGGGATGCCGAGGACGCCGGTGACGCCGAGGGACTGCGGGATGCCGCCCGCGGCGACGGTGAGCGGCGCCGAGGCGGCGATGATGAAGAAGACGATGCCGGGGACGCCGATGCGGGGCCGCGGGGCCGCGGACGGTGCCGCGTCCGCCGGGCGGGCTGCGGGAGGGCGTGGGTCGATGGCCATGCCGGGCTCCTGGGGCGGGGATGATGGGACGCGTGCGTACGGCGCAGGCGTGCGGGTGCACGGGCGCGAGCGGGTGGGGGAGGCCGCGGGGTCGCGGGATACCGCGATATCGTTTGAGCCCGTACGAATAGCGGGGTGCGCAGATCGTACGACCGCAAACGAAGCCCGGCAAGGGTGCGGACGGGTCCGGTGCGGGACGCGCCGCCCGCCGGGGTCCAGGACCACCGGGGTCCAGGAGGGTTCGAAGGAGATGCTGTGGTGACCGGTCACCGTTCCATCAGGGACACGGAGAAGGCGGTACAGGCCAAGCTCGGCGACACGCCCATCCGGCACGCGCAGATGGCCGCGGTGGGGAACATCTACCGGGCCGCCGCCGCGGTCCGCCAGCACTTCGAGAACTCGGTGCTGCGCGGCGCCGAGCTGACCTGGACCTCGTTCGTGGTCCTGTGGGTGGTGTGGATCTGGGGCGAGATGGAGACCCGGCGGGTCGCCGAGGAGGCCGGCATCTCCAAGGGCACGCTCACCGGCGTCGCCCGTACGCTCCAGAGCCGCGGCCTGATGGAGCGCAGCGGGCATCCGACGGACGGCCGGCTCGCGCTGCTCTCCCTCACCCCGGCGGGCGAGGAGCTGATGGCGGAGATCTTCCCGCAGTTCAACGCCGAGGAGGCATTCGTCACCGACGACCTCAACGACGACGAGGCCCGCCAACTCGCCGACCTCCTGCGCCGCATCGTCGTTCGAGTGGAAACAGACGGCGAACAACGCCGCCTGGACCTCCTGAACGGCGCGGACCCCAGGCCCCGGAGGAGCGGGCGGCGGGCGCGGGGGTAGCCCTTCACGGCGTCGCGGCCGCCACCAGCGCGTCGAACAGGCCCTGCTGTGCCGGGTCCTTCGCCGCGGTGTCCTCCGGGTGCCACTGGACGGCGGTGAACCAGCCCTGACCGCCCGGGAGTTCCAGCGCCTCGATCGTCCCGTCGGCGGCCCGGCCGGTTGCCACCAGTCCCTCGCCCAGCCGGTCCACGCACTGGTGGTGGTAGCAGGACGCGTCCACCCGCTCCGTGCCGGTCGCTCGCGCCACGGCCGACCCGGCCGCCAGCCGTACGGGGTGCACCACGTGCCGGTGCTCGCGGTCCGGGCCGCCCATGTCCTGGCGCAGCGTGCCGCCCAGCGCCACGTTGACGACCTGCAGTCCGCGGCAGACGGCGAGCGTGGGCAGGCCGCGCGCGAGGGCGTGCCGGGCCACCGCCAGGTCGAACGCGTCCTGCTCCTCGTCCACGTCGTACACGCTCTCGTGCACCGGCGCTTCCGCCGCCGCGTAGAGCCGCGGCGTCAGGTCCCCGCCGCCCGGCAGCAGCACCCCGTCGCAGCGCGCCAGCCGGCCCGCGACCTCCGCCTCGCTCACCCGCCCCTCGGGCGCGTACGGGTGCATCATGAACGGCTCGCCGCCGGCCCGCAGCACGGCGTCGGCCAGCGCCCGCGCGGTGACGACGGCCTCGTAGCGGAGCGCGGACGTGGTGGCGGAGAACCGTTGCGGCAGCGCGATCAGCGGCCGGGCTCCGATACTGGTGCCGACAGAGGGTGCGGCGTTCACAACTGGATCCAGGTGGTCTTGAGTTCGGTGTATTTCTCCAGCGCGTGCGCCGACTTGTCGCGGCCGTTCCCGGACTGCTTGTAGCCGCCGAAGGGGACGGTGAGGTCGCCCTCCTCGTAGCAGTTGACCCAGACCGTGCCGGCGCGCAGCGCGCGCGAGACGGTGTGCGCGGTGGACAGCGAGCCGGTCCACAGGCCCGCCGCGAGGCCGTACGCGGTGTCGTTGGCCAGCGCCACCGCCTCCTCGACGGTGTCGAAGGTCAACACCGACAGCACCGGGCCGAAGATCTCCTCGCGGGCGAGCGCCATGTCCGGCGTGACCCGGTCGAAGACGGTGGGCCGGAGGTACGTACCGCCGGACACGGGCGCCGGGTCGAGTGGCGTACCGCCGGTACGGAGCCGGGCACCGGCCGCGCGGCCCGCGTCGATGTGCCGTCCCACGGCGTCCAGCCGGGCCGCCCCCGCCAGCGCGCCCATCTCCGTCGCCGGGTCCAGCGGATCGCCGACCCGCAGCGCTTCGGCGCGCGCGACGACGGCCTCGGTGACCTCCTCCGCGACCGAGGCGTGCACGAGCAGCCGGGACGGCGCGGTGCACATCTCGCCCTGGTTGAAGAAGATCCCCCAGGCGGCGGTGGCCGCGGCGGCGGCCAGGTCCGGGGCGTCCGGCAGCACGATGTTGGGCGACTTGCCGCCCAGCTCCAGCCAGACCCGCTTGAGGTTGGAGTCGGCCGCGTACCGCAGGTAGTGGCGGCCGACGGCGGTGGAGCCGGTGAAGGCCAGCACGTCGACGTCCGGGTGCAGTCCGAGCGCGCGGCCCGCGGTGGGCCCGTCGCCCGCGACGACGTTGAGCACTCCGGGCGGCACCCCCGCCTCCGTCAGCGCCTCGTCGACGAGCCGCGCGAGCAACAGCGCGGAGAGTGGCGTCAGTTCGGAGGGCTTGAGCACGGCGGTGCAGCCGGCGGCGAGCGCCGGGGCGATCTTCCAGGCGGCGAGCGTGAGCGGGAAGTTCCACGGTACGACGGCGCCGACCACGCCCGCCGGCTCGCGCGTGACGAGCGCCAGCGCGCCGGGGTCGGTGTGCGGCACTTCGTCGTGCAGCTTGTCCGCGAGCTGCCCGTACCAGCGGAACGTACCGGCGACGGCGCGGAGTTCGATGCCGTACGACTCGGCGACGGGCTTGCCGTTCTCCAGCGAGATCAGTGCCGCGATTTCGGAGCGGTGCTCCTCGACCAGATCGGCGATCCGCAGCAGGGCGCGGCCCCGGTCGGCCGGCGCGAGCCGCGGCCAGGGCCCCGAGTCGAAGGCCCGCCGCGCCGCGGCGACGGCCAGGTCCACCTCCTTCTCCCCGGCATCGGTGACCTCGGCGAGCGTCGTACCGTCCCGCGGCGAGACGACCCGGAACACCGCCCCGGACCCGTCCTCCTCCCGCCCCCCGATCCGATGCCGCACCGGCGGCACGAGCCTCCCGGCGGTGCGTATCCAGTCCGCATGACTGCTGTCGAGCGTGACGACGGGCAGCTGCCCCATCACGGCCTCCTTGTCTGCCTCATCTGCCTTGCCTGTCTTGTCTGCTGGTTGCTGCCGCGAGGCGGTCAGCGGGAGTCGTGGACGACTTCGCCGTTGAAGACGGTCATGGTGACCGGGAGGGCCGGTATGTCCTCCGGGGGTGTGCGGAGGAGGACGCCGTCGAGTACGCAGAGGTCGGCGGCCTTGCCGGGTTCCAGTGAGCCCTTCCAGGACTCGGCGAAGTCCTGGCGGGCCGCGTGGGTGGTGTAGGCGCGCAAGGCCGTCCGCAGGTCGACGCACTGGTCGGGGCCGCTGGGGCGGCCGGTGGCCTTGGAGCGGCGGAGGAGCATGGAGGAGACGCCCGCGCGCCAGTCGGGGTACGTGATCGGCGCGTCGGAGCTGGCGGTGACGGGTATGCCGGCGTCCACCGCGCTGCGTACGGGCCACTGGTACGCCGAGCGTTCCGGGCCGACGACGCCGTCCATCAGGTCCGCGACGGCATCCTTGACGCCCGGGTTCATGTTGGCGCCCCAGCCGTGTGCGGCGAGGGTGGCCAGGGCACGGGGCGAGGCGAAGTCGCCGTGGATGATGTAGTGCCGGGCGTCCGGCCGGGGGTGGTCGAGCTGGGCGGCGGCGAAGGCGTCCACGACCGCGTCGATGCCGGCGTCCCCGGTGATGTGGACCCCGAGCTGGTGTCCGAGGCGGTGCGCCTGCCGGACGATCGACGACAGTTCCTCGACGCGCTGTCCGTCGGTGTGGCCGTGCAGGCAGAGGCTGCCGCGGCCGCCGCCGTTCGCGTACTCCTCACTCATCCAGGCCGTACGGCTGGGCGGCACCCCGTCGGCGAAGAGCTTGACGCCGAGGACGGAGAGGAGACGGGGGTCGGCGCCGTCGCAGATCCCGTCGAGTGCGGCCAGCCGGTCGGTGAGGTCGGCGGCGGCGCCGCCCATTTCGAGGGGCAGGAGCAGCACGCCGACACGGGCGCGGAGTTCGCCCGCGCGCGCCATCCGCGCGTACACCTTCAGCGTCGCGGTGTCGGCGGACCCGAGGAAGAGGCTCTTGCCGCCGGGCCCCAGCCCGGGCTCGGTGAAGCTGGTGATGCCCTGGGCGTGGCAGACGTCGATCGCGGCGCGGATCGCCGCCTCGCGGGCCGCGTCGGTCATGGGCGGGATGACGGTGTTGACCAGTTCCTGGGCGCTCTCGCGGAGGATGCCGGTGAGCGCGCCGTCGGGCCGCCGCTCGATGACGCCGCCGGGCGGCGCCTCGGTGGCCGGGGTGAGGCCCGCCGACTCCAGGGCGCGGGAGTTGAGCCAGGCGGTGTGCCCGGAGAACTCGTACAGGAGGACCGGATGGTCGGGGGACACCTCGTCCAGGTCCCAGCGGGTGGGCGTGCGGGTGCCGTCCGCGCGGCACTCGTCGAGGTAGCCGACGTCCCACCCGTTGCCGAAGATCCAGGAGCCCGGCGGCTGCCGGTCCGCCTGTGCGCGTACGGCGTCCCGGATGCCGGCGATCGAGGTGACGGCGGAGGGCGAGACGTCGACGGCGAGCGGCGGGCGGGTGGCGCCGAACGCGCAGCCGTGCAGGTGGGAGTCGTTGATGCCGGGGAGGACGGTGCCGCCCGCGAGGTCGACCACCTCCGTGCGCGGCCCGATCAGCGGGCGCAGCTCGGCGGTGGTCCCGGTGGCGGCGATGACGCCGTCGCGCACGGCGACCGCCTCGGCGGTACGGAAGGCGGCGTCCAGGGTGAGGACCTGGCCGTTGCGGAGGACGAGATCGGCGGGTCTGGGCGCGGGTGGCACGGGAGCCCCTTCCGTCGGGCGGGTTCCTTCGAGGGGTGGGTCGGTCGGGGGGACGTACGAGAGGTGGAGGCGTACGAAGGGTGGGTCGTGCGAGGGCGGCTGCCCCAGGTGGAGCGGTGCGGCAGTCGTTCGTTTGGGGTCAAACATAATCCTCGGACGGGGGTCCGGCGCAAGAGGGGCGAGCGGGGTATTCCGTCGTCGGACGGAAGTGCCGTACGCTCCCGCGAGCGCGCCCCGTACCGCGGTCCGCACAGCCGCGTACGGCCTGCGCGCAGAAGGCTTGTCCGACCCGTATCGCGGGCCGGTCCCAGCATTTAAAGTGCTTAATCGTGGAACTCAGGCACCTGGAACACTTCGTCGCCGTCTCCGAGGAGCAGCACTTCACACGCGCGGCAGAGCGGCTGCACATCGCGCAGTCCGGCCTGTCCGCCTCGGTGCGCGCCCTGGAGCGGGAACTCGGCGCCGACCTCTTCACCCGCACCACCCGCCGCGTGCAACTGACCGCCGCCGGCCGGGCCTTCCTGGTGGAGGCGCGCCGCACGCTCGCGGGCGCGGCGGCGGCGCGGGAGGCGGTCGCCGCCGTACGCGGCCTGTTCACCGGCACGCTCGCCGTCGGCACCGAGCAGTGCATGGGCATCGTCGACCCGGTGTCCCTCCTGGCCGACCTGCGCGGACGGCACCCCGGCGTCGAGGTCCACATGGTCCAGTCCGGCTCCGCGCACCTGCTGGAGGAGGTCCGCCGCGGCACGCTGGACCTGGCGTTCGTCGTGTACGAGGGGCACGAGGAAGGCGTACGCATCCGCCCCCTGGCCGCCGAGCCGATGATGCTGCTCTGCCGCCCGGACCACCCCCTCGTCTTCAGCGGCGAGCCGCTCACCACGTACAGCGGCGAACCCCTCGCCGCGCAGGCGCTGTCCGGCGAGGTCTTCGTCGACCTGCACCGCGACTGGGGCGCGCGGCGGGCCGCCGACGCGCTCTTCGCCGCCGCGGGCACGCGCCGCACGGTGGCGCTGGAGGTCAACGACGTCTACACGCTCCTCGACCTGGTCGCACGGGGGCTGGGCGTCGCGGTGGTGCCCCGCCCGGTGACCCACAAGGACCAGGCCCGCGGCCTCGCCGCCGTGCCGCTCGCCGCCGACACGGTGTGGAACGTGGGCATCGCCGTACCCCGCAGTGGCCGCCTCTCGCCGGCGGCCCAGGCGCTCCTGGAGAGCCTGGCGGCGATTGAGCACGAGAAAGATGATTGAGCACGAGAGATGATGAATTCGATCAGCATTGGATGTTGGACGCCATAGGGCCGGAGCGCCAGGGTGGACGCGAGGGCGGGCAGGACAGGGCGCCGCCCCGCGAACCGACATGGCGAAAGGCTGCTCCCATGGCGCAGGAAGTACGCGGAGTCATCGCACCGGGGAAGGGTGTGCCGGTGCGGGTGGAGACGATCGTGGTGCCGGATCCGGGTCCGGGTGAGGCCGTGGTGCGGGTGCAGGCGTGCGGGGTGTGTCATACGGACCTGCATTACAAGCAGGGCGGGATCAATGACGAGTTTCCGTTTCTGCTGGGGCATGAGGCGGCCGGGGTGGTGGAGTCGGTGGGGGAGGGTGTCACCGAGGTCGGGCCCGGGGATTTCGTGGTGTTGAATTGGCGTGCGGTGTGTGGGCAGTGTCGTGCGTGTTTGCGGGGGCGTCCGCAGTACTGCTTTGCGACGCACAACGCGGAGCAGAAGATGACGCTCCGGGACGGTACGGAGTTGTCGCCGGCGTTGGGTATCGGTGCGTTTGCGGAGAAGACGCTGGTGGCGGCGGGGCAGTGCACGAAGGTGGATCCGTCGGTGTCGCCGGCGGTGGCGGGGTTGCTGGGGTGTGGGGTGATGGCGGGTATTGGTGCGGCCATCAACACCGGCAATGTCGGCCGGGGGGACAGTGTCGCGGTGATCGGCTGTGGTGGGGTCGGTGATGCGGCGATCGCCGGGGCTCGGTTGGCGGGTGCGGCGAAGATCATTGCGGTGGATATTGATGATCGGAAGTTGGCGAAGGCGGAGTCGATCGGCGCCACCCACACGGTCAACTCCAAGGCCGCCGACCCCGTGGAGGCGATCCGGGAGTTGACCGGTGGCTTCGGCGCGGATGTGGTGATCGAGGCGGTGGGGCGTCCGGAGACGTACAAGCAGGCGTTCTATGCCCGTGATCTGGCCGGGACGGTGGTTTTGGTGGGTGTGCCGACGCCGGAGATGACGTTGGAGCTGCCGCTGCTGGACGTTTTCGGGCGGGGTGGGGCGCTGAAGTCGTCCTGGTACGGGGACTGTCTGCCCTCCCGGGATTTCCCGATGCTGGTGGATCTGCATCAGCAGGGCCGCCTGGATCTGGGGGCGTTCGTGACGGAGACGATCGGGATCGAGGACGTGGAGAAGGCGTTCGCGCGGATGCACGAGGGTGACGTTCTCCGCTCGGTGGTGGTGCTGTGATGGCCGCCCGGATCGAACACCTCGTCACCTCCGGCACGTTCTCCCTCGACGGGGGCACGTGGGACGTCGACAACAACGTCTGGATCATCGGGGACGACAGCGAGGCGATCGTCATCGACGCGGCGCACGACGCCGACGCCATCCTGGAAGCCGTGGGCGGCCGACGCCTGCTGGCGATCCTCTCCACGCACGCGCACAACGACCACATCGACGCCGCACCCGAACTCGCCGAGCGCGCGGCCGCCCCCGTCCTGCTCCACCCGGACGACTGGCCGCTGTGGAAGCAGACCCACCCCGAGCGGCTGCCGGACGGCGAACTGGGCGACGGGCAGATCTTCACGGTGGCCGGTACGGAGCTGACCGTGCTGCACACGCCGGGGCACGCGCCGGGTGCCGTATGCCTGTACGCGCCCGCGCTGGCGACCGTCTTCACCGGTGACACGCTCTTCCAGGGCGGGCCGGGCGCGACCGGGCGATCGTTCTCGGACTTCCCGACCATCGTCGAGTCCATCCGCGAACGGCTCCTGAGCCTCCCGCCCGAGACCAAGGTTCTGACCGGTCACGGCGACAGCACCACCATCGGGGACGAGGCGCCGCACCTGGAGGAGTGGATCACCCGCGGTCACTGAGCCGCCACCGCTCCCTCACGCGGGCCCGCCATGGCTCCCGCTCTCACGGGCCCGCCACCGCTCCCTCACACAGACCCGCAGGACGTCAGTCGCTCCACCCGCCGCATCACCTCGCGGCAGAAGCGGCCGACGTCCTGCGGGTCGTCGGTGAACTGGGACGGCTTGATGCAGAACGTGCCGAAGCCCTGGGCCATCTGTTCCGGCACGCTCTCCAGCGCGCGGCCCAGGTCCGCCACCGCGTCCGGGCCGGGGAAGACCGCCCGGGTGCCGCCGACCATCTCCAGCTCGTCCACCGAGCGTCCGGCCTCCGCCATCGCCGCGCGCAGCTTCTCCAGCTCCTCCGGGGCCGGGCGGCCGAGCGGGTTGAAGCCGTGGCCGTGGCGGACCAGGCGGCGCAGCAGCGGGCCGTGCAGCGAGCCGCCGCCGAACCACAGCTCCGGGCCGCCGGGCCGGTACGGCTTGGGCTCCAGGTAGACGTCGGAGAAGGCGTAGTGCTCGCCCTCGAAGGTGGCGGGGGAGGGGCGCCAGAGGGTCTCCCAGGCGGCCAGGTGCTCGTCGAGCAGCTTGCCGCGCCGCGCGAACGGCACGTCGAGCGCCGCGTACTCGTCGCGGCTCCAGCTCACCGTCGGGAGGACGACCAGCCGGCCCTTGCTGAGCAGGTCGAGGGTGGCCAGCTCCTTGGCGAGGACGAGGGGGTGGCGGAGCGGGGCGAGGATCGCGCCGGCGACCAGCCGCAGGCGCTCGGTGACGGCGGCGATGGCGCTGAGCAGGACGACCGAGTTGGGCCACGGGGTGTGCGGGTCCTGGTTGCCCGGGAGGGCGTACTCGCGCGGGTTGGGCATGACGCCGAGCGCGTCGGAGTCGGGCCCGAGGACGAGGTGTTCGCTCAGCATGACGGAGTCGAACCCGGCGTCCTCCGCCTCACGGGCCCAGCGGACGACCGCGTCGAGGTCGCAGCGGCCGCCGGTCATGGTCCAGTTCTCGCTGAGTACGAGCAGCATGCGGGGGGACGGCATACGCGGCCTCCAGGTCGGCATCGATCGGTATCGGGTGGTGTCATCCGGCAATGTTGTTTGAGGTCAAACGATATGTGGAGAGGTGGCTGCCCTCAAGGGGGCGGCAGGCGTGCGAGCGCCAGTAAATTTGATCCCAAACGATTAACCCTACGAGTCGAGCGAGGTTGCCGTGACGAAGCGCGCCCTGGTCATCGCCCACGATCACCTGTCCACCGCCGGCCACGTCGGAGACCGGCTGGCGCACCGCGGATACGCGCTCGACGAGCTGCTCGTGGTCCCCGCGGAGCGGTACGCGACCCCGGACGTCGAGCCCCGATTTCCGCCGGCCGCCGAATATGACCTGATTCTGTCGCTCGGCGCGCCCTGGTCCGTGACCCGCATGAACGCCTGGATACGGGCCGAGCTGGACCTGCTGCGGGACGCGCACCGGCTGGGCGTGCCCGTGCTCGGTATCTGCTTCGGCGGGCAGTTGCTGGCCGCCTCGCTCGGGGGCTCAATTGAGCGCGCCCCGCGCTTCGAGCTCGGCTGGTCGGAGATCGAGGCGGACGAGCCGGAGCTGATCGGGCCCGGCCCGTGGTTCCAGTTCCACGGCGACCGCTGGCTGTTGCCGCAGGTCACGGGGGGTGGGGAGGGGGGCGTGATCCGGGAGCTCGCGCGTAATGAGGTGGCCTCCCAGGCCTTTGCGTGCGGGCGCTCGCTCGGTGTGCAGTTCCATCCGGAGCTGACGCCGGAGGTGCTGCAGGCCTGGTTCGACGGTGATGACGAGGGGATCGCGGACGCGGTCGGGGTCGATCCCGAGGCGCTGGTCAAGGAGGTGCGAGCGGCGCTTCCCGAGGCGCGGGAGCGGGCGTATGCGCTTGTGGACGCCTTTCTGGCGAGGGTGGCGGGCGGAGGCGTGTCGGCGGAGTGACGTCGGCGTGACACGTCCGCCGACGGGTCCGGATCGTGGGATCAGGGGTCGCTCTGGCGCGTGATTCTCGCCACCCTTGATCAGGGGTCCGCTCAGATGAGCAGTTGGTGAGGGGTTATATCTCTCCAATGCTGGCACTGGGTGCCAGGCTCCATCACTTCAGATGATCAACACCTACATCGCTCTCCGTGGAGAATCCACCCATGATCAGTGACACTCTGAGGAGTCATTCATTCAGAAGATGAATGCACGTCGCCAAGATCGTCAACTTTCGATCTGTTGGCTGACGCCGGGTTACGGGCGTATGTCGACCGAGTGGACGTACCCAGACGCCTTCGATCTGGGTATGTTCCTCGCCGTCAGGGCAGCCGTCCGCGAGGAGTTAAGTCCCGTGTCGGAAACACAAGATCCCCACGTAACCCAGTCGGCCGAGGCCGTGAAGTCGGCGAAGTTCGTCTACGACTTCACCGAAGGCAACAAGGATCTGAAGGATCTGCTCGGCGGGAAGGGTGCGAACCTCGCCGAGATGACCAATCTGGGACTTCCCGTCCCGCCCGGGTTCACCATCACCACCGAGGCCTGCAAGGAGTACCTCGAGAGCGGTGCGGAGCCGGCGGCACTGCGTGCCGAGGTGTCGGGCCATCTGGACGCCCTGGAGCGCCAGATGGGCAAGCAGCTCGGGCAGGCCGACAACCCGCTGCTCGTTTCGGTGCGTTCCGGTGCGAAGTTCTCCATGCCCGGCATGATGGACACCGTTCTGAACATCGGGCTCTCGGACGAGTCGGTCAACGGCCTCGCCCAGCAGGCCGGTTCCGAGCGCTTCGCGTGGGACTCGTACCGCCGCCTCATCCAGATGTTCGGCAAGACCGTGCTCGGCGTCGACGGTGACCTCTTCGAGGAGGCGCTGGAGGAGGCCAAGCAGGCCAAGGGCGTGAAGGTCGACGTCGAGCTGGACGCGGCCGACATGAAGAAGCTCGTCGGGCAGTTCAAGGAGATCGTCTCCAAGGAGACGGGCCGGGAGTTCCCGCAGGACCCGCGCGAGCAGATGGACCTCGCGGTCCGCGCGGTCTTCGAGTCGTGGAACACCGACCGGGCCAAGCTGTACCGGCGCCAGGAGCGCATCCCCGGCGACCTCGGCACGGCGGTCAACGTCTGCTCGATGGTCTTCGGCAACCTCGGCCCGGACTCCGGCACCGGCGTCGCCTTCACCCGCGACCCGGCCAGCGGCCACCAGGGCGTCTACGGCGACTACCTGCAGAACGCGCAGGGCGAGGACGTCGTCGCCGGTATCCGCAACACGGTTCCGCTCGCGGAGCTGGAGCAGCTCGACAAGAAGTCGTACGACGAGCTGATGCAGATCATGGAGACGCTCGAAACGCACTACAAGGACCTGTGCGACATCGAGTTCACCATCGAGCGCGGCAAGCTCTGGATGCTGCAGACCCGCGTCGGCAAGCGGACCGCGGGTGCGGCCTTCCGTATCGCCACGCAGCTCGTCGACCAGGGCCTGATCGACGAGGCCGAGGCGCTGCAGCGGGTCAACGGCGCGCAGCTCGCGCAGCTGATGTTCCCGCGCTTCGACGAGAAGGCGAAGACCGAGCTGATCGGCCGCGGCATCGCCGCCTCGCCGGGTGCGGCCGTCGGCAAGGCCGTCTTCGACTCGTACACCGCGGTGAAGTGGTCGCGGTCGGGCGAGAAGGTCATCCTGATCCGCCGCGAGACCAACCCCGACGACCTCAACGGCATGATCTCCGCCGAGGGCATCCTCACCTCGCGCGGCGGCAAGACCTCGCACGCCGCCGTCGTCGCCCGCGGCATGGGCAAGACCTGTGTCTGCGGCGCCGAGGAGCTGGAGGTCGACACCAAGCGGCGCTGCCTGACCGCGCCCGGCGGTGTGGTCATCGAGGAGGGCGACGTCGTCTCCATCGACGGCTCGACCGGCAAGATCTACCTCGGTGAGGTGCCCGTCGTGCCCTCGCCGGTCGTGGAGTACTTCGAGGGCCGCATGCACGCCGGCGCGGACGACGCCGACGAGCTGGTCAAGGCCGTGCACCGGATCATGGCGTACGCGGACCGGGTACGCCGACTGCGCGTACGGGCCAACGCCGACAACGCCGAGGACGCCGCGCGCGCCCGCCGGTTCGGCGCCCAGGGCATCGGCCTGTGCCGTACCGAGCACATGTTCCTCGGTGAGCGGCGCGAGATGGTCGAGCACCTGATCCTCGCCGACACCGAGGAGGAGCGCGAGGCCGCGCTCTCCGAGCTGCTGCCGCTGCAGAAGGGCGACTTCGTCGAGCTCTTCGAGTCGATGGACGGGCTGCCGGTCACGGTGCGCCTCCTCGACCCGCCGCTGCACGAGTTCCTGCCCGACATCACCGAGCTGTCGGTGCGCGTCGCGCTCGCCGAGTCCCGCAAGGACTCCAACGAGAACGACCTGCGCCTGCTCCAGGCCGTCCACCGGCTGCACGAGCAGAACCCGATGCTGGGACTGCGCGGCGTCCGCCTCGGCCTGGTCATCCCCGGCCTGTTTGCCATGCAGGTACGGGCGATCGCGGAGGCCGCGGCCGAGCGCCGGGCCGCCAAGGGCGACCCGCGTGCGGAGATCATGATTCCGCTGGTCGGCACCGTCCAGGAGCTGGAGATCGTCCGCGAGGAGGCCGAGCAGGTCATCGCCGAGGTCGAGCGCGCCCACGGCGTGGACCTGGGGCTCACCCTCGGCACGATGATCGAACTGCCGCGTGCGGCGCTCACCGCCGGGCAGATCGCCGAGTCCGCCGACTTCTTCTCCTTCGGCACGAACGACCTCACGCAGACCGTGTGGGGCTTCTCCCGGGACGACGTGGAGGCCAGCTTCTTCACCGCATACCTGGAGAAGGGCATCTTCGGCGTCAGCCCGTTCGAGACCATCGACAAGGACGGCGTGGGCTCGCTCGTACGCAACGCCGCCGAGGCCGGCCGGGCCACCCGCCCCGACCTCAAGCTCGGCGTCTGCGGCGAGCACGGCGGCGACCCGGAGTCGGTGCACTTCTTCCACGAGGTGGGCCTGGACTACGTCTCCTGCTCGCCGTTCCGCATCCCCGTGGCGCGGCTGGAGGCGGGCCGCGCGGCGGCCGAGTCCAAGGGCAGCGACAGCCGCTGACGCGGACAGTGGCCGGCGCCGTGCGCGCCGGCCGCACGAAGACTCGTCTGCCGGCCGGTGCACGAAACACCGGTCGGCAGGCGGCAAGCGGCCGGACACCGGCCGTGGACGACCGGAGCCGCTGGATGGGCCCCCGACCCTCAGCCGATCGTAGGGGCTCCGGTTCGTGCGAAACGAGGGCGGCACCTGTGCGGAGGTGCCGCCCTCGCCTTTTCCGGACTCCCCCCTCGGGAGCTGCCGCCGCCAGCTCGGCCCGGGCGGCGGCCTTCGGCGGGTAGCGGGACTGCCGGTGATGGCTCGTCACCCCCCACGGGTCCGAGCAATCCGTGCCGTCCGTATCGCCGCCGAATTGAGTATCAGCATTCCGGGAGTTCGGTCCCGGCGCGACCCTTTTCAAGACTGGCCAAAAGGACGTGGTGACGCCGTGTGGCCGTGTGCATACTCGGGTGCTCGGGGGGCCGACGACTGATGGCGATGGTGGGGTTTCGGTGCTGCGCGTCCATTTCAGTGGACCGGATCTGGCCCGCGTGCGGATTGCCGCACGCCCTGATGTGCTCTGGGAGACCGTTTTAAGTTTTCACCGACTTCGCGACCGGCAGGGTGGTACGGCGCTCAACGAATGGCGTACGGAAACCCGCTCCCGGTTGAATGGTGAAACACGGTACCTCGCCCCGCTGATACCGGCCAAGGGATATTTTCCCGATTTCCTGACGCCCCCCGAAGGGCTGCTCGGAATCGATGACGCACTCGACGCGCTGAAAGCCACTCCGGCCCCGCGGCTGCACCGGGATCTCACCCGGCTCGCCGACGGCCGCCAGCCCCAGCCGTGGCTCGCCGACCTCGCCCAGGGCGACACCCGGCCGCTGCACCGGCTCACCGGCGTCCTGCGGCACTACCACGACGCGGCCGTCGCACCGTACTGGCCGCACGTACAGGCCCGGATCGAGGCCGACCGGGCGGCCCGCGGCCGGGCCCTGCTGGACGGCGGCGCCGACCGGCTGCTCGGCTCGCTGCCGCCCATGATGCGCTGGCGGCCGCCCGTCCTGGAGGCGGACTACCCCGTCGACCGGGACCTGTACCTGGACGGGCGGGGGCTGCTGCTGGTCCCGTCGTTCTTCTGCCGCCGCACCCCGGTCACCCTGTACGACCCGGAGCTCACGCCCGTCCTGGTCTACCCCGTCGAGCACCACGCCCCGCGGCCCACCACGGCGGCGGCGCCGGGCCGTTCGCTCGGCCGGCTGGTCGGCCGCACCCGCTCCGCGATCCTGCGGGGCATCGGCGGCGGCTGCACCACCAGCGAACTGGCCCGGCGCGCCGAGGTGTCGCTGGCCTCCGCCAGCCAGCACGCGACCGTCCTGCGGGAGGCCGGGCTGCTGGTCACCCTGCGGCAGGGCAACGCGGTACTGCACACCCTCACCCCGCTGGGCGCCGCCCTGATCCGCGGCGGCGCCCCGGCGGACCCGGTACCGGCGGCTACGCCCGGAACGGCCCCGTGACCTCATAGGTGATGCCACCGGACGAACTGCCGGTCGTGCCGCGCTGGCTGGAGAAGTACAGCCGCTTCCCGTCCGGCGAGAACGCCGGACCGGTGATCTCCGAGCCCGACTGGCCGTTGATCCGCACGAACGGCGCCACGACGTCGTCCGGCGTGATCACGCAGATCTCCATGTTGCCGCCGTCCTCGGCGACGTAGAGGTCGCCGGAGGACGCGCCGGTGACGTTGTCGACCCCGGTCAGCGGCGCGTTCCCGCCGGTGACCAGCGAGTCGTCGTACGCCAGCTCGTACGTGTCGTTCGTCAGGTTCAGCTGCCAGAGGCGGTTGTCGCCCTTGGTGGTGAACCACACCGTGTCGTTGGCGTAGTGGCAGCCCTCGCCGCCGTTGAAGTGCTTGGCTCCGGAGACCTGGGTACGGGTGGTGGCCGGCGAACCGTCCGGGTCGGGCACGTCCGCCCAGCCGAAGGAGCCGGACGTGGCGGTCCCCGCGACCAGCACCTG
Source organism: Streptomyces sp. NPDC047117 (assembly GCF_040643545.1). Taxonomy (NCBI): domain Bacteria; kingdom Bacillati; phylum Actinomycetota; class Actinomycetes; order Kitasatosporales; family Streptomycetaceae; genus Streptomyces; species Streptomyces sp. NPDC047117. Next base: position 249,799 of record NZ_JBEYUN010000005.1, on the reverse strand, counting down.
CAGCCGGCCGGCCGACAGATCGCCCCACGTGGTCGGCACGAAGCGGTACAGGCAGCCGTCCGACTCGTCCTCGGTCAGATAGATCGCCTTGCGCACCGGGTCGGCCGCGGCCGCCTCGTGCTTGAACCTGCCCAGCGCGTCCCGGCGGACGGCCGCCTCGGCCCCGTACGGGTCCGTCTCGTACACCGCGCCGAGCGCGACCTCCTCGCAGGAGAGCCAGGTGTTCCAGGGGGTTCTGCCGCCCGCGCAGTTCTGCCGGGTGTTGGCGAGGATGCGGTACGCGCCGGTGATCGCACCGGTCGCGTCGAACTTCACCGCGCTGACGCCGCCACCCGGGTTGATCTCCGAGTTGGAGACATAGATCCAGCCCGTGCCGTAGGCATCGGCGAAGCAGGCGCCGCCGTCGGGGGCGTTGTGCCAGGTGTAGCCGGTGCTGCCCACCTGCCGGCCGGACCGGGCGATGACCCGGCTGGTGAAACCGGCGGGCAGCTGGATCCCGTTGGCGTCCGCGGCGCCGAGCGCGCCGTACGGGCCGGAGCCCGGCTGGGCGGGCGCCGCGTACGCGGCACCGGGCATCAGGGTCCCGCCGAAGGCGGCCGCCGAGGCACCGATGGCGGCTCCGCGCAGGAAGGTACGACGTTCCACGGTCACTCCACGTGTGTCGTGAGAGCCCCGGCCGCCGGGACGGCGGCCGGGGGAGACGCGAAGTGCACCGTAGAAGCCCCGAGTTGACGTGACCTCAACAAGCGGTAACGGCAGGCCGGACAGTCCTACTGCGGCCGGTCGCCCGCGATGGCGACCCGCTCCGCCACTCGTCCGTGCGGCGCGTAGTCGGCGACCGCGTAGTGCTGCGTCGCCCGGTTGTCCCAGAAGGCGATGTCGCCCGGCTGCCAGCGGAACCGCACCTGGTACTCCGGCACATGGGCCTGCTGGAACAGCAGCCGCAGCACGCGGTCGCTCTCCGCCCGCTCCCAGCCCACGATGCGGGTGGTGAAGGAGGTGTTCACGAAGAGCATCTTCCGGCCGGTCTCCGGGTGCCGGCGCACCACTGGGTGCTCGACCGGCGGGAACTGCTCCTGGAGCGGGGCGAGCCGCTCGGCCGGGTAGAAGCGCTCGAAGCCCGGGATGAAGTCGTGCACCGCGCGGGCCCCGTCGATGCGCTCCTTGATGTCCCGCGGCAGGTTGTCGTACGCGGCGGCCATGTCCGCCCACATCGTGTCCCCGCCGAACGGCGGCACCTCGCGCAGCTGGAGCACCGCGCCCAGCGCGGGCCGCTCCCGGAAGGTCACGTCCGTGTGCCAGACGTTCTCGAAGGTGGGCGCCGTGGGGTCCTTCTTGTCGAACCGCACCACGTCCTCGGAGTCGCCCCGCGCGAGCAGCGGGTTGGTCTCCAGCTCACCCCAGTTGCGGGCGAAGTCGCGCTGCTGGGCGGAGGTGAGGTGCGCGCCGCGGAAGAAGAGCACCTTCCACTCCAGCAGTGCCCGGTTCAGCTCCGCGCGGAGCCCGTCGTCCAGCGGACGGGAGAGGTCGACGCCGCGCAGCTCGGCGCCGATGGTGCGGGCCTGCGGGACGACCTCGAAGCGTTCGTACGGGCGCTCCTCCCAGCCGTCGGGCAGCCGGTGCAGGACCCGCTGCCCTTCGTAGAGGCCGTCGGCGGGGATGCGGTGGTCGCGCAGGGCAGGGGCGGTGGGCACGGCGAGAGCCGTCATCTGATCCTCCTGAAAGAGACCAAGGGACAGGGAACGTGCGGAAGCACGGGAAAAGGGTAGAAAGGGTGAAAAGGGCGGAGCGGGGTGGAAAAGGGGAGGGAGAAAGCGCCGGAGCCGGTGGCTCAGCGGCGCGGGAAACAGCAGGCCGGGGGCGAACCCACCCGGCCGCGGCGGCGCAGGAAGCTCACGCCGCGGGGCGCGCACTCACCGTGGGGGCCGCAGGTCTGCGGCTCCCGCACACGGGAGGTCGGTCGCGCCATCATGCTGTGCACCGTACATCAATCATCGATGCCTGTCCGCTCCACCCCCGCGACGATGTACCGCTGGAGCAGGAAGAACACCAGGATCAGGGGGAGGATCGAGACCGCGGCCGCCAGGAACAGCTCGTGCAGATTGACGTTCTGCGCGGTGGTGAACGTCGACAGCGCCACCTGCACCGTCCATGCCTCCCGGTCCTGGCCGATCACCAGCGGCCACAGGAAGGCGTTCCACGCCCCGATGAAGACGATCGTGCCGACCGCGGCGAACACCGGCCGCGAGTTCGGCACCACCACTCGCCAGTACGTCCGCCAGTACCCCAGCCCGTCCACCCGCGCCGCGTCCTCCAGCTCACGGGGGAAGCCGACGAAGTACTGCCGGAAGACAAAGCACGCGAAGGCGGAGAAAAGGGTGGGGATGATCAGGCCGCGCAGGGTCGAGATCCAGCCGAGGGACGAGACGAGGACGAAGCTCGGTACGAAGGTGACCGCGGCCGGGACCATCAGCGTGCCGAGGATCGCGTAGAACACCGCGTTCGCGTGCCGGTACGGGATGCGGGCCAGGCCGTACCCCGCCAGCGAGGCCAGCAGCAGCGTGCCCAGCGTCGTGGCCACCGCGATCACCGTGGAGTTCAGCAGCGCCCGCGCCATCGGCAGGTTCGGGTCCGCGAACAGCTCGCCGATGTTGTCCCACCGCAGCGAGCGCGGGAAGAACGTCCAGTCCGGGGCCGTGATGTCGGCCTCGGTCGCCAGCCCGTTGCGCAGCAGCAGGTAGAACGGGATCAGGAAGAGCAGCGCGAGGACGAGCAGCACGACCAGCCGCAAGGCCCGGCCCGCCCGGATGAGTGCCTGGTCCACCGGTCAGTCCTCCTTGCGGCCCAGCCCGAACCAGCGGGCCTGGACGATGGTCGCCACCGCGATGATCAGCGCGAGGATCACGGCGCCCGCGCTGCCCAGCCCGAGGTTCTGCTCGCTGCCGAGCGCGATGTAGTACAGGTAGACCAGCGGCGGCCGGGCGTACGGCGGGTAGCCGCGGGAGTCGGAGAGCAGGTTGTAGAACTCGTCGAAGGCCTGGAAGGCGTTGATGACGAGGAGCAGGACGACCGCGACGGACGTGGCCCGCAGCTGCGGGAAGGTGATGTGCCGGAAGGTCTGCCAGCCGGGCTTCGCGCCGTCCACCGCGGCCGCTTCGTACAGCCGCGGCGAGATCCGCTGCAGCCCGGCCAGGAAGAGGATCATGTAGAAGCCGGCCTGGAGCCAGAGCCGTACGGTGACGATCACCAGCCAGTACCAGGGCGGGTGGGTCGTCGACAGCCACGCCGTCTGGTCCGCGCCGAACCACCCCAGCACGGTGTTGGCCAGCCCGAACCGCACCCCGTTGAAGATCGACAGCTTCCACACCAGCGAGGCGACGACGTAACTGCACGCGGTCGGCAGGAAGAAGACCGACCGGAAGAACGCCTGCGCGAACCGCACCCGGTTCACCATCAGCGCGAGCCCCAGCGACAGCACGTACGTCGCGGGCACGATGAACGCCGAGAACAGCAGGAACGTGCCCAGGCTGCGGAGGAACGCGCCGTCGCCCAGCATCGAGGCGTAGTTGTCCAGCCCGACGAACTCCGTGGGCGTGACGGTGTTGTGCGCGTCGAAGAAGCTGAGCCAGACGCTCCACAGCAGCGGTACGTACGTGAACAGGGCCAGCCCGACCGCGAACGGGCCGACGAACACCCAGAACCACAGGTTGCGGTTCTGGGGTCCCAGCAGCGTGCGGATCACTTCTTCTTGACCCGGTCCAGCTCGGTACGGGTCTTCCGGACGACCGCCTTCAGTTCGCTCTCCGGGTTCGCGCCGTCCTTGATGATCCGGCTGACCGCGTCCTGGTAGGCGGTCTTCGACGCGGTGGTCCACAGCAGCGGCTCGGCGTGGCCGAGGTCGGTGGCGTAGGCGACGGCGTCGGCCGCGGGGCCGGAGCGCAGCTCCTTGGCCTTCTCGGCGAGCGAGATCCGGGCCGGGATGTGGAAGCCGTAGGAGAGCGCGAAGTCCCGCTGGTAGTCCGTGCGGTCGATCCACAGCCACTTCGCGAAGGCCGCCGCCTCCTTCTTGTGCTTGCTGCGCGCGCTGACCGCCGAGCCGTACGCGCCGACCGGTACGGCGTTCCTGCCGCCGGAACCGTCCTTGGGGAACGGCAGCACCCCGAAGTCGTCCCCCAGGGCCTTCTTCACCTGCGGCAGCGCCCACAGCCCCGACCACTGCATCGCGGTCAGGCCCTGCGTGAAGGCGGCCGGGTCGGACCAGTCGGTGGGCGCGCCGAGGAGCAGCGACCTGTCGGCGTACAGGGCGTGGATCTTCGCGAGGGTGCGGGCCGCGGCCGGGTCGTCGAAGCCGACCTTGCCGTCCTCGGTGACGATCGAGAGGCCTGCGGCGTACAGGGGAGTGCCGCCGAGCGCGCCCGCGCCGCCGTCGTTCCCCAGGAACAGCCCCTTGACCTTGTCCTTCTTGCCCTTGGCGGTCAGTTCGCGGGCCGCGTCGACCAGTTCGTCGAAGGTCCGGGGCGGCCGCACCCCGGCGTCCTTCAGCATGCTCTTCCGGTAGTAGAGCAGCTGCATGTCGACGACCTGGGGGATGGCCCAGATCTTGTCCTGCCAGATCTTCGGCGCGAGGACGGCCTGGTTGAAGTCGTCCTTGACGGGCTCGACGGCGGACGTCAGATCGATGACCTGGCCGCCGCGGATCTGGTCCAGCGTCGGCCCGTTGACCTCGAAGACGTCCGGACCCGAGTCGGTCAGCAGGGCCGCGGAGGTCTGCCGGTCGTAGTCGCCCGGCCGCCACTGAACGGTGACATCGGCCTTGTCGTACGCATCGGCGTACCGTTTCACCGCCTGTTCGGTGCCGGTCTCGCCGTACTGGTGGTACCACTGGCTCAGCGCCGGCCCCGAACCGCCGCCACCACGGCCGGTGTTGGAGCCGCAGGCCGCCAGGGCGCCGGTGAGCGCGATACCGCCGCCGGCCGCCAACAGCCGCCGTCTGCCGATGTCCGTCATGCCTGCTGTCCCCCAGCGCTCGTCAATGATCGACCGGTGCGGCGACCACTCTGCCGCACCGGTGTGATGCACGCATGGCAACAACATGAAACGCGCGGGGGATCATTCCGGCCGGGGCGGCGACACCCCGGGCCGCGCACGTCACTCCAGCTCGGCGAGGACGTCCTGGGCGATGCCGAAGGCGGTGTTGGCGGCCGGGACGCCGCAGTAGATGCCGCTCTGCAGGATCACCTCGCCGATCTCCTCGGGGGTCAGGCCGTTGCGTACCGCGGCCCGTACGTGCATGGCGAGTTCGGCGTGGTGGCCGTGGGCGATCAGCGCGGTCAGCGTGATGCAGCTGCGGGTACGGCGGTCCAGCGTGCTGCCGGTCCAGATCTCGCCCCAGGCGTAGCGCGTGATGAAGTCCTGGAAGCGGGCGGTGAACTGCGTCTTCTTCGCCTCGGCGCGGTCCACGTGCGGGTCGCCCAGCACGGCCCGGCGCACCGCCATGCCCGCGGCCCGGCGGCCCGCGTCGTCGGCCGGCTGCCCGGCCGCCTCGGCGGCGGCGTCCGGCTCCGGCGCGAAGTGCGCGGCCAGCGCGGCGGTCACCGGGCCCGGCCGGTCCACGCCCGCGAGGTGGTAGGCGCCCCCGACCTCGGTCAGGCTCGCGCCGGGGACGGCGTCGGCGATCTCCCTGGCGTGCGCGGGCGGCGTCGCCGGGTCCTCGCGGCCCGCGACGACCAGCGTGGGCACGGTGATCCCGGCGAGCCGGTCCCGGACGTCGTACGAGGCCAGCGCCTCGCAGCAGGCGGCGTACCCGGCCGGGTCGGTGTCCAGCAGGTCCTTGATGAGCGCCTGCCCGCGGGGCGCAGCGGCGAACTCGGGCGCGAACCAGGTGCCCGGACGGCTCGCCGCCATCGCCTCCGTCCCCTCGGCGCGGACGAGCGCGGCCCGCTCCCGCCAGGTGTCCGCACCGCCGAAGTGGGCCGAGGAGCACACCACCGCCAGCCGGGTCAGCCGCTCGGGGTGATCGGCGGCCAGCGTCAGGCCGACCGCGCCGCCGATGGAGATCCCGGCGTACGCGAAGGTGTCCCAGCCCTGCGCGTCGGCCAGCCCCAGCACGAGGCGGGCGAGGTCGGCCATGGCCGGCTCGCCGGACACCAGCCCGGCCGCCGAGCCGCCGTGTCCGGGCAGGTCCCAGCGCAGCACCCGGTGCGTCCGCGTCAGGGCCGCCAGCTGCGGCTCCCAGACGTCGAGCGAGGTGCCGATGGACGGGCCGAGGATCAGCGGCGGGGCGTCCTGCGGTCCGTCGAGTCGGTGGTGGGGGAGCTCGGTCACGGGGTCTCCTCGGGGGAGTGACGGGTACGGGTGGGGTACGGGTGCCCGGCGGGGCGGCGGTCAGGCGCCGGTTGCGTACGGCGGGGGTGCGGCCGGGGCGGTGACGGTCGTGCGGCGGTCCGGGGCCGGCTGCGGCGCCGCGGTGCGGGGCGGCTGCGGGGCGGCTCCTGCCGGGCCGTTGCGCCGCGGCGGTGCCCGGTGGCCGTCGCGCGGGCGTTCCGGGGCCGAGGCCGTGGCGCCGGCCCGGGCGACCGTCATGCGGCCGGTCCGGGCCGGCGCAGCGCCCGGTCGGTGAGGGCGGTGGCCGAGCCGGTGTAGCCGGCCGGGTCGGCCAGCGCCGTCAGCTCCTCCGGGGGCAGCGCGCCTGCCACCTCCGGATCGGCCCGGAGCACCTCGGCCAGCGTGCGGTCCTCCTCGACGGCGGTGCGGGAGGCGCGGGTCAGCGCGGCCTTGGCGGCCTGCCGGCCGAGCGCCGGCGCGAGCGCGGCCGACAGCCGCTCGGCGGCCATCAGGCCCTTGGTGCGCATCAGGTTCGCGCGCATCCGGTCGGGGAAGACCCGCAGGCCCCCGGCCAGTTCGGCGGCCTGCTCGGCGGCGCCGCCCGCCAGCCGCAGCAGCTCGCGCAGCGGCTGCCACTCGGCGTGCCAGGCGCCGGCCGGGCGCTCGTCCTCGGCGGCCAGCGAGCCCAGTACGGTCGCGGCAAGCTGGGGCGCCTGCCGGGCCGCGGCGGCGACCAGCGTGGCGCGTACCGGGTTGGCCTTGTGCGGCATCGCGGAGGAGCCCCCGCCGCTGCCCTCGGCGACCTCGCCGCACTCGGTGCGGGAGAGCACCAGCACATCCGCGGCGATCTTGCCGAGCGCGCCGGTGGTGAACGCGAGCGCGGACGCCAGGTCGGCGACGGGCGTGCGCAGCGTGTGCCAGGGGAGGCCCGGCGCGTCGAGCCCGGCCTCGGCCGCGTACGCGGCGATCAGCCGGGGCCCGTCCGCGGGCGCGAACGTCTCCGACAGCGCGCCGAACGCGGCCAGCGTGCCCGCCGCGCCGCCCAGCTGGACCGGCAGCCGGACCGCGGCCAGCCGCTCGTACGCGTCCAGGACCAGCGCCCGCCAGCCCGCCGCCTTCAGCCCGAAGGTGGTCGGCACGGCGTGCTGGGTGAGGGTGCGGCCCGGCATGACCGTCTCGCGGTGCGTGTCCGCCAGTCCGTGCAGCGTCTCCGCCGTACGGGCCAGATCGGCCAGCGCCGTCGCCACCGTCCGCCGCGCGACCAGCATCGCGGCGGTGTCCCAGATGTCCTGGCTGGTGGCACCCCGGTGGACGTACCCGGCGGCGTCCGGCGCGGTCTCCTTGACCGCCGCGGTGAGGTCGGCGACCAGCGGAATCACCGGGTTGCCGCCGGAGCGGGCACGCAGCGCCAGGTCCCGCACGTCGAACCGGTGCACGTCCGCCGCGGCCGTCACGGCGTCGGCCGCGGCGGCGGGGGCCTCGCCGAGCGCGGCCTGCGCCCGGGTGAGCGCGGCCTCCGCGTCCAGCATGGCCTGGAGGAACGCGGTGTCCCGGGTCGCGGCCTCGGCGGCCGTGCCGGCCCGGACGGGGGCGAGCAGCCCCACGTCCTCCGGCGCCGCTGCCGCGGGATCAGTCGAAGGCAAGGAAGACCGTCTCCTTGTCGCCCTGGAGGTGGATGTCGAAGCGGTACGTACGGTGCTTGTCCGCCTCGGACCTGGCGAGAAGAGTCTCCCGCCGCGCGGGCTCCAGACCCGACAGCAGCGTGTCGCCGGCGGGTTCGGCGAGGTAGGCGCGGGTGAAGAGGTGGTGGGTGAGGCCGCGCGCGAAGACGCAGACGGAGAGGTACGGGGCGCCGCCCGGCGGCAGCGTGCGGACCGCGTAGTGGCCGTCGGCGTCGGTGGGCACCCGGCCGAAGCCGGTGAAGTCCACGCCGTTGCGGCCGTAGTGGCCGCCGGTCACCGGGTCGCGGCGGAGCGAGCCCGGCGCCCCGGCGAGCGAGCCCGCGGGGTCCGCCTGCCAGAACTCCAGCAGCGCGTCCGGGACCGGCTCGCCGGCGCCGTCGTACACGCAGCCGTGCACGGTGATGGTGTCCGGGTGGCCGGCGGGCGCGATGTTCCCGCCGTCGGGGAAGGGCAGCGCGTAGCCGTAGAAGGGGCCCACGGTGTGCGAGGGCGTGGGGGCGAGCGCGGGGGAGTGCTGCTCGGTCATCAGCGGCCTTCCTCGATCCAGGTGGCGGACGGGCCGTCCAGGACGATGTCCCAGCGGTAGCCCAGCGAGAACTCCGGCCGGGACAGGTCGTGGTCGTAGGTGGCGATCAGCCGCTGCCGGGCGGTCTCGTCGGTCACCGAACGCAGGATCGGGTCGTACGGGAAGAGCGGGTCGTTCGGGAAGTACATCTGCGTCACCAGGCGCTGGGTGAACGCGTTGCCGAACAGCGAGAAGTGGATGTGGGCCGGGCGCCAGGCGTTCTCGTGGTTCCGCCACGGGTAGGCGCCGGGCTTGACGGTGGTGAAGGAGTAGCTGCCGTCGTCCCCGGTCAGCACGCGGCCGACGCCGGTGAAGTTGGGGTCCAGCGGCGCCGGGTGCTGGTCGCGCTGGTGGGCGTACCGGCCGGAGGCGTTGGCCTGCCAGATCTCGACGAGCTGGCCGCGCACGGGACGGCCGCCGCTGTCCAGCAGGCGCCCGGAGACGGTGATCCGCTCGCCGAGCGGCTCGCCGTGGTGCTGCTTGGTGAGGTCGCTGTCGAGGGCGGTGACGTCGGTGCTCCCGAAGACCGGCCCGGACAGCTCGACGGTCTCCGGGTCGCCGCCGCTCACCGCGACGAGCGGCTGCTTGGGGTGGCGCAGGGTGCTGGAGCGGTAGGGGGCGTAGTCCCGCGGCGGGTGGTGCGCGGCGGGGGCGCCGCCGGCCCGCGCCTTGTCGTACGCCTCCTGCAGCTCGCTGACTTCGCGGTCGATGTCGGCCTGTGTGAGTGCCATGGGGGTCTCCTAGCTCTTCCCTGCTGCCTTGAGTGCGCGCAACGCGGCCAGCTCCGCTGCGGTGGGCGGCGCGGTGCCGCCGACCTCGTCCGCGACCCGCAGCTCCCAGCCGGTGGCGGCCCGTACCTGCGCGACGGTGACGCCGGGGTGCAGCTCGGTGAGAACCAGTTCGGCGGTCTCCGGGTCGGGCCGCAGCACGCCGAGGTCGGTGATGACGGCGGTGGGTCCGGCACCCGGCATGCCCAGCGCGGCGCGGTCCTTGGGCCCGGCGCCGTGGCCGAGCGTGGTGACGAAGTCCAGCGCCCGGACGAAGTTGCGCGTCGAGTGGCGCAGCACCATCAGCACCCGGCCGCAGTTGGACGCGATCTCCGGCGCGCCGCCCGCGCCGGGCAGCCGGCCCTCGGGCCGGTCCTCGCCACGGCTGACGACGGTGGTGTTGATGTTCGCGTACCGGTCGACCTGGGCCGCGCCGAGGAAGCCGACGTCGATCCGGCCGCCCTGCAGCCAGTAGTTGAACATCTCCGGCACCGGGACCACCGCGTCGGCGGTCTCGGCCAGTTCGCCGTCGCCGATGGAGAGCGGCAGCGCGGTCGGCTTGGAGCCGATCGTGCCGGACTCGTAGATGAGGACGAGGTCCGGATTGACGGTGGCACGGGCCAGGTTGGCGGCGGTGCTGGGCAGGCCGATGCCGACGAAGCAGGTCTTCGCGCCGGCCAGCGCGCGGGCCGCGTTGACCTCCATCAGCTCGTCGCGGGTGAACTCCGCCCCGGGGGCGCTCGCTTCGGACATCAGGCGTTCGCTCCTTCGGCCGTACGGGCAGCGGACCCGGCCCCGCGTACGTGCGTCTCGATCCACTGCGTGAAGGCCTCGCGGTCCCGCGCGACCGGGTCCCAGGCCTGGTAGAAGGCGTTGTCCCGGACGGAGTAGCCGGTGGCGTACGAGGGGTGGGCGCCGCCGGGCACGTGGGCGACCGCGTCCAGTACCCAGGTGGGCAGGGTGACGCCGCCGGGGCGCGGCTCCAGCTCGTCCACGATCTCCTCGACGGTGACCAGCACCCGGCTCGCGGCGAGCGCGGCTTCCTTCTGCACGCCGGTCAGGCCCCACAGCTGCACGTTGCCCGCGCGGTCGGCCTGCTGGGCGTGGATGACGGTGACATCGGGGTTGAGCGCCGCGACCGCCGCCAGCTTCTCGCCGGTGAACGGGCAGGTCACGGTGGAGACGGTGTCCGTACGGCTCGGGATGTCGCTGCCGCGGTAGCCGCGCAGCACGGCGAACGGCAGCTTGGAGGCGCCCGCGACGTAGCGGTTGGCCATGCCGGCGTGGCTGTGCTCGTCCAGCTCCAGGGGGCGCGGCCAGCCGTTCTCGACGGCGTCGCGGAAGCGGTGCAGCGAGCCGACGCCGGGATTGCCGCCCCAGGAGAAGATCAGCTTCCTGACCAGGCCTGCGCCGATCAGCTGGTCGTAGATGACGTCGGGCGTCATCCGGGCGAGGGTCAGGTCGGTGATGCCCTGGCGGATGATCTCGTGCGCGGCGGCGAACGGGATCAGGTGGGTGAAGCCCTCCATGGCGACGGTGTCCCCGTCGTGGATGAGGTCCGCCACGGCGTCGTGGAGGCTGCGAATCTCGGCCATCATCACTCCGCGGGTGTGGGTCCAGAAGAGGTACCGACGATGCGCGCACTGCCGAAGGAATGCTCAGTGCACTGATTAATTCGTCGATGGGCCGTAGACTTCCATCGACTTCCTCATTCGTCAATGGAGGCCCCATGGCCGCGGTCGATCTCAGCACCCACCCCGGGCACCTGGCCCGGCGTCTGCAGCAGGCGCACTCGCTGCTGTGGGGCGCGATGGTGTCCGAGGAGACCACCTCTCCGCAGTTCGCGGTCCTCAACGCGCTGGTGGAGAAGCCGGACATCGACCAGCGCACGCTGAGCGAGCACGTCCACCTGGACCGCTCGACCATCGCCGACGTGGTAGCCCGGTTGGTCCGCCGCGGCCTCGTGGAACGGGTGCGCGACCCGCTCGACGGCCGCCGCAACGTCCTGAAGCTCTCCGAGGAGGGCGCCCGGCACCACCGCAGGCTCGTCACGCGCACGGCCCGCATGAACCGGGTCTTCCTGGCCCCGCTGGAGGAGGACGAGCAGGAGACGCTCCTCCGCCTGATCGCCCGGGTCGCGGACGCGGCGGAGGAGCTGCGGGGCTAGGGCCTCTCGTTCGGATCTTGCTGGGCTCGCGACGCCTGGACACCGCACCTCGCGGCGTTGTCGTCACTCTCCCCCGCGCCTGAACGGCGCGGGGGGACCCCCATCGCTCCGCAGTGGCTCCCTCCTCCGCCTTGCGATGCACGGCACCAGACGCCGCTCACTGATCCAGCCTGATCCAAACGACAGACCCTAGGCCATCAGGGTGTGCGGCGCCCTCATCCCGTGAGGGGCAGGCCGCCGCTCACCGTGCGGGCCGCCGCCGTCAGCGAGGACACGAAGCGCGGCAGTCGCTCGGCGGTGAAGCGGGCCGACGGGCCCCCGAAGGAGAGCGTGGCGACCACCTCGCCGCTGCGCGAGCGCACCGGTACGGCCACCGACGACAGCCCCTCCTCGTGCTCGCCGTGGCTGACCGCGTACCCGGCACGGGCCGCCTCCGCCGCCCATTCGGTCAGCGTGCGGGCGTGCCGCGTGCCGTGCGGGGAGCGGCGCGCGACCCGCTCGACCAGTGCCGGGTCCGCGCCGATCAGCAGGACCTTGGACGGCCCGCCGGCCCACAGCGGCAGCTCGTCGCCGACGCGGACGACGTGCCGCAGGGCCTGCGGGCCCTCTTCCTGCGCGATGCAGATCCGGTGCACGTCGCGCCGGACGTACAGGTGCACCGTCTCCCGGTGCTCGGCGGCCAGCTCGCGCAGCGCGCGCCGGGCGGTGGCCGGGAGGCGCCAGCCCTGGTCCGCCAGCCGGACCCAGCGCAGGAACGTCGGCCCCGCGGTGTATCTGCCGTGTTCGTCCAGCCAGAGCAGGCCGTTCATGCGGAGCGTCTGGAGCAGGCGGAGTGCGGTGGTCTTGGGCAGGCCGCTGCCCTCGACGATCTCGCGGAGGGTCAGTGCGGGGCGCTCCTCACCGAAGAGCCCCAGGATGTCGATGGCCCGCTGAACCGTCCGCATGCCGCCGCGCTCGCTCTCGCTCATGGCGACAGTATGGGATGAGGTCCGCTCCGCGGACCAGGGGCGCCGCCCGTGCCCGCAACGGCCCGGTTACTCGCCGGCAACCTCTTGTAGATGCTCAGCACACGTTCTATCGTCGCCGTCACACGGACCCATCGGTCCACTCAGCGGACCACCCCACCGGGTCACCCCCGACGGCGCCGCCCCCCTCGCACCCGCACCCCCACCCCTTGCCGCCTCCCGCCCCGCACCGGGACCTCCCCGCGCGCCCCCACGCGCTCCCGGCCGGGGGCCCGAGACGAAGGAGTCTCCGTATGAGCACGACCGTGCGCCCCGCGCCGCCTGTCGTGGACGATGCCGCCCGCCCCGCGCTCAGCCGTGCCCGCTACGGACTGCTCGCCTGCCTCTTCGTCATCACGGCGATCAACTACCTGGACCGCACGAACCTCTCGGTCGCCCTGCCGCACATCAAGGAGGAGCTGCACCTCTCCGGCACCCAGCAGGGCCTGCTGCTCTCCTCCTTCGGCTGGGCGTACCTGCTCCTCCAGGTCCCGGCGGGCCGGCTCATCGACCGGATCGGCGCCAAGCTCGCCTTCGGGTACGCACTGGTGGGCTGGTCACTGGCGACGATCGTGGTCGCCGCCGCGCGCAGCTTCGTCCCGCTGGTCGGCATCCGCGTGGCGCTCGGCGCCTTCGAGGCACCCGCCTTCCCGTCCAACAACCGGCTGGTCGTGAACTGGTTCCCGGGCCGCGAGCGCGGCCGCGCCACCGCCACGTACACCTCCGGCGAGTACATCGGCCTGGCCGTCGCCGCTCCCGTCCTCTCCCTCCTCACCGTGCACTTCGGCTGGCGTTCGGTCTTCGTCATCACCGGCGTCGTCGGCCTGCTCTTCTCCGTGGTCTGGTTCGCCAAGGTCTACGACCGGCCCGAGCACAGTCCGAAGGTGAGCGCGGCGGAGCTGGCGCACATCCGGCAGGCGGACGAACTGGAGTCCGCCGAGGAGATCGCCGCGGCCAAGGAGGAGGCGGCGGTGCTGGACACCAGCATCCGCGCCGACCTGCGGGTCCTGCTGAGCGACCGGCGGCTGTGGGGCATGTACATCGGCCAGTTCGCCAGCGCCTCGGTTCTCTTCTTCTTCCTCACGTGGTTCCCCAGCTACCTGGTGGAGGAGAAGCAGCTGGGCATCATCAAGGCCGGCTTCTGGGCCTCGGCGCCCTACCTCGCCGCGCTGGTCGGCACGCTGGCCGGCGGCGCCTGGTCGGACCGCATGCTGAACTCGGGCCGGTTCTCCCGTACGTTCGCCCGCAAGGCCCCCGTCATGATCGGCTTCGTGCTCGCCTCGGTCATCGTCTGCGCGAACTTCACCGACTCCGTACCGCTGGTGATCACCTTCATGTCCGTCGCGTTCTTCGCGCAGGGCCTGATGCAGAACAGCTGGGCGCTCTTCTCCGACGCGGTGCCGCGCCGCCTCACCGGCACCGGCGGCGGCGTCTTCAGCTTCGCCGCGAACGCCGGGGGCGTGCTGACCCCGCTGGTCATCGGCGTGATCGTGGACCGGACCGGGTCCTTCGCCTGGGCGCTCGGCTACATCGCCGTCGTCGTCCTGGTCGGCCTGCTCGCATACGCCCTGCTCATCGACAAGGTCGAGCGGGTCGAGGGCTGACCGCGGGCCGGCGTCCCGGCCGGTGCCGCCTTCGGTACCCCGTTTCTGTCAGCAATCCGGCTCGTTGGGTGAAGAAGCGCTTGTCCGGGGCCTGGCCGCCCCGGCCGCGCGAGCGACATGGCAACTGACAGGCGACGGAAAGAGCCATAGTGCTTCAGGTACCCATCGGAGACGTGGAGATCGCCCCGGGACATGTCTTCGAGTGGTCGGTGGTGAGCGCGCGGATGCGCGCGGCCGACCCCGCACCGCCGTACGAGACGACGACGTACAACCAGGCGAAACACTTCGCGGTGGCCCACGAGACGCACGGCGACGAGGACGCCGTCTGTGCGTACGTGGCGGGCACGTTCGAGATCCCCGGACCGCTCGACCGGGCCGCGCTGGATGCGGCACTGCTCCACTTCGTGCGCCGCCACGAAGTGCTGCGCTGCACATTCCAGCAGCTCGCCGGCGACCTGTCCTGCGACGCGCTGGCGCCGGAGGACATCGAGCTGAAGTGTGTCGACGTGGGGCCGACCGGCTCCGCCGAAGAGGTACGGGAGTACGTGCACCGGTTCTTCCAGCGCGTCGACACGCTCTCCTGGCCGCTGATCACCATGGGCGCGGTGGTCAGGGACGACTCCACCACCGTCTTCTTCGCCTGCGATCACCTGGTGACCGACGGCCTGTCGACGCCGATCGCGGTGAACGACATCGCCACCGCGTACGAGGCGTACGCCCGGGGCGAGGAGCCCGCCCTGCCCGAGGTGGGCAGCTACCTCGAATTCAGCCGGGCCCAGCGCGCCGCCACCGACACCATGGACGTTGACGACGAACGGCTGGACCACTGGAAGGAGTTCGTCGCGCGCGGCGACTGCTTCTTCCCGCCGTTCCCGCTGGACCTCGGCGTAGAACCGGACCGGCTGTACCCCTCCGTCAACGTTACGGAAACGCTTCTGCACGACCGGGAGGCCGACGAACTGGCGGCCCGGTGCGAGGCGGCCGGCGGCAGGCTGTTCATGGGCGTACTGGCCGCCGTCGGGGTGGCCCTGCGCAAGGAGGGCGGGCCCGACGTCTACCGGGGGCTGATGCCGGTCAACGAACGGGGCCGGGGCGCCTACGCGCACACCATGGGCTGGTTCATCAACACGATGCCCATCGAGTTCTCGGTGGCCGAGGACAGGGACTTCCCCGACGTCATGCTCGGCGTACGGGACGCCTTCGCGGAGATGCAGCGCCACGCGGACGTGCCCTTCGTCAAGGCGTGGCACCTGCTCGCACCCCAGGAGGACACCGCACTGCGCTACTGGCCGTACGCGGTCAACTTCTTCTCCTACCTGGACTTCCGCAAGTCCCCCGGCGCCGAGCAGCACGTGGCCCGCAACGCCCAGAAGCACCTCTGGGTGTCCCGCAGCAACGGCATCTGCTTCTGGTTCCACCGCAACGACGCCGGCCTCCACATGAACGCCATCCACGTCGACACCCCCCAGGCCCACAAGACCAAGCACGCCCTGGGCACGACCCTCGCCGGCACGCTGAGGAACATGAGGACGAACGGGACCTTCTGAAACGGGACCTTCCGAGGGGCGGGAGAGAGCCGGCGATACGGGTCCGTGCAGGTCCGCTCAGTGGACCAAGTGGCCCGTCACGTGGTCCGGCGTCGTTACGCTGGTTTCATGACCCTGATACCGGAACTCCCCGCCGCCACCGCCGGCGACTGGTGGGTCACCACCGACCAGTCGCTGGGCCTCGTCCAGCAGCACGGCGCCGCCGCGCGCACCGCTCCCGACCTGCTGGCCACCCTTGCCGAGATCGGGCGGGTACGGGCTGCCGCCGACTCCGCGCTCGGTGCCGCCGTGCGGGCCCTGCTGGCCTCCGGGCACGGCTGGGACGAGATCGCCGACGCGCTCGGGCTGCCCGGTGCGGACGCCGCCCGCCGGGCCACCGCCGACGCGGTCCACCGGGCGGACCGGGCACTCGACCGGCGCCTCGGCCGCCACGGCTGACCCGCCCGCCGCACCGCTCCCACCGGAACCGCCCGCTGACTGGTGATTCAGTAAGCGGGCTCATTGACATGCCCGGTTCCCGCTCCAAATACTGACTCACGATTCAGTAAGGTGCCGCCGTCGCCGTGCCCGGCGCGGCCGTCGCATCCGGAGAGGGAGAGCCCATGCCAGAGCTGCCCACCGAGCTGGTCCCGCTGAGCGACGAGCAACGGGACATCGTCGACCTCACCCGCGCCTTCGCCCGCGACGAGATCCGGCCCCGGGCCCGCGACGTGGACGAGGCCGACACCCGCACCCCCTGGGACCTGTGGCGCAAGGCCGCCGAGGTCGGCATCACCGGCTTCATGCTCCCGGCCGAGTACGGCGGCGGCGGCTTCACCGACGTGTTCACGCAGGTGCTCGTCCAGGAGGAGCTGTGCGCCGGCGATCTCGGCATCGGCAACCTCCTCTGCTCCAACGGCTTCTTCGCCGACCCGGTGCTGGAACTCGGCACGAAGGAGCAGCAGCGCACCTGGCTCACCCCGCTCACCGGCCCCGACACCCCCATGACCGCGCTCGCCACCACCGAGCCCGGTGCCGGCTCCGACGCCGCGTCGATCACCACCACGGCGGTCCGCACCGCCGGCGGCTACCTGCTCAACGGCCAGAAGGCCTGGATCTCCAACGCGGGCGAGGCCGAGAGCTACGTCGTCTTCGCCAAGACCGATCCCGCCCTGCGCGCCCGCGGCGTCACCGCGTTCCTGCTGCGCAAGGACACCGCGGGCGTCGAGTTCGGCGCGCCCATGCGGAAGATGGGGCAGCGTGCGATCGTCTGCCGCGAGATCTTCTTCCGCGACGCGTTCGTACCGGAGGAGAACCGGCTCGGCGACGAGGGCCAGGGCTTCCACGGCCTCATGCGCACCTTCGACATCTCCCGCGCGGTCCTGGGCGCCGCGGCCACCGGCATCGCCCGCGCCGCCTACGAGTACGCCCGCGACTACGCCGCCACCCGGCGCCAGTTCGGCAAGCCGATCATCGAACACCAGGCCGTCGCCTTCCGCCTCGCGGACATGCGGACCCGCGTCGAGCAGGCCCGGCTGATGACCTGGCGCGCGGCCAAGCGGCTGGACGCCGGGCTGGACGCGACCTCCGAGGCCGCGATGGCCAAGCTCACCGCCTCGGAGACCGCCGCGTACTGCACCTGGGCGGCCGTCCAGACGCTCGGCGGCTGGGGCTACTCGCGGGAGTATCCGGTCGAGCAGTGGATGCGCGACGCCAAGCTGGAGGAGATCGAGGAAGGCACCTCGGACATCATGCGCCTCGTCATCGCGCGGGGCATGTGATGACGACGGACATGACGGGCGGCCGCGCCCTCGTCCGGGCGCTGGCCGCGCACGGCGTCACGCAGGCCTTCGGCATCCCGGGCACCCACAACCTGGAGATCTACCGCCACCTCGACGCGTACGGCATCGCCCACCTCAACCCCCGCCACGAGCAGGGCGCGGGCTACGCCGCCGACGCGTACGCCCGGGTCACGGGGCGTCCCGGCGTCGCGATCACCACGACGGGCCCGGCCCTCCTCAACATCGCGGCGGCCGTCGGCCAGGCGTACTCCGACAGCGTCCCGCTGCTCGTCGTCTCGCCCGGGATGCCGCTGCGCCACCCGCGCCTGGCGACCGGCCTGCTGCACGAGATGCGCAGCCAGACGGACGCGCTGCGGGCGGTGGCGGCGTTCAGCCACCGCGTCTCGACGGTCGAGGAGATCGGTGCCGCGGTCGCCCGTGCCTGGACGCTGTTCCGTACGGAGCGGCCCCGGCCGGCCCACATCGAAGTGCCGCTGGACCTGCTCACGGAGACGGCGGCGGCCGGTCCCGTACGGCTCGCACCGCCCGCTGTGCCGGCGACGCCGGGCGCGGGCGCGCTGGCCGCCGCGGCCGAGGCGCTGCGGGGCGCCCGCCGCCCGGCCCTCGTCCTGGGCGGCGGCGCCCGGGCCGCGGCGCCCGAATGCCGGGCGCTGGCCGAGGAGTTGGACGCCTGGGTGGTCGCCACCGCCAACGGCAAGGGCATCCTCGCCGAGACGCACCCCCTCTCGCTGGGCGTCTCGCTGCACAGCCCGGCGGTCCGGCGCCGGCTGGCGGAGGAGTGCGACGCGCTGCTCGCGGTCGGTACGGAGCTGGCCGAGGCGGACCTGTGGACCACCGAACCACTCGCCCTCCGCGGCCCGCTGCTCCGCGCCGACCTGGACCCGGCGCAGATGTACGCGGGCCTCCCGGCCGACATCGCGCTGGTGGGGGACGCGCGGGAGACGGTACGGGCGCTGCTCGCGGGGCTGGGGGCGGGCCGGGAGGCGGGTGCTGCCGCGCGTACGGCCGCGGCGCTGCGTGCCGAGCGGGACGCGGAGACGGCCGAGCGGGACGCCCGCTGGCTCCCGTACCTGCGGGCGATCCGCGAGGAGCTGGCGGCGGACGCCGTGCTCACCTCCGACAGCGCCCAGTGCTGCTACTACGGCGCGCTCCCGCACCTCCCGGTCGGCCCCGAAGGCCGCTACCTGCACCCCACCGGATTCGGCACCCTCGGGTACGCGCTGCCCGCCGCGATCGGCGCCAAGGCGGCGGCCCCCGAGCGCCAGGTCGTCGCGCTGAGCGGCGACGGCGGCCTGCAGTTCTCCGTGCAGGAGCTGGCCACCGCCGTACAGCTCCGGCTGCCGCTCCCCGTCGTCGTGTTCGACAACGGGGGGTACGGCGAGATCCGCGACGAGATGGCGGCCCGCGGTGACCGGCCGGTCGCCGTAGACCTGCCACCGCCCGGCGTACCGCCCGTCGACCTGTCCGCGCTGGCCCGCGCGTACGGCGGCCACGGAGCACGCGCCGGCACCCCCGCCGAACTCGCCGACGCCCTCCACAAGGCGCTCCGTACGCCCGGCCCCACCGTCATCACCGTCCCCGAGGAGCCCGTCCGATGACCCAGCAACCGCCCCTGACCTCGCTCACCTGGACCGACCACGAGACCGGCCACCGGGGCCACCTGGTCATCGACCGCCTCGTGCGCGGCGTGGCCAGCGGCGGGCTCCGGATGCGGGCCGGCTGCTCCCTCGAAGAGGTGACCGGGCTGGCCCGCGGCATGACCATGAAGGAAGTGCTGCACTACAACCCCGAGGGCCGGTACGTCCCGCTCGGCGGAGCCAAGGGCGGTATCGACTGCGACCCGCGCGCGCCGGAGGCGTACGGCGTCCTCGTGCGCTACCTGCGTGCCATGCGCCCCTACATCGAGCACTTCTGGACGACCGGCGAGGACCTGGGCCTGACCCAGGACCTGGTGGACAAGGCCGCCGGCGAAGCCGGGCTGGTCTCCTCCATCCAGGCGGTCTACCCGCTGCTCGACGACGAGACGGCCGCCCGGCAGCGGCTCGCCGACGCCTTCCGCATCGACGTGGACGGCATCGGGCTGGACGAGCTGGTCGGCGGCTGCGGCGTCGCGGAGGCCGCGCTCGCCGCGCTGGACCGCGCGGGCGTCCCGTACGCGGGCGCCCGGGTGGCCGTGCAGGGCCTGGGCACCATGGGCGGCGCGACGGCGCGCTTCCTCGCCCGCGCCGGGCTGCGCGTCGTCGCCGTCGCCGACATCAAGGGCACCCTCGCCAACCCCGCCGGGCTGGACGTCGAGGCGCTGCTCGCCGCGCGCGACGCGCACGGCACCGTGGACCGTGCCGCGCTGCGTCCCGGGGACCACGAACTGCCGGGCGACGCCTGGCTGTCGGCCGAAGCCGACGTGCTGATACCGGCGGCCGTCTCGTACGCGATCGATGCCGGGAACCAGGCGGACATCACCGCGCGTTGGGTGATCGAGGCGGCGAACATGCCGGTACGGGAGGAGGCCGAGGCGCTGCTCACCGCCCGCGGGGTGACCGTCCTGCCCGACGTGGTCGTCAACTCCGGTACGAACGCCTGGTGGTGGTGGACCCTCTTCGGGGACATCGGCGCCGACGCGGACGAGGCGTTCGCGTACACCCGCCGCTCGATGCGCGCTCTGATCGACCAGATGCTGGCCCGCGCCGAGGCCGTCGGCTGCACACCGCGCGCGGCCGCCCACGGCATCGTCGCCAACCGGCTGCCGGTGATCGCGGAGCGGTTCGGGTGGTACCGATGACGCCCGTGCCCGAGCCGTGCCCACCGGCCGCTGCCGCTTCCCTGACCTCGCTCTTCGACCCCCGGTCCGTGGCCGTCGTCGGGGCCTCGGCCAACCCCGAGAAATGGGGGTACTGGCTCGCGTCCGGGGCGCTGGCCGGACGGGCGCGCCGTAGGGTGCACCTGATCAACCACCGGGGCGGCGAGCTGTCCGGCGTGCCGTTCCTGCCGGATCTCGGCGCGCTGCCGGAACCGCCGGAGCAGGTGGTCGTGGCCGTACCGCCGTCCCAGGTGCGGGCGATCGTCGCCGAAGGGCTGGCGGCCGGTGCACGCTGCTTCACCGTCATCACCTCGGGCGGCCCGGCCCCCGAGGCGGAAGCGGAACTGTCGTCCCTGGTCCGGGCACACGGCGCCCGGCTCCTCGGCCCGAACTGCATGGGCGTCGTCGACACCACCAGCGACCTCCGGCTGAGCTGGGGCGACTTCCCGGCCGGCCAGGTCGGCCTGGTCTCCCAGAGCGGCAACCTCGCGCTGGAGATCGGCCGCCTGCTGGCCCGCGCCGGCCAGGGCTTCTCCCGCTTCGTCTCCCTCGGCAACCAGCGGGACATCGACGCCGCCGACGCCCTGGAAGCGCTGGTGCGGCACGGCCCGACGCGCGTCGTCGCCGCGTACGTGGAGGACTTCCGCGACGGCCGACGGCTGGCCCGCGCGCTTGCCGCGGCCCACGCGGCGGGCAAACCGGTCCTGCTGCTGACCGTCGGCCGCGCCGCCGCATCCGCCCGCGCCGCCGCCTCCCACACGGGCGCCCTGGTCAGCCCCCGCGCCACGGTCGAAGCGGTCTGCCGCGACGCGGGCGCCCTGCTCCTCGACACGGCGGGGGAGGTGGTGGATACGGCGCTGTGCCTCCTGGGGGCGCACGGTCGGGCGACCGGGCCGGTCCCTGCCCCGCCGCCGGCGACAGCCCCACCACCGCGGCCGGTCGCGCAGTTCCCCGCGCCCCTGCAGCCGCGCCCTACCGTCGCCGTCGTCGGAGACAGCGGCGGACAAGGGGCGCTGGCCGCCGACGCGTTCGCCGCCCGCGGTGCGGACGTACCGGCGTTCTCCGCAGCCACCGCCGAGGCAGTTGCCGCGCTCCTCCCGCCCGGCGCCGGCTGCGGCAACCCCGTGGACCTCGCCGGCGCCGGCGAAGCCGACCTGGCCACCTACGCGCGCCTCACCCGTACGCTCCTGACCTGCGGCGAAGCCGACGCCGTCGTCCTCACCGGCTACTTCGGCGACTACGCCACCGACGCGCCGGACCGGGCCGCCCGCGAGACGGAGATCGCCCGGGAACTCGCCACCGCCGCCGAGGACTCCGGCCGCCCCCTCCTCGTCCACACCATGGCCCGCGACACCCCGGCCCTCGCCGTCCTGCGGCAGCGCGGTGTGCCGGTCTACGAACGGATCGAGCAGGCCGCGGCGGCCCTGTCCGGCGCGGCACGACTGAGCGCCACCCGCCCCGGACCGCCGCTGCCGCTCCCGCCGCCGTCCCCCCGCCGCCTCCTCACCGGCGACTACGAAACCACCCGCGACCTGCTCTGCTCCTATGGGCTGACCTTCCCCGCAGCGGAGTTCGTCCGTTCCGCGGACGAGGCGGTGGCCGCCGCCCATCGGGTCGGCTTCCCGCTCGCCCTGAAGGCGATGGGGCTGGCCCACAAGACGGAGGCGGGCGGGGTGGCGCTCGGCCTGGCCGACGAGACGGCGCTGCGGGCCGCCTTCGCCCGGATGGCCACGGCGACGGGCGCGCACCGCTACGCCGTCGAAGCCATGGCCACGCCCCCGTACGCGGTCGAACTGATCGCCGGCGTACGACGCGACCCCGCCTTCGGCCCGGTCCTCATGGCCGGCATCGGCGGCGTACGGGCCGAACTCCTCGCCGACACCGCCCTGGCCCTCGCCCCGCTCACCCCCGACCACGCCCGCGACCTCCTCCTCTCCCTGCGCCACGCCCCCCTCCTCACCGGCTGGCGCGGCACCCCCGCCGTCGACCTCGACGCGGCGGCAACCGCCCTCTGCGCCCTGTCCCACTGCGCCACCGAACACCCCGAACTCTCCGACATAGAAATCAACCCCCTCCTCACCCACCCCGGAGGAACGGTGGCACTGGACGCGGCGGCGGTGTTGGAATAACCGCCCCCCTTTACCCCGCAGTTGCACACGAATGATTGATCATTTACGGCGCCCGCTCGTAGGTTGGAGGGGACCACACAACACGGGGAAAGCGGGGAAGATGCATTTCCGGAAGTCTGCCGTTCTCGCGGTTGCCGCCTTGGCGTTGAGCGCGGCGATCGCACCGGCATCCGCTCATGAGGCGGGTCCGTCCGCCGCTACGGCGCATCAGGTGTCGCAAAGCTCTGCGCGCACCGGGGGGAAAATCAAGCTCAAGACGCTGAAGTCGCCGAACGACAGGACCCTCACGGCGACCCTCGCCATGCCGAAGGGCTACCACTTCACCGTTGCGCACGGCTCGCTGGTGCTCATCAGCCCTGGTGGGCACCGGGTGGGCAAGGTCGGCAGGACGATCGAGCTCAAGAACGGGAAGACGGCCCACGTCACATACAAGGCGAAGGGCTCGACGGTGCGTGTGCACTCTTCGAAGACGTTCAAACAGCTGGGGGCCACGTCGGCAATGCTCGCCAAGAAAAGCTATGCCGAGTGCGCCAACGGCAAGATAAAGGACTATGTGGTGTCCGGCGGTATCGGTGGGTGCATTGCCGGCGCGGAAACGGGCTGTGCGCCCGGGGCGACGGCAGGGGCGTTCGGCGGTCTCGTGTCCGGAGCCGTCCTTTCCCTGGCCGACTGCTGAGGGTGAGGGGCGAGTCGTGGGAAAGGCATTGATCGCAGGAGTCGTCACCGTTCTCGTGATGTTCGGCCTCGCGCACTTTCTGTGGCCGGACATGGGTGAACCGGCGCAGCTGATCGCGGGGGTCGTGGTCGGTGCGATTGTCGGTGGGGTATTCCGGTTCTCTGCGATGCGTACCAGAGACAAATGAGCGAGGGGGTCGGCCGATGCATCGGCCGACCCCTCGGTCGTGCAGGTAGTCCGCTACCCGCTGACCCGTTATCCCTTCGCCCGCCGCGTTCGGGCCCCCAAGGCGTAGAACACCAAGCCGATGACCAGGAACAGGGCGAGAGGCAAGACCTGGCTGAGGGTGTAGGCGAGGCGTTGGTCGGCGAAGGACGGGGGGAGGGAGTCGGCGGCGTTGCCCGTGGTGCCGAACCAGCCGACGCCGAAGCCCGGCCAGATGAGTACGACGACGGTGAAGGCGACGAGGCCCGTTGCCAGCGTGGTGACCGTCCACAGCCCGAGGCGCCCGCCCGGTACCGCGTACGGGCGGGGCGTGTCCGGGTACTTCCGGCGCAGTACCACCAGGCTCGGGAACGTGATGACGTACGAGATGAACGTCGTGGAGATCGTCAGCCCGAGGCCCGCCGCGAAGTATTTCTCGCCGTCCCCTTCGGTCAGGTTCAGCGCGAGTACGAAAAGCACCGAGGCGATGGCGGCGGACAGCAGGTTCACTCGCGCCGGGGTGCCGCGCCGCTCGTCGATCTTGCCGAGCCAGCCGGGCCCCGCGCCGTCCGCGCAGGCCACCGCCTGTGCCCGGTGCGCCCCCATCGCCCAGGTGACCCCGCTGGTCAGCAGACCGACGATCAGTCCGGCCGCCGCCACGCCCCCGAAGACGGCCCCCGCGCCGCTGAGCGTCACGGTCCCGTCGCTCGCGATGTGCCCGCCGTAGACGGTGAATACCGCTTTGCAGGCGTCGATGAATCCGCCGAGGCTCCCGATTTCCTTCGCCGGCAGGACGAACAGGATTCCCAGGATCGGCCCGCCGTACAGCACCAGCGAGGCCAGCCCCGACCGCAGGATCGACAGCGGAATGTCCCGGCGTGGATTGGTCATCTCCTCCGCCGCGGAGCTGGGCAGTTCGAACCCGACGTAATTGAAGATGAGTACGGGCACGAGCGCGATGAATCCGGCGTACGTCGGCGTGAACTCCTCGGCCGGCAGCGGGTGCACGCCGTGCTCCAGCGCGAAGACGACCACGGAGACGAGGAAGAAGCCGAGCAGCACGATGCGCGCGACGGCCCCCGCGATCGGCACCCATTTCCCGAACCGTACGGCCTGCACCACGGCCAGCGCCCCGCCCCAGATGAACACCAGCCCGGCGAGGTATTTCCACGCGCCCGGCAGCGGGGTGAAGAACTCCTCCCAGGTCGTCAGCGCGATGATGCAGAGGCTGCCGCCCACCCAGACCGGATTGGAAATCCAGTACAGGATCTGATTGAGGCCGGCCGTCAGCCGCCCGAACGCGAGCCGCGTCCAGACGTACGGCCCGCCCTGCACGGGGAACGCCGAGCCCAGCTCGGCGACCAGCAGTCCGTACGGCAGGAAGAAGGCGAGCGCGAGGATCGCCATCCAGGTCAGCCCCTGCGGGCCCTGCGCGGCGACCGACCCGATCGTGTCCAGCCCGACCAGCGTGCAGATCAGGAAGAACAGTACGTCCAGCCGCCGAAGGTCCTTCCGCAGCCGGCCCCGCTGTTCGCCCCACCCCTCGGACAGGTCGGGCGAGCCGGTGTCCGGTCCGGGTCTCCTCCCGGGGCCGGGTGGTGCGGACGACGATCGGGTCTCTGCATGTGTCATGGCGAACTCCAGCGACGACGCGGCACGCGCTCCAACCGAACTCACTGCGACTGCTGCAACTGCTGCAACCACTGCAACTAACTGAATGGACAGTCAGTAGTGGGTAGTGGGTGACTGTGAACCCGTCGCCGCGCGGTGTCAAGGGTTCTCGCACGCCCCCGGTTGTAGGCTGACGACGTGGCAAGAGTCCGGTTGAACGTGGCGGAGCGGCGCGAGGAGCTGCTGCGCGCCGCCATCGAGCAGATCGAGGCACGCGGCGTCGCGGCGGTCCGCGTCTCCGATGTGGCCTCCGCGCTGGGCGTCTCCAACGCCCTGGTCCTGTACCACTTCGCCACGAAGGAGAAGCTCGTCGCGGCGGCCTTCGCGCACGCCGCCGAGGCCGACCTCGCCCACCTGCGCCGCCTCCTCAACCGCCGCACGACCGCGGTGCGCCGGCTGCGCGCGGCGGTGCGCTGGTACGCGCCGACCGGTCAGGCCAAGGGCTGGTGCCTGTGGATCGAGGGCTGGGCGGCGGCGCTCCGCGACCCGGTCCTCCGGGAGACGGCCGGCGGCCTGGACCAGGAGTGGAAGGCCGCCCTCGCCGATGTGATGGCGGAGGGCGCGGGGGCCGGCGAGTTCGACTGCCCCGACCCCACGGCCGCGGCCTGGCGCCTCACCGCCCTCCTGGACGGCCTCGCGGTCCAGATGACCTCGTACCAGGGCCCGCTGTCGCGCACGACCATGCTCCAGTGGGCGGAGGAGGCCCTGGCCCGAGAACTGGGCCTGTCGCGGGAATCGCTCACGGGGACGACGTGACAGGGGTATCCGACTGGCTGGCCGCGAACGGCTGGACTCCGGGGCGCGACATCGGCGCACGCGCCGACGAACTGATCCGCATACGCGTGGACGACGCCGAGCGACAGGGCACCCCCCTGACGCCGCCGCCGTCCGCGGTACGCGTCATCCGGACGTACGGGTCGCTGCACCTCGACCACCCCACGGTGCGGAACTCCGCCTGGGACATGGAACCCACCGCCGGATACGACGGGGACGCGGAAGACATCCGGGAAATGGCGACCGGACTCGGCACGACCCTCTTCCCCGTCGGTTACGAGACGTCCGAGTACGCGCTTCTGCTGGTGGACGAGAAAGGGCGCTTCTTCTCCCTCCATCACACCGGCGGCCACTACTTGGGGGAGAACGAGTTCGACGCCTTCGACCGGTTCTTGAGGGGCGGTCACGCCTCGGACGTGGCAGATCTGCCTGAATGGCGGGAGCCCCCTTGCGGTTCCTGCCCCGGTTCCATGCCCGGTCTCAGGTTCTTCTTCGACGCGGGATCAGGCGGAGTTCTCTGGACCATGACTCCGGAGGGCCGCGAGCAGTGGGGGTACCCGGTCGATCCGGGCCGACTGCCGGTCAGTCGGGCGCTCCGCAACGAACTGGAGGGCCTGGTGGCCCGCTACGACACGTCGATGAACTGGGCTTCGCCGGCGGATCCGGGGCCGTGGCGGGAAGCGGAGTGCCTCGAGTTCAATGAGGCGGCAGGCCGGACTCTCGGCCGTCTCCGCGCCGAACTGGGGCCGGCCTGGCGGGTCTACGACGAGTTCTTCGAACTCCACGAGGACCCGGACCTCGATCGCTGCCTGGCCGACCCGCGCCGATTCATTCGCGCCCGAGGCCGGTGAACCACTTCCGGGCGTTCCACGTCTTCCCTCGTGATCCACGCCGCACGCCGCACGCAGGGGAGAACGGTCCATGACGCACGAGGACGTCGAGCGGAGCCACGTCGAGGCTCCCTGGTGGGCGGGGCTCAGCGGGCCGGGGGCCGTCGGCCTGATCGTCCTCGGGGCTGTCCTGGCCGTGTGGGTCTTCTTTCGGTTGCCCGGTACGCCGGAGAACCTGGCGGGTGGGTATTACGGAGCCGCCAAGGTCATCGCCATTGGGGCCGTGGTCGCGGGCAGCGCTCTGCTGGGGCGCGGCCGACGCTGACGCCAGGACGTCGTTGCCGGGTCGCAGCGGTGTCTGCGGCGGGGATTGCCCGGGGCCGGGGGTGGCGGGAGGGTGGGGGTAAGGGCCGGGGGCCCGGGAGTTGGGCTTTGGCCAAAGGTGCGATGCCATGGGGGCCGCCATGGAGCCGGGGACTCTGGGAGCGTTGCGGCAAGCGGTACGGGGGCCGGTCGTGGGGCCGGAGGACGGCGGGTACGACGAAGCCCGGAAGGTCTACAACGGGATGCTGGACAAGCGGCCGGGGGCCGTGGTGGCGTGCCGGGACGTGGTGGACGTCCGGGATGTGGTGGCCTTCGCGCGGGAGCGGGGCGTCGATCTCGCCGTACGGGGCGGGGGCCACAGCGCGCCCGGGCTCGGGGTCGTGGACGGCGGGATCACCGCCGACCTGGCGCCGATGCGCTGGGTGCGGGTCGATCCGGAGGCCCGCACCGCGCAGGCCGGGGGCGGCAGCCTCCTCGGGGACCTGGACCACGCGACGCAGGGCTTCGGGCTCGCCGTGCCCACCGGCATCAATTCGACGACCGGGCTCGGCGGGCTGACGCTGGGCGGCGGGCACGGCTATCTCACCCGCAAGTACGGCCTGACGCTGGACAGTCTGGTGGCGGCCGATGTGGTGCTGGCGGACGGGACCCTCGTCACCGCGAGCGAGGACGCGTACGAGGACCTGTTCTGGGCGCTGCGCGGCGGGGGCGGCAACTTCGGCGTGGTCACGTCGTTCACGTACCGGCTGCACCCGGTCGACACGGTCGGGTTCGGCGTCACCGTGTGGCCGGTGGAGCGTACGCGCGAAGTGCTCGGCTGGTACCGGGAGTTCATGCCGCGCGCCGCCGAGGACGTGTACGGGTTCTTCACGGTGATGGCCGTGCCGCCCGGGCCGCCGTTCCCCGAGGAACTGTACGGGCAGAAGATGTGCGGCGTGCTGTGGTGCCACACCGGGGAAGCGGGGCGGACGGAAGCGGTGCTCGGGGAGGCGCTCGCCGGGGCGCGCGATGCGGGCCGGCCGGCCTTCCACATCTCGACGCCGATGCCGTACGCGGAGATGCAGCGGCTGTTCGACGAGCTGCTGCCGACGGGGCTCCAGTGGTACTGGCGCGGCGCCTTCTTCGACCGGGTGCCGGACGAGGCGCTCGACGTGCATCTGCGGTTCGGGGAGGCGCTGCCCACCGGCCTGTCCACGATGCACCTGTACCCGGTGGACGCCGCGGCCGGACGCGTCGGCCGGGAGGACACGGCGTGGAGCTACCGGGACGCGCTGTGGTCCGGGGTCTTCGCCGGCATCGACCCCGACCCGGCCAACGCGCGGGTGATCAAGGAGTGGTGCGTGGCGTACTGGGAGGCGCTGCACCCGTACTCGATGGGCGGGTCCTACGTGAACTTCCTCGGCGAGGGCGAGGGGGAGGACCGGGTCCGGGCCACGTACCGCGACAACTACGACCGGCTGGCGCGGGTCAAGCGGCGGTACGACCCGGACAACGTCTTCCACGTCACCCAGAACGTCAGGCCGGCGCCGGAGAAGTGAAGTCGTAGGTGACGCCGGTCAGCTGTTCCGAGGCCGCCCACAGGGCCTCCGACGTGGCGTCGTCCGTCGTCCGGCGGGCGCGGAAGGAGGGGGCCGGCGCGCCGCGGAGGCCGCCCTGCGGGCCGAGGAACGCGTCGGGGCGCATGCCCGGGGCGGTCGCCGCGCAGAGGCTGGGCAGCGCGCCCGCCTCGGCGGGCTGGGCGACGAGCCGGTTGCCGAGGGCGGCGTAGCGCTCGGCGCGGGTGCGGCCCTCCATGCGGACGCCGGCCGTCTGGAGGTTGGTGTCGGCGTAGCCGGGGTGCGCGGCGACGGCGAGCACGTCGGAGCCGGCGCCGCCGAGCCGGGCGGCCAGCTCGTGCGTGAAGAGGAGGTTGGCCGACTTGGAGCGGGCGTAGGCGATCCAGCGGCGGTAGCGGTTCCGCTCGTAGTTGAGGTCGGTCAGGTCGACGTCGGCGAGAGCGTGGAAGCCGCTGGAGACCGTGACGACGCGGGCGCCGGGGGTGGCGAGCAGTGCGGGCAGGAGCAGGCCGGTCAGCGCGAAGTGGCCGAGGTGGTTGGTGCCGAACTGCATCTCGAAGCCGTCGGCGGTGCGGCGGTGGGGGAGGGCCATCACACCGGCGTTGTTGATCAGCAGGTCGAGGCGGGTGGCGGCCAGCTCGTCGGCGAAGGCGCGTACGGAGGCCAGATCGGCGAGGTCGAGCGTGCGCAGCTCGATCTCGGACGCGGGCAGCTCGGAGTGGAGCCGGGCGACGGCCGCGGCGCCGCGGTCCTTGTCGCGGCAGGCCAGGATCACCCGTGCGCCGCGGCGGGCGAGCTCGCGCGCCGTGACGTAGCCGAGACCGCTGTTGGCACCGGTCACGACGGCCAGCCGGCCGGTCTGGTCGGGAATGTGGGACGTGTTCCAGCGGCGGGCCATTGCCTGAACCTCTCGGTACGTATGGACTCGGTACGCATGCAGGAGGGTGCCCACGTACGCGGTGCGTATGTACTCATCGGTAGAGCCGAGGTCAGGCTACGCCGGTGCACCGTGCCCGTCCGTACGCGACCGCCCCGCCGCGCGCCGGGCAGGGCAGGGATGGCGCGGGACGGGGCGGCCGGGCAGGTGGGGCGGCGGGCGCGGGGCGCCGGGCCGCCGGGTGGGCGGGTCAGGCGGCTGCCGCGGTCTCCCGGGCCAGCCGGGTCTCGTAGACCGGGACCGAGCGGGCCGGGTCGTCCAGGCAGGCGCCCGTCTCCAGGTCGAAGCGCTGCTTCAGGAGGGGGGAGGCGACGTACGGGCGGCCGTCGGCGGAGCCGGTGAGGCCGCGGGAGAGGACGCAGGCGCCGGTGAACGGGTCGCGGTTGCCGATCGCGTACGGACGGCCCGTGCGGTCCAGGAAGACGGCCGCCTGGGTGCCGTCCGGGAGGAGCACGGCCACGCCGCGTCCGGGGACCAGTGCGGAGGAGGCGCAGACGGCCAGCCAGCCGCGGTCCGTGCGCAGTTCGAGGGTGCCGGTCGTCAGCGGGCGTTCGAGCGTCTCGGTCATCGGGAAACGGTCCCTTCGAGGGTGCGTACGGGGAGGGTGGGGCCGGCCAGGAGGTCCAGGTCCGGCTTCATCTGGTCCCGCTCGGGGACGAAGCGGACGGACGGGTCGGGCGCTTCGGGCGCGTTGACGAAGGAGACGAAGCGGGAGAGGCGCTCGGGGTCGTTGAGCGTCTCGGCCCACTCGTCGCGGTAGTGGGCGACGTGGTCGGCCATCAGGGCCTCCAGCTCGGCGCAGAGGCCGAGGGAGTCGTGGACGACGACGTCGCGTACGTGGTCCAGGCCGCCCTCGATGCGCTCCAGCCAGGCCGAGGTGCGCTCCAGGCGGTCGGCGGTGCGGATGTAGAACATCAGGAAGCGGTCGATCAGGCGGATCAGCTCGGCGTCGGAGAGGTCCTGGGCGAGGAGGTCGGCGTGGCGCGGATCGGCGCCGCCGTTGCCGCCGACGTAGAGGTTCCAGCCGTTGGAGGTGGCGATGACGCCGAAGTCCTTGCCGCGGGCCTCGGCGCACTCGCGGGCGCAGCCGGAGACCGCGGACTTCAGCTTGTGCGGCGAGCGCAGGCCCCGGTAGCGCAGCTCCAAGTCGATGGCCATGCGGACGGAGTCCTGGACGCCGTAGCGGCACCAGGTCTGCCCGACGCAGGACTTCACCGTACGGAGGGCCTTGCCGTACGCGTGTCCCGACTCGAAGCCGGCGTCGACCAGGCGGGCCCAGATGCGGGGGAGCTGGTCGACGCGGGCGCCGAACAGGTCGATCCGCTGGCCGCCGGTGATCTTCGTGTAGAGGCCGTAGTCACGGGCCACCTCGCCGATGACGATCAGCTTCTCGGGGGTGATCTCGCCGCCGGGGATGCGCGGCACGATCGAGTACGAGCCGTTGCGCTGGAGGTTGGCGAGGAAGTGGTCGTTGGTGTCCTGGAGCGCCGCCTGCTCGCCGTCCAGGACGTAGCCGCTGGCGCCGAGGGTGGGGGCGAGGGAGGCGATGATCGAGCCGACGGTCGGCTTGCAGACCTCGCAGCCGTCGCCGTCCCTGGCCTCCGGCCTGCCGTGCGAGGCGAGCAGCTGCTCGTACGAGGTCAGGCGCAGGGTGCGGACGATCTCGTACAGCTCGGCGCGGGTGTGCGGGAAGCAGCCGCACAGGCCCTTGTCGACGGTGACGCCGTTCAGCTCCAGCTCGTCGTTGACCAGGGTGGTCAGCGCCTTCACGCAGGAGCCGCAGCCGGTGCCGGCCTTGGTGCACTTCTTGACCTCGGGGACCGTGCCGCAGGAGTGCTCGGTGACGGCCGCGCGGATGGCGCCCTTGGTGACGTTGTGGCAGTTGCAGATGACCGCCTCGTCCGGGAGCGCGGAGGGGCCGAGGGCGACGGGCGCGCCGGCCCCGGCGGGGAGGACCAGCTGCTCGGGGGAGACCGGCGGGACGGAACCGGTGAGCGGGCGGAGCGTGCCGTACGCCTCGGCGTCGCCGACCAGGACGCCGCCCAGCAGCGTGCCGTCCTCGCCGATGACCAGCTTCTTGTAGACGCCCGAGCGGGAGTCGGCGTAGACCACGTCCAGACAGCCCTCGGCGGTGCCGTGCGCGTCGCCGAAGGACGCCACGTCCACGCCGAGCAGCTTGAGCTTGGTGGAGGTGTCCGCGCCGGTGAAGCCCGCGGTGTCGACCGAGGCGATCGCGGCGGCCGCCGTCTCCGCCATCTCGTAGCCGGGCGCCACCAGGCCGTACACCCGGCCGTCGACGGCCAGCGCGCACTCGCCGATCGCGTACACGGCCGGGTCGGTCGCCGTGCGGCAGGCCGCGTCGACCACGATGCCGCCGCGCTCGCCGACCTCCAGGCCGCAGTCGCGGGCCAGCTGGTCGCGCGGCCGGACACCGGCCGAGAAGATCACCATGTCGGTGTCGATGCGGGAGCCGTCCGACAGTTCCATGCCGGTCACCGCGCCGTCCGGACCCGCGGTGATCTCCTTGCCGCCGACGCCGGTGTGCACGGTCACGCCCATGTCCTCGATGGTGCGGCGCAGCGCCTCGCCGCCGCCCTCGTCGACCTGTACGGGCATCAGCCGCGGCGCGAACTCCACGACGTGCGTGTCCAGCCCGAGGCCCTTGAGAGCGCCCGCCGCCTCCAGGCCGAGCAGGCCGCCGCCGACGACCGAGCCGCGGGTGACGTCCTTGGCGTACTCCTCGATCTCCAGCAGGTCCTCGATCGTCCGGTAGACGAAGCAGCCCTTGCTGTCCTTGCCGGGGACCGGCGGGACGAACGGGTAGGAGCCGGTGGCCAGGACGAGGTGGTCGTACTCGACGGTGAAGCCGGAGCGGGCGGTCACCGTGCGGGTGGCGCGGTCGACGGACTCGGCCGGGTCGCCGAGGCGCAGCTCGATGCCGTGCTGCGCCATGAAGCCCGCCTCGACCAGGGACAGCTCCTCGGGGGTGCGGCCGGAGAAGTAGGAGGTGAGCTGGACCCGGTCGTACGCCGGGCGGGGCTCCTCGCAGAGGACGACGACGCGTGCCGACCCGGTGACACCGCGGTCCGCGAGAGCCTCCAGGAAGCGCTGGCCGACCATCCCATGGCCGATGAGCACGATCGTGGGAGTGGCAGTCATGGTCAGTGGCCTCCATCATTGGTGAGCAGGTGGAGCACGGGAGCGGCGGACAGCGGCTCGTCGCCCTCCCAGGTACGGGCGAGCGCGCCGACGGTGCCGAGATCGCCGAGGAGAATGCCGCCGACCAGCCGGTCCCCGCGGACCACGACCCGGCGGTACGCGCTGCGGGTGGCGTCGCTGAGCCGTATGACGTCGTCGCCGGGGGCCGGGGTGGTCTCGCCGAAGGCGGCGAGGTCGAGGACGGCGGCGGGGCCGGAGCCGGTGCCCGAGCCGCCGAGGGTCAGCCGGGTGAGGGCCCGCGTACCGCGGTAGTCGCGCGCCGCGTCGTCGAGCAGCCGGGCCGCCAGCAGGTCGGCCTGGTCCAGCGCCGGGCCGGCCAGGCCGTACGTCACGCCGTCGTGCTCGGCGCAGTCGCCGATCGCGAAGACGCGGGGGTCGTCGGTGCGCAGCGCGTCGTCGACGACGATGCCGCGGCGCACGGTGAGGCCGGCGGCCGCGGCCAGGCCGGTACGGGGGCGTACGCCGCAGGCCAGCACGACGAGGTCGGCGTCGAGCGCGTACCCGTCGGCCAGTTCGACCGCGCGGACCGCGCCGTTCTCGGTGCGCAGGCCGCGGACGCGGCACTCGGTGTGCACCTCGACGCCGAGGTCGTGCAGGTGGTCGCGGAGCAGGCCGCCCGCCGCCTCGTCGAGCTGGCGCTCCATCAGGTGCTCGCCCTGGTGCGCGAGGACGACCTGTGCGCCGCGCTCGGCGAGCGCCCGGGCGGCCGACACTCCGAGCAGCCCGCCGCCGATGACGACCGCGCGGCGGCCCTCGGCGGCGGCCAGCGCCCGGCAGTCGTCCAGCGTGCGGAAGGGGTGCACGCCGTTCGGGAGTTCGCCGGCGCCGGGTGCGAAGAGGCCGCGCAGCGGCGGCAGTACGGGGTTGGAGCCGGTGGCCAGGACGAGGAGGTCGTACGGGAGGGCGTGACCGTCGTCGCAGTGCACGAGGCGCTCGTCGCGGTCGACGCGGACCGCCCGTACGCCGCTCAGCCACCGCGCCCCGCCGACCGCGGGCAGCGCGATCACCTCGGGGGCGTAGCGGCCGGCCAGCACCTCGGCGAGCAGGACGCGGTTGTACGGGGCGTGCGGCTCCTCGCCGATCACGGTCACCGCGTACCGGGCCTGCCGGCCGCCGTCGCCGTCGCAGAGGCGGCGCGCGAGCCGGGCGGCGGCCATGCCGCCGCCGATCACCACCACGCGCTGTTTCGAGGTCATGCCGAGAAGCGTGCGGGGCGGCTGTTACCCGGCCGCATCCCGCCCGTTTCCTGAAAGGAACGCTGCTCTCCTCACACGGCCGGGTGCCGTGTGAGGAGTATCCGGCCCTACGCCGCCTTCACCAGCCGCCGGGCCGCCAGCTCCGCGTAGACCGCGGCGCCGTCCGCGAGGACCGCGTCGTCGAAGACCGCGAGCGGGGAGTGGTTGTTGGGGGAGGTCTCCGGGTCGGCGCCGGGCGGCGGGGAGCCGAGCGTCAGCATCGCGCCGGGCACCTCGGCGATCACCCGGGAGAAGTCCTCCGAGCCGTGCAGCGGCTGCGGCAGCGGCGCGTAGAACTCCTCGCCGAGCGCCTCCCGCACGGTGTGCGCGACGAAGTCCGCCTCGGCGTGGTCGTTGACGGTGACCGGGTACTGCTCGACGAACTCCGCGTCCACCCCGACCCCGTACGCCTGCGCGATGCCGCGGCAGACCTCCGGCGTGCCCTCCCTGACCTTGCGCTGGGCGGTGGGCGAGAAGCTGCGGACGGTCGCGTGGAAGGTGGCGGTGTCGGGGATGACGTTCTGCTGGGTGCCCGCGTGGAAGGTGCCCACCGTCAGTACGACCGGGTCGAAGACGTCGAAGGTACGGGTGATCCACGCCTGCAGCGCGGTGACCATGGCGCAGGCCGCCTGCACCGGGTCCTTGGCGCGGTGCGGCATCGAGCCGTGCCCGCCCTCGCCCTGCACCGTCACCTTCAGCACGTTGGACGCGGCGAGCGCCGGGCCGCCGCGGGTGCCGAAGACGCCGCTCTGGAGACCGGCCGACATCACGTGGATGGCGTACGCGGCGTCGGGGCGGCTGCCGGAGGCGTCCAGTACGCCCTCGGCCAGCATCTGCCCGGCGCCGTCGAAGCCCTCCTCGCCCGGCTGGAACATGAAGACCACGTCGCCCGCGAGGCGGTCGCGGTGCGCGGAGAGCAGCTTCGCGGCGCCCGCCAGCATCGAGGTGTGCAGGTCGTGGCCGCAGGCGTGCATCCGGCCGCTGTCGGCGGCGAAGTCCAGACCGGTCTTCTCCGCGACCGGCAGCGCGTCCATGTCACCGCGCAGCAGCACCGTCGGCCCGGCCTGCGCGCCGCGCAGCACCGCCGTCACGGAGCTGAGGCCGCTGCCGGTGCTGACCTCCAGCGGCAGCCCGTCGAGCGCCGCCAGCACCGTCTCCTGGGTGCGCGGCAGGTCCAGGCCGACCTCGGGGATGCGGTGCAGCGCGCGGCGCAGCTGAACGAGGTCGCCGGAGAGGGCGCGGGCGTCGTCCCGCAGATTCATTTGTGCTCCTTCGGAGTGGGGGTGGCAGCAACGAGAGGACCGCACCGCGGGGGCTTCCACAAGAGGGCCTCCGCGGCGGGAGGGCTCAGCCCTCCGAGGTCCGGGCCGGGCGGATCAGGAAGGTGCCGGCGAGCGAGACGGCGGCGGCGCCCGCGGCCCACCAGGGCACCAGCGTCAGGTGCCCGGCCTTGGCCAGGCCCTGGGCGAGCAGCGGGAACGTGCCGCCGAACAGCCCGATCGCGATCGTGTACGGCACGCCCATCGCGACCACCCGCACCGCGACCGGGAAGAGCTGCGCGAACAGCACGTTCGTCAGCCCGATGGGCGCCGCGATCAGTGCCAGGTACACCACCGTGACCAGCCACATCGGGATGGCGCCGTGCGCCAGCGCCAGCATCAGCGGCACGGTGGCGACGGCCAGCAGGCACAGGCCGGCGCGCAGGGTGCGCAGCGCGCCCAGCCGGTCGGCGAGCCGCCCGACCACGACCATCGCCGCGACCAGGAGGACCAGCGGGCCCAGCATCGAGGCGGCCGACTCGGTGCCGGAGACGACGCCGAGCTGCTGCGCGTACTGGGGGAGGTAGGTGGTGCCGTA
The DNA here is from genome assembly GCF_040643545.1 of Streptomyces sp. NPDC047117. Taxonomy (NCBI): domain Bacteria; kingdom Bacillati; phylum Actinomycetota; class Actinomycetes; order Kitasatosporales; family Streptomycetaceae; genus Streptomyces; species Streptomyces sp. NPDC047117. The sequence continues at coordinate 214,149 of NZ_JBEYUN010000005.1, read as the reverse complement.
GTAGTACCCGACGGTCGCGCCGACCGAGATCAGGAAGACGGCCGCCATGTTGCGCAGGTTCGACCGGTACAGCGCGCGCCGCTCGGCGCCCTTCGGGCCGTCCGCGCCGGCCTCGGTGAACTCCGCGCTCTCCTGCACGCCCCGCCGGATCCACAGCGCCACCAGGCCGAGTGCCGCCGCGACCAGGAAGCCGATCCGCCAGCCGCCGCCGCGCACGCCGTCCTCGCCGAGCGTGACGAGCAGCAGCGTCAGCACGCCGAACGAGAGGATGTTGCCGATCACCACGCCCGAGTACGAGATCGAGCTGTAGAGGAAGCGCAGGTGGCGCGGGGCGGTCTCGGTGACGTACGCGGCGGCACTGGGGTTCTCGCCGCCCATCGAGAGGCCCTGCACCAGCCGCAGGACGATCAGCAGGACGGGCGCCGCTGTACCGATCAGCGCGGCGGTCGGCAGTACCGCGATCAGCACGCTGGCGCCGGAGATGATCGTCATGCTGAGGGTGAGCGCGAACCGCCGGCCGCGCGAGTCGGCGAACCGGCCGACCACGTAACTGCCGAAGGGCCGGACGACGAAGCCGACGGCGAAGCCCAGGTAGGCGGCGAGCAGCTTGGTCACCGGGTCGTCGCCGGGGAACATCGACGCCGCGAAATACGGGGCCAGTACGGCGTAGATGGCCCAGTCGAAGGACTCCACGACGCCGCCCACGGTGGCGGCGAGCAGTGCCTTGCGCCCGTTGCCGTGCGCCGTGCGGGGGATGTCCGCGGTTCTCGCCGTGACCGCTGATGTCATCGCCAACCTCGTCTCGTGGGCCCGGACGACCGAACGTCCGGTCTGGGGCGGTGCCGGAATGGCTCGAATGGATCGCCATGCTGGCCAGCAGTCGAACCGAGGGAAACGAATTACCCTCAGTACGCAGGAAAGCTGTCGGAGAGGCGTTGATCATGCAGGAAAACGTGCCCACGAGTCTGCAAGGGCTCGACGCCCAGCTGATCCACGCCCTGCAGATCGCGCCACGCGCCTCGTGGCAGACCATCGCGCCGGTGCTGGGGATAGACCCGGTCACCGCGGCCCGCCGCTGGAGCCGCCTGGAGCGGGCCGGGCTCGCCTGGGTCACCGCCTATCCCGGCGCCCGGCGGCTGGACCGGATGTGCGTCGCGTTCGTCGAGATCGACTGCGTGGCGGGCAGCGTCGAGACGGTCACCCGAACGCTCGTAGGGCTGCCGCAGGTGGCGACCGTCGAGCAGATGGCCGGCGGCCGGGACCTGGTCATCACCGTGTTCGTACCGGGCCTCGCGGCCCTCTCCGAGCTGCTCCTGCGGCGCATCGCCGAGCTGCCGGGCGTCACCGCCACCCGCGCCTCCATCGGCACCCGGGTCTACGGCGAGGGCAGCCGCTGGCGGCTGCGTGCCCTGGACGCCCGCCAGCGGGAGGCGCTGCGTACCACGGAGGCGCCGGGAAGCGCGGCCGGGCCGCTGGACGCGCAGGACCGGGCGCTGATCACCGAGATGTCCCGGGACGGGCGGGGCAGCGCCGTGGACCTCGGGCGGGCGGTCGGGCTGAGCGCGCCCACGGTGCGGCGCCGCCTCGGGCGGCTGCTCGCCGACCGGGACATCGCGCTCCGCTGCGAGGTGGCCCGTGAACTGACCGAGTGGCCGATCTCGGCGACCCTGTGGGCGAGCGTGCCCGCCACCCACCTCGCCGAGACCGCGCGGGTCCTGCTGGGCCTGCCCGAGGTGCGGCTGTGCGCCGCCGTCACCGGGCGGCAGAACCTGCTCTTCACGCTCTGGCTCCAGTCGGTCCAGGACGTGCAGCGGCTGGAGATCCAGCTCGGCGAGCGGCTGCCGCACCTCCAGCTGCACGACCGGGCGATCGTGCTCAAGCAGTACAAGCTGATGGGGCGCGCGCTGGACGACCGGGGGCGGGCCCTGGATGTCGTACCGGTCGATCCGTGGGCGGGCTGAGGGGCCTGTCCGACGAGACCGGCCGCCCGGGCCCGCGGACACCGGCCCGACGACGGCCGGCCGCCCCGAGCCCCGGTCACCGGTGGCTACCGGCCAGCGGCTACCGGTCCGCCGCCTCCTCCAGCAGCTTCATGTCCGCCGGGCCGAGGGCGAGGTCCGCGGCGGCGAGGTTCTCCTCCAGGTGCGCGAGCGAGCCGGTACCGGGCGTGGGCAGCAGGACGGGGGAGCGGTGCAGCAGCCAGGCCAGCGCGATCTGCCCGTGGCTCGCGCCGTGCCGCTCGGCGGTGATGTCCAGGGCACGCGCCGCGCCGCCGGTCAGCCCGCCGTTGCCGAGCGGGAACCACGGCAGGAACGCGAGCCCCTGCCGCTCGCACAGCGTCAGCAGCTCCTCCGAGCCCCGGTCCAGCAGGTTGTAGCGGTTCTGCACGGAGGCGACCGGGGCCAGCGCCAGCGCGGCGGTGAGTTCGGCCGGCCCGACCGAGTCCAGCCCGAGGTACCGGATCTTGCCCGCGTCCCGCAGCTCCAGCAGCGTGCCCAACTGGTCGGCGAGCGGCACCTTCGGGTCCAGCCGGTGCAGCTGGTACAGGTCGATCGTCTCCCGGCGCAGCCGCCGCAGGCTCGCGTCGCACATCGCGCGCAGCGACTCGGGGCGCCCGTCGATGTGCCAGGCGTCCGCGCTCGTCCGCACCACGCCGCCCTTGGTCGCGATCACCAGGCCCTCGGGATACGGGTGCAGCGCCTCGGCGATCAGCTCCTCGGCCACGGCGGGGCCGTAGTTGTCGGCGGTGTCGATCAGGTTCACCCCGCGCTCCACCGCACGCCGCAGCACGGCGACCGCCTCCCGCGGGTCGGCGTGCCGTGGACCCCAGTAGCCCGGTCCCGCCAGCTGTGCCGTGCCGTACCCGAGCCGCCGTACCGGCAGCCCGCCGCCCAGGGTGAAGATCTCGGAGTCCATAACTGCCCACCCTAGAGCGGCCGGTGGTCCTTAAGATCACCTGGTGCCTGACATATCCCTGACGACTCTGCTCCTGCTCTGCCTGGCCGCGCTGGCGGCCGGCTGGATCGACGCCGTCGTGGGCGGTGGCGGGCTGATCCTGCTGCCCGCGCTGCTCGTCGGCCTCCCGCACGTGCCGGCCGCGTTCGTGCTCGGCACCAACAAGTCGGCGGCGGTGGTCGGCACGACGGGCGCGGCGATCACCTACGTCCGCAGGACGCCGCTGGACGTCCCGGCGGCGGTCCGCATCGGGCTGGCGGCGGCGGGCGGTTCGCTGGGCGGCGCGTTCCTCGCGGCCGGGCTGGACAGCGCGGTGCTGCGCCCGCTGATCATGATCGTGCTGGCCGGGGTGCTCGTCTTCGTGCTGCTGCGGCCGTCCTTCGGGACCGCGCCCGCGCCCTCCGGCCCGGTCACCCGGCAGCGGGTGCTCGCCGCCGTGCTGATCGCCGGGCTCGGCATCGGCTTCTACGACGGGCTGGTCGGCCCCGGCACCGGCGCGTTCCTGGTCATCGCGCTGGCCGCGATCCTGCACATGGACCTGGTGACCGCGTCGGCGACCGCCAAGGTCGTCAACGTCTGCACCAACCTCGGTGCCCTGGCGATGTTCGCCTACCAGGGCACCGTGCTGTGGGGACTGGGCGCGCTGCTCGCGGCGTTCAACCTCGCGGGCAGCACGGCCGGCGCCCGGATGGCGCTGAAGAAGGGCGCCGGCTTCGTGCGCGGCGTGCTGGTCGTGGTCGTCGTGGCGCTGCTGTGCTCGATGGCGTACGACCAGTGGCTGTCCTGAGCGCCGGGGCCTGACCGCACGGGCCCGGACGCGGCCCCGGCGGCGCGGCTCAGAGCTTGTTGAGCGCCTGGCGGACGGTGGCCTTGAACGCCGGTACCGGCGCGTGTTCGAAGGTGCCCATCTCGCCCCACTGCACGACCGTGACCGTGCGGCCCGAGCGGCCCACGCCGAAGAGGTGGATGCCCGGCTCGGACTCGGGCATCGAGGTGTGGATGCCGTACACCCGGCCGCCGTTCGCCGCGTCGACCGTGCCGTAGTCCTTCCAGGACGCGGTGCCGCCGGGCTTGTCGTGCAGCCAGTCACCGGCGCAGCGGGCGACCTTCTCGCGCAGCTGCGCGGCCAGCCGGCGCGCGCTCCCGTCGCTGGAGGTCACCACGCCGACCTGCCCGGCGCCGGTGTCGTACTCGGTCCAGTAGCTGCGGTGGTACGTGCCGTCGCCGCCCGGCACCACGCCGCCGTCGAGGCAGAAGGGCTCCGGGTCCGGCAGCCCCGGCGTGACCTTCGAGGCGTACCAGGGCGAGGAGGCGTGCGGCGGGAGCTCGCCGGGCGCGAGGAAGCGCGGCGGCGTGCTCGCGGCCGGGGCCGCGACCGCCGCGGTCGTCCCCACGGCGGTGGCGGCCAGGACGGCGGCGGTGGCGGTGAGCGCGGTGCGGCGGCGTACGGAACGGCGGCGTGCGGAACGAACCTGCATGGACGAGACCTTTCCCCCGTGGCGGTGCGTAACAGAAAGAGCAGCACTCAACAGAACTGCGGTACGTAACGGATCTGCGGTACGTATCGGAACTCTCGCCTGTCAGACCGCCGGAACGGGGCAAAGGTTGTGCCGCCCGCGGTGCTCACATGCCGTCGACGCGGGTCACCGAGGTCAGCAGCAGGGCGGAGTTCTCGACGGCCGTCACCCCGTGCTTCTCGCGGGGGATCTGCGCGACCTGCCCCGCGATCATGTCCTGCTTGCCGTTGCCCGTCGTGATCTGCACATGTCCGTGCAGGATCTGCATGCTGCCCGCGGGCGGCGAGACGTGCTCGTCCAGTGAGGCGCCGCCGATCAGCGCGATCACGGTCTGGCGCAGCGGCCCGTCGTGCAGGAAGAGCCGGGCGCTGCGGCCGTGCGGGTCGGCCTTGGCGTCGTCGAGCTGCTGGCGGGCGAGGGCGGTGAGGTCGTCCATGAGGGGCCCTTCGGTCGCGGAGTGCCGGCGTTCCGGTGGCATGGTCCTGCCCCCATCCTCGCGGGTGCCCGGGGCGCCGCAAGTCATCGGCGCGCCGTGGTACCCGTGGCGGGGAAGGATCAGGTACCCGCCCGTCCCCGACTCAAAAGGACCCGACCCGTGACCGATCAGCCCGTCGAGACCGCACCGCCCGCGTTCCTGACCGTGATGACGACGACCGACGCCGCGGAGAAGGCCGAGGCGCTGGCCCGTGGCGCGATCGAGGCGCGCCTCGCGGCATGCGCCCAGGTCAGCGCGCCGGTCACCTCGGTGTACCGCTGGCAGAACGCCATCGAGACCAGCCAGGAGTGGCAGGTGCTCCTGAAGACGACCGGCCACCGGTACCAGGAGCTGGAGGAGTACCTCCGCGGGGCGCACGACTACGACACCCCGGAGATCATCGCGACGCCGGTCGTCCACGGCGGCGCCGACTACCTGGCCTGGATCCAGGAGGAGACCCGCTAGGGGCACCGGTCCCGGCGCAGGGCCTGCGGAGTCTCAGCGCAGGGCCTGCGCCACCCCGTCCTCCCGCGGGCCGAGGAAGTGCGGATCGGGGCGCAGGGCCGCGTCGGCCGCCGCCTTGCCGGCCGCGAGGATCTCCCGGCCGGCGCCGTAGTACCAGGTCACGTCGTGCGGGTCGGTGGCGCCGACGCCGTACGCGTCGATCCCCGCCGCCGCGCACAGCGCCAGCGCCCGCCGGACGTGGAACCCCTGGCTGACCAGGACCGCCCGGTCGACCCCGAAGACGCGGCGGGCGCGGCTGCAGGAGTCCCAGGTGTCGAAGCCCGCGTAGTCGCCGACGATCCTGCGTGCCGGCACCCCGCGCGCGGTCAGGTACCGGCGCATGGCGTCCGGCTCGTCGTAGTCGTGGGTGCTGTTGTCGCCGGTCACCAGGATCGCCCGGACCCGGCCCGCGTCGTACAGCGTGGCCGCCGTGTCCAGCCGGTGCGCGAGGTACGGGGACGGCTCGCCGTCCCACAGGCCCGCGCCGAAGACCACCGCCACCGGCGCCGCCGGCACGTCAGCCACGGTCCGCACCCGGTCACCGGTCGTCAGCCGCAGCCATGTCGCGGGCAGCAGCGCGAGCACGCAGAGGGCCATGGCGGCTTGCACCGCCCGCCGCCGTCCACGGGTCGTACGCGGCGGGCGCAGCCACCCCGCCACCCGTCGCACCAGGCCGTTCGCCCGCACTCCCATGACGCCCCCGTTCCGTCGCTCTTCGGACAGTTGTCCGACCTACCGGACAGCGACGCGCCGTGGCCTGGCATGGTTGCAAGCGGGAAGAACGCACAAAGAGGAGAACCGACCCATGAACGACCGGCCCGCCGAGCACGAGCGGCTGCCCTTCTTCGTCTACGGGACGCTGCGACCGGGGGAGGCCAACCACGCCTGGGCCCTGCGCGGCCGTACCGCCGCCGAGCAGCCGGCGGTGATCCACGGGGCGCTGCTGTACGACGGGCCCGGCTACCCGTACGCCGTCCAGGGGCCCGCCGACGCAGCGGTGCACGGCCATGTCGTCACGCCCCACGAAGCGGCGTACGAAGAGGTCCTGACGGTCCTGGACCGGCTGGAGGGCTACACGCCCGGCGCGCCGGACAACGACTACGACCGGGTCGCCTGCGACGCCGTCCTGCCGGACGGCACCACGGTCGGCGCCTGGGTCTACCTCGCCGCCGAACCCCTGGCCGGCCGCCTCCGCGCCGCCGGCACCCCGATCCCCGGTGGCGACTGGCTCGCCACCGGCCGACGTGCCGCCGGCCCCGTGGGCCCCGGCGTCGCCGCCAACGAAGGCCGCGCCTTCGCCGCCGCACAGGAAGGTGCCTGAGCCGACCATGAACACCCCCCACCCCCCGGTCCCCAAGGCCGAGCTGCACCTGCACATCGAGGGCACGCTGGAGCCCGAGCTGGCGTTCGCGCTCGCCGCGCGCAACGGCATCGAGCTGCCGTACGCCTCCCAGGAGGAGCTGCGCCGCGCCTACTCCTTCAGCGACCTGCAGTCCTTCCTGAACCTGTACTACGCGCTGATGGCCGTGCTGCGCACCGAGGAGGACTTCGCCGACCTGGCGCACGCCTACCTCGCGCGGGCGAAGGAGCAGGGCGTGCGGCACGCGGAGATCTTCTTCGACCCGCAGGCCCACACCGCGCGCGGCGTGCCGATCGGCACCGTCATCGAGGGCCTGGGCCGGGCCCTGGACGCCGCTGGGGAGACCTACGGCATCACCACCCGCCTCATCATGTGCTTCCTGCGGGACGAGAGCGCGGAGTCGGCCCTGGAGACGTTCGAGGCGGCCCGCCCGTACCTGGACCGGATCACCGCCGTCGGCCTGGACTCCGCCGAGGTCGGCAACCCGCCGTCGAAGTTCCGCGAGGTGTACGCGCTCGCGCGGGGGGCCGGGCTCAAGTGCGTGGCGCACGCCGGTGAGGAGGGCCCGCCCGCGTACGTGTGGGAGGCGCTGGACATCCTCGGCGTGGACCGGGTCGACCACGGCGTGCGGTCCCTGGAGGACCCGGAGCTGGTCGCGCGGCTGGCCGCCGAGCAGGTGCCGCTGACGGTCTGCCCGCTGTCCAACGTCCGGCTGCGGGTCATCGACGACCTGGCCGACCACCCGCTGCCCGCCATGCTGGACGCCGGCCTGCTGGTGACCGTCAACTCCGACGACCCGGCCTACTTCGGCGGCTACGCGCACGACAACTTCACCGCCGTACGGGACGCGCTGGACCTCGACGAGGACACGCTGCACCTGCTGGCCCGGAACTCCTTCCAGGCCTCCTTCCTGGACGAGGAGACACGCACGGCGTACCTGAAGGAAGTCGACGCCCACCGGAGCGCCTGACCTCAAGGCGGCCCCGTCCGGAGCCGCTTGACCTCAAGTGCGCTTGAGTTCCTAGCTTCGTCCTCAACCGAACCGGAAAGAGGGCGGAGCCATGGAGTACTCCCACAGCGACACCGAACTGATCCGGCAGCCCATCGGCTACTGGAGCGGGGCTGCGAGCAGGGCGGTCGTCACCCGCATCCGCGGCGCTCTCGCGGAGCTGGGCACCACCCAGCCGCAGTGGTGGGTGCTGCACCAGGTCGCCTCCGCCGCGGACGGACGGTCCAGGGCGGAGGTGACCGAGCTGCTCAAGAACTACCTCGACAACGCTGACGTACTGGCGGAGGAGACCGACACGGTGATCGCCCGCGGCTGGGTCACGCAGGACGCGCGCGCCACCCTGCGGATCACCCCGGAAGGCTCGGCCTTCCATGCCGAGGCCGCCGCCCTCCAGGAAGAGCTGGCGGCGGAGCGGCACGAGGGCATCACCGACGAGGAGTACCTGACCACCATCAAGGTGCTGCAGCGGTTCATCCACAACACCGGAGGGCGGGCCTGGCACCACTGAGGGGCGCGGTGCGCCGCCCTACGGGCCCAGTGGGGTCAGCCGGACCGCGCAGACCTTGAACTCCGGCATGCGGGAGGTGGGGTCGAGGGCGGGGTTGGTGAGGGTGTTGGCGCGGCCCTCGCCCGGCCAGTGGAACGGCATGAAGACCGTGTCGGTACGGATGCCGGTGCTGAGACGGGCCGGTGCCACGGCCCGCCCGCGCCGCGACTCCACCGCGACCCGGTCGCCCTCGGCGATCCCGTACCGCTCCGCCAGGCGCGGGTGGAGCTGCACGAAGGGGCCGGGGGCCGCCGCGTTCAGCTCGGCGACCCGCCGGGTCTGCGCGCCCGACTGGTACTGCGCCAGCACCCGGCCGGTCGTCAGCAGCACCGGGTACTCCGCGTCGGCCTCCTCCGCGGCGGCGCGGTGCGAGACCGGCACGAAGCGCGCCCGGCCGTCCGGGGTGGCGAACCGGTCGAGGAAGAGGCGCGGCGTCCCGGGGTGCTCCTCGTCGGGGCACGGCCAGAAGACGCCGTCCTCGGCCGCGATGCGCCGGTAGCTGATCCCGGAGTAGTCCGCCGGGCCGCCCGCCGAGGCCCGGCGGAGCTCCGCGAAGACCTCCTCGGGGTCGGCGGGGAAGCCCTTCTCGTGGCCCAGGCGCGCCGCCAGCCCGCCCAGCACCGCCAGGTCCGTACGGACGCCGGGCGGCGGGCCCACGGCCCGGCGGCGCAGCAGCACACGGCCCTCCAGGTTCGTCGTGGTCCCGGTCTCCTCGGCCCACTGCGTCACCGGCAGGACGACGTCGGCGAGCGCGGCCGTCTCGGAGAGGACGACGTCCGCGACGGCCAGGAAGTCCAGCGACCGGATGCGCTCCTCGACGTGCGCGGCACGCGGCGCGGAGACGACCGGGTTGGAGCCCATGAGGAGCAGCGCGCGGACGTCCGTGCCGAGCGCGTCCAGCAGCTCGTACGCGCTGCGCCCCGGGCCCGGCAGGCTGTCCGCAGGGACGCCCCAGACGGCCGCGACGTGCTCCCTGGCCGCCGGGTCGTCGAGCTTGCGGTAGCCGGGCAGCTGGTCGGCCTTCTGGCCGTGCTCGCGGCCGCCCTGGCCGTTCCCCTGGCCGGTCAGGCAGCCGTACCCGGACAGCTCCCGGCCGGCCCGCCCCGTGGCCAGGCACAGGTTGATCCACGCGCCCACCGTGTCGGTGCCCTTCGCCTGCTGCTCCGGGCCGCGCGCGGTGAGCACCATCGAGGACGCGGCATCGCAGAACATCGATACGGCCGCGCGGAGTTGCGGCACCGGCACCCCGGTGATCCGCTCCACCAGCTCCGGCCAGTGCGCCATCGCGGCGGCCCGCGCCTCGGGCCAGCCGGTGGTGCGCGCCGCGATGAATTCCTCGTCCGTACGGCCCTGCGCGACGACGAGGTGGAGCAGCCCCAGGGCCAGCGCGAGGTCCGTGCCGGGGCGCGGCGCGAGGTGCAGGTCGGCGGCCTCGGCGGTCTTCGTGCGGCGCGGGTCGACGACGATCAGCTTCCCGCCGTTCTCCCGGAGTTCGGTGAGGTAGCGCAGCGCGGGCGGCATGGTCTCGGCGAGGTTGGAGCCCACCAGGATCACGCACCCGGTGCGCGCCACGTCCGCCAGCGGGAACGGCATGCCGCGGTCCAGCCCGAACGCCCGCCCGTGCGCGGCGGCGGCCGAGGACATGCAGAACCGGCCGTTGTAGTCGATCTGCGAGGTGCCGAGCGCCACCCGCGCGAACTTGCCCAGCGCGTACGCCTTCTCGTTGGTCAGCCCGCCGCCCCCGAAGACGCCGACCGCGTCGTTCCCGTAGGACTCGCGGGCCCGGCCCAGCCCGGCCGCCACCCGGTCCAGCGCCTCGTCCCAGGTGGCGGGGCGCAGCTCCGCGCCGTCCCTGACCAGCGGCTCGGTCAGCCGCACCCGGCGGTCCAGCACCTCCGCCGCGGTACGGCCCTTGCCGCACAGCGCGCCGCGGTTCACGGGGAACGCCGGGCGCTCGACCACCCGGACCCCGCCCTCCCCGGGACGCAGCGACATCCCGCACTGCAGGGAGCAGTACGGGCAGTGCGTGTCGACCGTGCCGGTCGTGACGTCGGCTTTCATGCGGTCACCGTGCACCGCGCGCGTTTCCGGAGCCGCGCCGCGGTGTTACGCGCCCGGCACGGTGCCCTCCCCGGTGAGCGCCCGGCAGCGTGAGGGCGGAGAAACGACTCGTCACCCCTGCGCAACGCTCCGGCAACTCTCCGCTGCCAGGGTTCCTCCATGACGGCGTCGCAAGCGCACCTTCCCGCTTCGGTTCCCTTCGACAGTACGGCGCAGCTCATGACAGAGATCACCGAACAGCTCAGCACGCAGCTCAGCCGGGTCAGACTCCACAGCCGCCGCACCCTGACCGGCGGCAGCGGCACCGCCGGGACGCCGACACTCGTCGCGGTCGCACACGGCAGCCGTGACCCCCGCGCCCTGGAGACCGTCACCGCCCTGCTGGACCGGATACGGGAGCACCGCCCCGGACTGCCGGTACGTCTCGGCCACATCGAACTGAACACGCCGTTGCTGCCCGACGTGCTGGCCGGCCTGGACGGCGACGCCGTCCTCGTCCCGCTCCTGCTGGGTCGCGGCTACCACCTCAAGCACGACATCCCCGCGACGGCCGCCGCGGCGCCCCACCTGCGGACCCGCGTCGCCGGGGCGCTCGGCCCGCACTCGCTGCTCGCCGAGGCGCTGCACGCGCGGCTCACGGAGGCCGGGACCCGGCCCGGGGCGCCGGGCACGGGGATAGTCCTGGCGGCGGCCGGCTCCCGCGACCCCGACTCCGCCGCCGACACCGCCCGCACCGCCCGCCTGCTGTCCGCCCGGCTGGGCGGCGCACCCGTCGTACCCGGTTACGCGGCGGGCGCCGGGGCCACCGTCGAGGAGGCCGCCGCCGGCCTGCGCGCCCGTGGACTGCGGCCCGTCCTCGCCTCGTACTTCACCGCGCCCGGCCGCTTCGCCGCCGCCTCCGCCGCCGTGCTGGAGGCCGCCGCGGCGCCCCTCGGCGACCACCCGGCCCTCGCCCGTCTCGTCCTGCACCGTTACGACCAGGCGCTCCGCTCGCGTACCGGTTCCGACCGAGAGGGGGCCGGTGCGGCTACCGTCGCGGTATGACGGGTACGCCCTTTCAGCCCACCGGCCGTCCGCCGCACGAGGACGGCGCCGCTCCGGTGCCGCACGCCGCAGCGCGCCCCGACCGGGCGCCGCACCCCGACGCGCGCCCCGGTGCGCCGCGTCCCCCGTACGACGCGCACCCCGACGCGCCGCCGAATCCCACGGATCCGGCGGCGCCGGTGCTGCCCGCGTACACCGGCTACACGCCCGCCGACGCCGAGCGCTGGGTGCCCGAGCCGGACAAACGGCCGGGCCGTACGGCCTTCCAGCGGGACCGCGCACGCGTGCTGCACTCCGCCGCGCTGCGCCGGCTGGCCGGCAAGACCCAGGTCGTCACCCCGGGGGACGCCACGTCGGGTGCGGGCCGGCCGCACGCCTGGGACGCCACGCCACGGACCCGGCTCACGCACTCCCTGGAGTGCGCGCAGGTCGGGCGGGAGCTGGGGGCCGCGCTCGGCTGTGACCCGGACCTGGTGGAGACCGCGTGCCTGGCGCACGACCTGGGCCACCCGCCCTTCGGGCACAACGGCGAGCAGGCCCTGAACGAAGTGGCCGAGGCCTGCGGGGGCTTCGAGGGCAACGCGCAGTCCCTCAGGCTCCTCGCCCGGCTCGAACCGAAACGGTTCGTCACCGCCGACGACGGCCGCGTCGTCAGCGTCGGGCTCAACCTCACCCGCGCCGCCCTGGACGCGGCGACCAAGTACCCCTGGCGGCGCGGCGGCCACCCCGAGGACCCGCGTTCGACCAAGTTCGGGGTGTACGCCGACGACCTGCCCGTCTTCCGGTGGCTGCGGCAGGGCGCCCCCGAAGGTGCGCGCAGCTTCGAGGCGCAGGTCATGGACTGGTCGGACGACGTGGCCTATTCGGTGCACGACGTGGAGGACGGGCTGCACGCCGGGCACCTGGATCCTGCCGTCCTGTACGCGGACCCCGAGCGCGCCGAGATCTTCGCGGTGGCCGCCGACCGGTACGCGCCCGGCGCCGGCGACGCGGAGCTGGGCGCCGCCCTGGACCGCCTGCTGGACCAGGAGTGGTGGCCGCACGGCTACGACGGCTCCGCGGTCGCCCAGGCCCGCCTGAAGGACGCCACCAGCCAGCTGATCGGCCGGTTCTGCCTGGCCGCCGAGACCGCCACCCGTGACGAGTACGGCGACGGGCGGCTCACGCGCTACCGGGCGCAGCTCGTCGTCCCCGAAGAGGCCCGCCTGGAGTGCGCCGTGCTGAAGGCGGTCGCCGACCGCTATGTGATGCAGCGCCCCGACCAGGAGGCGCTGCGCGCCGAACAGCGGGTGATCATCGCCGAGCTGGCCGAGGCGTTGCTCACACGGGCGCCGGACGGCCTCGACCCGCAGTTCCGGTCGCTGTTCGACGCGGCAGGGGACGACACCGCCCGGATGCGGGCCGTGATCGACCAGATCGCGGCCCTCACGGACGCTTCGGCACGCACCCTGCACGCCCGCCTCACCCGCCCCATGGGTCACGCACCGGCGGATCGTCCGCCCGCGCGTGACAACTAAGGGTGACGCATCAAGGGCCTACCCTCTTCCCCCATCACGCTCTGTGCGGGACGCTCGAAGCCCGGCGTACTGACGGGCTCGAACGGGGGTAAGACTTTTTCGAACGGGGGCGCCAACGGGGGTTGATCGGGGGGCGTTCAAGGCGCAGACGCACTGCGCCGCAGCGAGGAGGAAGCAAGTGGTCGACGCACACCAGACGTTCGTCATCGTCGGCGGTGGCCTGGCCGGGGCAAAGGCGGCCGAGACCCTCCGGTCGGAGGGGTTCAGCGGCCGGGTGATCCTCATCTGTGACGAGCGCGACCACCCGTACGAACGGCCGCCGCTCTCCAAGGACTTCCTGATCGGCAAGGCCGAGCGGGACAGCGTCTTCGTGCACGAGCCGGCCTGGTACGCGCAGAGCGACATCGAGCTGCACCTGGGCCAGCCCGCGGTGGCCCTGGACCCGGTCGCCCGCACGGTACGGCTCGGTGACGGCACCCTCATCGCGTACGACAAGCTGCTCCTGGCCACCGGCGCCGAGCCGCGCCGCCTGGACATCCCCGGCACCGACCTGGCCGGCGTCCACCACCTGCGCCGCCTCGCGCACGCCGAACGGCTGCGCGGCGTGCTGGCCTCCCTCGGCCGCGACAACGGCCACCTCGTGATCGCGGGCGCCGGCTGGATCGGCCTGGAGGTCGCCGCGGCCGCCCGCTCCTACGGCGCCGAGGTCACCATCGTCGAGCCCTCGCCGACCCCGCTGCACGGCGTGCTCGGCCCCGAGATCGGCGGGCTCTTCACCGAGCTGCACCGCGAGCACGGCGTCCGCTTCCACTTCGGCGCCACGCTCACCGAGATCACCGGCCAGGGCGGCGTCGTACTGGCCGCGCAGACCGACGACGGCGAGGAGCACCCGGCGCACGACGTGCTCGCCGCCATCGGCGCCGCGCCCCGCACCGCCCTCGCCGAGCAGGCCGGGCTGGCCCTCGTGGACCGCGCCGAGGGCGGCGGCATCGTCGTGGACGCCTCGCTGCGCACCTCCGACCCGCACATCTTCGCGGCCGGCGACGTGGCGGCGGCCGCCCACCCGGTCCTGGACACCCGGCTGCGCGTGGAGCACTGGGCCAACGCGCTCAACGGCGGCCCCGCGGCGGCCCGCGCCATGCTCGGCCAGGAGGTCTCCTACGACCGCATCCCGTACTTCTTCTCCGACCAGTACGACGTCGGCCTGGAGTACTCCGGATACGCGCCGCCCGGCTCCTACGAGCAGGTCGTCCTCCGCGGCGACGTCGGCAAGCGCGAGTTCATCGCCTGCTGGCTGGACGGCGGCGGCCGGCTGCTCGCCGCGATGAACGTCAACGTGTGGGACGTCACCGAGCCGCTCCAGGCCATGATCCGCTCCGGGCGCGCCCTGGACGCGGAGGCGCTGGCCGATCCGACCGTGCCGCTGGAGACGTTCCTGTCGTAGCGTGCGGGCATGCAGATCCGCACCGCGCCCGCCCCGGTGGCGGAGATCTTCGACCTCCGCCGGTCGGTCCTCCGCCCCGGGCTGCCCGCCGACGCCGCCGTGTACCCGGAGGACTCCGACCCCGGCGTCTTCCACATGGCCGCGTACGACGGGGACACCGTGGCGGCCTGCGCGACCTTCTTCCCCGACCCCGTGCCGGGCGAGGAGGACGTCCCCGCGTACCGCTTCCGCGGCATGGCCAGCGCGCCCGAGGTCCGCGGGCGGGGCTTCGGGGCCGCCGTGCTGCGCGCCGGCATCGAGGAGGCGGCGCGCCGGGGTGCCGCGTACGTGTGGTGCAACGGGCGCGTCGTCGCGCGCGGCTTCTACGAGCGGATGGGCTTCACCACGGACGGCGAGACGTTCGAGATCGTGCCGAGTGGCGCGCATCACCGCTTCGTCCTGAAGATCACCGCCGCCGGCTGAGGAGCAGAGGGGCAGGACGGGACCGGCGGGGGAGCGGACCCGGGAGTTGTCGGTGGTCCCCCGTAGAATTCTCGCGTGGCAGGCAGGATCAACGATGACGACGTGCGGGCGGTGCGGGACGCGGTCCCGATCGACGCCGTCGTGTCCGAGTACCTCCAGCTCCGCAATGCCGGCGGCGGCAATCTGAAGGGGCTCTGCCCCTTCCACGACGAGAAGTCCCCCTCGTTCCACGTCAGCCCGGCCAAGGGGCTGTACCACTGCTTCGGCTGCCAGGAGGGCGGCGACACCGTCGACTTCGTCATGAAGGTCGACCACCTCTCCTTCGCCGAGACCATCGAGCGCCTGGCCTCCCAGGCGGGCATCACCCTGCGGTACGAAGAGGGCGGGTACGCCCCCGGACGGCAGCAGGGCGAGCGGACCCGGCTGGTCGAGGCCCACAAGATCGCCGCGCAGTTCTACGTCGACCAGCTGGACGGCCCCGAGGCCGAGATCGGCCGGAAGTTCCTCGCCGAGCGCGGTTTCGACCAGGCGGCGGCCCAGCATTTCGGCGTCGGCTACAGCCCGGCCGGCTGGGACCACCTCACCCGCTTCCTGCGCGGCCGCGGCTTCACAGACAAGGAACTGATCCTCTCCGGCCTCTCCCAGGACGGCCGCCGCGGCCCCATCGACCGCTTCCGCGGCCGCCTGATGTGGCCCATCCGCGACATCGCCGGCGAGGTCGTCGGCTTCGGCGCGCGCAAGCTCCGGGACGACGACAACGGCCCGAAGTACCTCAACACCCCCGAGACGCCGATCTACCGCAAGTCCCATGTGCTGTACGGCATCGACCTGGCCAAGAAGGAGATCGCCAAGGGGAACCGCGCGGTCGTCGTCGAGGGCTACACCGACGTCATGGCCTGCCACCTCGCGGGCGTCCGCAGCGCCATCGCCACCTGCGGCACGTCCTTCGGCGAGGGCCACATCAAGATCCTCCGCCGGCTTCTGATGGACAACAGCGGCTCCGAGGTGGTCTTCACCTTCGACGGCGACGCGGCGGGCCAGAAGGCGGCGCTGCGGGCGTTCGAGGACGACCAGAAGTTCGCCGCCGAGACCTCCATCGCGATCACGCCCGGCGGCATGGACCCCTGCGACCTGCGGCTCGCCAAGGGCGACGAGGCCGTCGCCGACCTGGTCGAGTCCCGTACCCCGCTCTTCGAGTTCGCCCTGCGCCAGCTCGTCGCCCGGCACAACCTCGCCACCCCGGTCGGCCGGGCCGCGGCGCTGGACGAGGCCGCGCCCATCGTCGCCAACATCAAGAACAGCTCGATCCAGCACGAGACCGCCGTCCAGCTGGCCGGGCTGCTCGGCATCCTGGACACCCAGTTCGTGGTCCGCCGCGTCTCCCAGCTGGCCCGCTGGGCCCGCGAGCGCGGCCGGGACCCGCGGGAGGCGCGCGACCAGGGCAGGCCGCAGCGGCGCGGCGCCGAGCAGGCGCAGCCCGCAGCGCCCGCGGCCCCTCGCGGCCCCGCGCTGAACCTCCGCAGCCCCGCGCACCGCGTCGAACGGGAGCTGCTCAAGCTCGCCCTGCAGCGCCCCGACCTGGTCGCGCCGACCTTCGACGCGTACGGCGTCGACGAGTTCACCGCCCCGCCGTACGCCGTCGTGCGCCGCTGCATCGAGGACGCCGGCGGCACGGCAGCGGCGGATGCCGGCTTCCTCACCCGCGTCCGCGAGGCCGCGCCCGACGACACGGTCCGCTCGATGGTCACGGAGCTGGCCGTCGAGCCCCTGCACACCCGCCGGGACCCCGACGAGCTGTACGCGGGCGTGCAGCTCGTCGCCGTACGGCTCGCCGCCGTACGGCAGCGCTGCGCCGAGATCCACGGCGCGCTCCAGCGCCACGACCCCCGGTCCGGCGACGACGCCTACACCGCCCTCCAGCACGAGCTGTGGGTCCTGGAGCAGTACGCCCAGTCCCTCCGGGAGCGCGGCGCCGCGGCGCTCTGACGGCCCGTACCGCCGCCTCCGACGCCCTCCGGCGTCCCGCGCGCCCCTGCGGCGGGCCCGGATCGTCCGAGTAACCGCCCGGTCACCCACTGAATGCAAAAAGTCGTCGCACGCCCCTCGTGGCGGGAGTGTGTCGTACTCCACACTGAGAAACGGTGCCTGAGTCCTCGGAGCGCGGCGGATCCGGACGCAACGACCCGGAGTCCGACGCCAACCCGCTCTTGATGTACGGGACGGACGGCGGCTCGGCCGCAGCCGTACCCGACCTTTGTGCCGCCTCAGCAGCGATCACCCTGGAGGTCGCCCCCGTGCAGACCCCGAGCCTCGCCGACGCGCCGGCCGCAGCGGCCGCCACCGTGCCCCAGCAGGCCGAGCCGCCCGCCCCCGAGATGCTGGCCGACGAGCCGGACCCGGCACCCGAGACGCCGTCGGAGCCGCCTTCCAGGCCCGACGCGGCCGGCCCCTCCTCCGACCTCTTCCGCCAGTACCTCCGGGAGATCGGCCGGATCCCGCTGCTCACGGCCGCCGAGGAGGTCGAGCTGGCCCGCCGGGTCGAGGCCGGCCTGTTCGCCGAGGCGAAGCTCGGCAACACCCCCGACCTCGACTCCCAGCTCGCCGTGGACCTCGACAAGCTGGTGGTGCTGGGCCGGATGGCCAAGCGCCGCCTGATAGAGGCCAACCTCCGCCTGGTCGTCTCGGTCGCCAAGCGCTACGTCGGCCGCGGCCTGACCATGCTGGACCTCGTACAGGAGGGGAACCTCGGCCTGATCCGCGCGGTCGAGAAGTTCGACTACGCGCGCGGCTACAAATTCTCCACGTACGCGACGTGGTGGATCCGGCAGGCGATGTCCCGCGCCCTCGCCGACCAGGCCCGCACCATCCGCGTCCCGGTCCACGTCGTCGAACTGATCAACCGGGTCGTACGGGTCCAGCGCCGCATGCTCCAGGAGCGCGGGTACGAACCCACGCCCCAGGAGGTCGCCGCCCACCTGGAACTGCCCGAGGAGCGCGTCAGCGAGGTACTGCGGCTGGCTCAGGAGCCGGTCTCGCTGCACGCCCCGGTCGGCGAGGAGGACGACGTCGCGCTCGGCGACCTCATCGAGGACGGCGACGCCGCGTCCCCCGTGGAGTCCGCCGCCTTCCTGCTGCTGCGCGAGCACCTGGAAGCGGTGCTCTCGACCCTCGGCGAACGCGAACGCAAGGTCGTCCAGCTCCGCTACGGCCTGGTCGACGGCCGGCCGCGGACCCTGGAGGAGATCGGCCGGATCTTCGGTGTCACCCGCGAACGCATCCGCCAGATCGAGTCCAAGACCCTCAACAAGCTCCGCGACCACGCCTTCGCCGACCAGCTCCGCGGCTACCTGGACTGACGCCGTGCCGCGTGGCGGCTGATTCCGCGGGCGCCGCCGTGAAGGCGCCCGGCGGTCGCGTCGTCATCGGTGCGGGTTTCCGCTGGAGAGCGGCCTGCTCGTGTGGGGGCTCCGCGACCACGCTTTCGCCGACCAGCTCCGCGGCTACCTGGACTGACGCCGCCCGCGGCTCAGTCCGCCGTCGCCTCCTGGAACGCGCCCGGGTACGTCTCGTCCCGCACCGTCGCGTACTGCTGCCGCACCGCCTGGCCCACGGCCAGCTCCTCGCCCGGCTCGAACACCTGGCAGGCGGCGGCCGGCCAGGCCGGCGGCTCCTGCGCCGTGTGCGTCCCGTGCGCGAGCCCCAGCGCCCACGCCGCCTGCCGGGCCGCGCCCAGCGCCGCGTAGTCCGCCGGCTGCGGCACCACGACCTGCGCTCCCAGCAGCGCGGGGGCCGCGGCCTGGACGACGCCCAGCTCGGCTGCGGCGCCCAGCAGGAACACCCGCCGCACCTGCACGCCTCTGCCGCGCAGCACGTCCAGCGCGTCCGCGAGCCCGCACAGCATGCCCTCGACGGCGGCCCGCGCCATGTGCTCGGGCTTCATGCTCTCCCGCCGCAGCCCGTGCAGCGAGCCCGCGGTGTGCGGCAGGTGCGGGGTGCGCTCGCCCTCCAGGTACGGCAGCAGCACCATCCCGTAGGCGCCGGGCGTCGACTTCAGCGCCAGGTCCGACAGGCCCTCCAGGTCCGTGTTGAGCGCGTCCGCCATGCCGCGCAGCACCCGTACGGCGTTGGTGATGTGCACGACCGGCAGGTGCATCCCCGTCGCGTCCGCGAAGGACGTGATCGTGCCCGTCGAGTCCGCCAGCGCCTCGTGGTGGATGCCGAAGACCGAGCCGGAGGCGCCCAGCGACACCACCGCGTCACCGATGCCGACGCCCAGCCCGAAGGCCGCCGACATCGTCTCGCCCGTACCGGCGGAGATCAGCAGGCCCTCGGGCGTCACCCCGGCCGCGTCGGCCGGGCCGAGCACCTCGGGGAGCCGCACCTGGTGCCCGAGCGCCAGCTCGACCAGGTCCGGGCGGTACGCGCCGTCGGCCGCCGACCAGAAGCCGGTGCCCGAGGCGCCGCTGCGGTCCGTCGTACGCCGCGCCGGGCGCCCCAGCAGCTGCCAGACCAGCCAGTCGTGCGGCTGCATGATCTCGGCGACGCGGGCGGCGTTCTCGGGCTCGTTCCGCGCCAGCCAGCGCAGCTTCGCCACCGGCTGCGCGGCGTGCGGCACCGAGCCCACGCCCTGCGCCCATGCCGAGCGCCCGCCGAGCGCGTCGATCAGGTCGGCCGCCGCGCTCTGCGCCCGCTTGTCGTTGCCCATGAGGGCGGGGCGCACGAGGGAGCCGTCACCGTCCAGCGGCAGCAGGCCGTGCTGCTGGGCCGAGACGCCGATGGCCTGGACTCCCTCCAGGAGCCCGTCGGCGGCCGCCTCGCCGAGTGACATCAGCCACGTCTGCGGATCGACATCGGGTCCCTTCCCGTCAGGATGCGGGGCGTACCCCTGCCTGACGACGGCACCACTCTCGGTGTCACAGACGACGATGCGTGTGCTTTCGGACGAGCTGTCCAACCCGGCGACTATCCCCATGGGGCCTGATGATGCCGCATCGCGGGGCCGGTACGGAAAGCGGTCTCCCCGGGCCGCGCGGCGGCGGCCCGGGGAGACCGGCGGGTCCGGCCGGGTGTCCTCCGGCGGGGCGGGTCAGGTGTTGCTGGTACCCTAGTCGTCCTCCGCGCCCGGACGCTGCTCACGCAGCGAACGTACGCGGTCCGTCACGGAGTTCGGCATCTTGTCGCCGACCTTGGCAGACACCGCGTCGTACGCCTTGGTCGCGGCCTCGCGGCCGGTCTGCGCGGCGGACTCGGCGGTGTTGCGGACGGCGGGGTTCTGCGCGACCCGCTGGGCGCTCTTGCGCAGCTGTTCGTACCGCTCCCGCCCGGCCCGCGTGCCGAGCACGTATCCGATGGCCAGTCCCGCGATGAACGTGAGCCGGTAGCGCATCGCTCCACCCTTCTGTCTGGTCGTTCCCGCTCTCCGGTACCCGCCGTCGAAGCGGTGAGTCGCCGGGCTGTGCTCCGTCTACCCGCGGGCCCGCTGATCACCCGTGGCCATACCGATTGGCGAAGCACCCCCCTGCTTGCGCTAATGTATGTGTCGCAGCGAGCGCACGCCGTCCGGAAGCCCGGACCGGAGTGCATTCGAGGCACCCAGAGCAATCCCGCGTAGCTCAATTGGCAGAGCAGCCGGCTGTTAACCGGCAGGTTACTGGTTCGAGTCCAGTCGCGGGAGCGCAGTCCCCTGTAGCTCAATTGGCAGAGCATTCGGCTGTTAACCGGAGGGTTACTGGTTCGAGTCCAGTCGGGGGAGCAGGTGGAAGAGGACCCCGCGAGGGGTCCTTTTTCGTGTCCGGTTCCGCTCCGGTCCGCGTCCGGTTCCGTGTCCGGCGCGGCCGTCGCGGGCCGCTCCCGGAATCGAACACCCGGACCACTCCAAAGAGTGATGCTCTGGGTGGAACCGAACGGTGGGTGATCGTAGTCTTCACGACCGCACGCAGCGATCCGCTCCACGCTCAGCACCCACCCGCACGGGCAGCAGATCGTATGAGCGGCTATGCTGCGGCAGACGGCGCGCACAAATGTGCGCGGCGCGCCGTGACGGGGGCGGTAGCTCAGCCGGTTAGAGCAGCGGACTCATAATCCGTCGGCCGTGGGTTCGAGTCCCACCCGCCCCACCACAGCAGAATCGATGTGACCTGAGAAAACTCGGTCGAGGCGCCCGCCGGCGCCGAACACTCGTCGGACCCGGCCGCCTGTTCGATGTCCGGTATGCACTGAACCGCATTTCTTCCGCCGCTCGGCACGTGAC
Source organism: Streptomyces sp. NPDC047117 (assembly GCF_040643545.1). Classification (NCBI taxonomy): domain Bacteria; kingdom Bacillati; phylum Actinomycetota; class Actinomycetes; order Kitasatosporales; family Streptomycetaceae; genus Streptomyces; species Streptomyces sp. NPDC047117. The sequence goes on along the minus strand of NZ_JBEYUN010000005.1, from coordinate 193,004 downwards.
GTCCGCCGCGGGCGCGAAGGGCCACGATCTGGCGATGCTGCGGACAACGCCCCCGTACGCCCACCGCTGACCTGGCCTTTCGTGCCATTTCGGGCAGAGTGGCTTTCGCGTAGCGCCATGGGCGGGCGAGCTGTTCATTGGTCGTATGCGTTCTCGATTATCTTTCCGCGGCTGGACTGCGGGTGTTGTCGCGCTGGGTGTGGTCCTCACCGCTGTGGGGGGGGGGGAGGACCTGCGGCGGCCGCGCCGTCGGGTGGGGACGTGGGACCGGCCGGGTCGTTCCGCGCACGGAGGACGCCGTGTACGGGAGCGGGGCAGGCGGGGTCCGAATGCGCGTCGGTGCCGGTGCCGTTGGACTACGCCCGCCCCAGGGCCGGGGACATCGACCTGGCGGTGATCCGGCATCGCACGCAGGGGCCGGGGCGCGCGCTGGGCACGGTGTTCTTCAACCCCGGGGGGCCGGGCGGGCCGGGGACGAAGGCTCTGCCGGCGTGGTACTCGCTGTTCCCGGCCGCGGTGCGGGAGCGTTCGACCTGGTCAGCTGGGCCCCCAGGGGGTGGGCAGGAGCGCGCCGGTGCGATGCTTCGACGAGGACGCACAGGGGGTGGCGTTCTTCGCCGGCACACCGGTGCGCGTCCCGGTGGGCGGCCGTGAGCAGAACCGGTGGATCGACACGTACCAGAAGTTCGGCAGGCTGTGCCTGCAGCGCAACGGCGCGCTGCTGGAGCACGTCTCGACCGCGGACAGCGCCCGTGACCTGGACCGGCTGCGGGCCGCCCTGGGCCGGGCCAGGACGGACTACCTGGGTGTGTCGTACGGGACCTTGTTGGGGGCCACGTACCGCAACATGTTCCCGGGCCGGGCCGGGCGCATGATCCTGGACGCCAACGTGTCACCCACGGCATGGACGAACAACGGCGACGGCCGGGCCCGCAACACCACCACGGGCCCGCGGATCGGGGCCGATGGCGCCCGGGCGACGCTGAGGGCGTTCCTGAACCGGTGCGGGACGGCAGGACCGGCCCGATGCTCCTTCTCGGCCGGAAGCCCGGAGGCGACCGAAAAGAAGTTCACCTCGCTGCTGGCCCGCCTGAAGAAGGCCCCGATCCCCTATCAGGGCACCCCTGTCAGCTACGGCGTCGCGGTCAGCGCCGTCGACGGCCTGCTCGACGTCATGCCCGCGCTGCCGGCCACCGGCTTCCCCGGCTGGAGCTTCCTGGCCGATTTCCTGCAGACGCTCGACCGGGGCGGCAGCGGCGGCCCCGGCGTCCCCACGTCCTACGACCTCCGCGAACAGGGCTACGCGATCGAATGCAGCGACAGCCCCAACCCTCGCAATCCCCGGGCCTACATCTCCCTCGGCAACCGGCCGCAACTGCGGAATGGTCCGCTGGCCCCCGCCATCTGCCGGTCAGTCGAAATAGCCGCCGGGCGCCGCGAGCGCGTAGTGAACGTAGAGGGGCAGATCGTCGTACGGGTCCAGCGGGACCTCGCGGCTGGTTTCGCGGGAGAGCAGCAGTGCGAGATCCGGGAAAACGGCCACCTCTTCGTCGCTGGTGTCTCCCTCGTGCCCGGCATCGCTGATGCGCTGAACGAGTTCGCGTGCGGGGGTGCGGAAGACGTCCAGCCCATTGAATTCCACGCGCACATCGGCTTCGTCGTGCTCGAAGCGCCACGCTTCGATCGCGGTGAGGGACTTCCCGTCGTCCGCCATCAGGACGACCTCGAACTCGGGGTGGACGATCAGCACCTTGAATGCCGTACGCCCCGGGGCGGGGTCACCCACCTTGACGTCGCCCCACGCCGAGGCCGCCTCCGTGGCCTCGGTGATCGGCATGCCGAAGCGCAGCGGGCCGACACCGACGGGCGGGTTGAGATCGAGCTGCATGGTCGCCCCTCACTTGAGCAGGTTGTAGTCGATGGTCCAGCCGTTGCTGCTGAGCACTTCCTGAAGACCAGCGTTGTGCGGAAGGCTAGCCACCATATCGGCGATGTGCTGGTCGTACTTATTTCCGAAGCGACTGCGAATGTCGTCGATATCCATCTTCATCGCCTTGTCGAAACGCCCCGCATTGATGAGGTCGCGTTGCTTCTGCTGCCATTCGCGAGCCTCGCGGCCGTAGCCGGTACTGGTCACCAGCCTGTGGTCCGGCTTCTCCATACGGATGGAGGGGCCCATGTGCGGAGTGAGTTTCGGCACGGCGAGATGTTTGTACGCCGACTTGGCCGGCATGTGGTTGATCTCGTTTCCGTCCCGGGCCGGAGTCATGCCGCCGTACCAGCCGCCACTGTCCGTGCACCCCTTGGGAGCCAGGCCGAGCGGATCCGACCAGGTGTGCGGGTTGTCGACGTAGGTTGCCGGGTTGGGGGCGGGGAGGAGGCCGAGGGGGTCGGGAGTCAGGTAGCGGCCCGTGGCGGGGTCGTAGTAGCGGTGGACGTTGTAGTGCAGCCCGGTCTCGCGGTCGGCGTACTGACCCGGGAAGCGCAGCGGCGTGTAAGCGGTCGCGCCGCGCTTCCAGGTGGTGGAGCCCCACAGCAGGGAGCGGCTGCGCCAGGCGATGCCGCCCGTCTCGTCGAGCAGTTCGGTCGGGGTGCCCACCAGGTCGGTGACGATGGCGAAAAAGCGGGCGTCGATCTCCCGCTGCGATATCGCGTCGGTGATCCGCTCGGTCTGGGCCACGGGGTGGAGACCGTCGTGGTCCCAAGTGAGGGTGACTTCCTGCGGGGCGCCGGTGACGGTGGTCGTCTCCTCGATGAGGGTGCCGCCGTCCCACGCGTAGTCCACCTGCTCGGCGACCTCGCCGGCGTCGTCGAGCCGCTGCTTTGCGACGCGGCGGCCGAGGGGGTCGTACCGGTAGCGCCACCGGGTGCCGTCCGGGGTGGTCACCGAGGTGAGACGGTTCTCGGCGTCCCACCGGTAGTGCCAGGTCTCGCGCTTGCCGGAGAGAGTGGTCCGGGTGCGGGCGGTGGGGCGTCCGGCGTCGTCGTGTTCGTAGCGGTTCCGGCCCGCACTCAGCAGCCGCGTACCGGCGTATGAGCGTGTACCCGCCTCCTCCGCGGGCCGGGGCAGGTCGGCCGACGTCTGGTTGCCGGCGGCGTCGTAGGCGTACTGCTCGGTCCAGCTGGAGGCGTGTACGGCCGTCACTCGGCCCATGGGGTCGACGTCGAAGTGGCGCGGGCCGCGCAGGCTGTCGTCGATGCCGACGAGGGGCCCGTCCTCGCGGTAGGTGTAGGCACGGTCGATGCCGGCCACGGACAGGGAGGCGAGGCGGCCCGCAGGATCCCAGACCTGGTCGAGCGCGACCTCCCCGACGGAGCGCCGCACCTCGTGTCCGGCGGCGTCGAAGGCGGATTCCAGCGTGCGGCCGGAGGCGGTCACCGACGTCCGGTTGCCGGCCGCGTCGTAGGCGAACTCCGAGACGGCGCCGGACGGGGTGACCCGGCTCACCGAGCGGCCGAGCCGGTCGTAGATGTGGCGTGTGGTGCGGCCGTTGAGGGTTTCCGTGACAACGCGGCCCATGGGGTCGCGCTCGATGCGCAGCTCGGTCTCCGGCCCGTCGGCGGAGACGAGCCGTCCGGCCGGGTCGTAGGCGTACGCGGTGACGGCGCCGGCTGCGTCCTTCCGGACGGCCCTGCCGAGGACGTCCCGCTCGTAGCGGATGGTCTTGCCCGCCGGGGTGGTGCGGGCGGTGAGCCGGCCCGCCGCGTCGTGCTCATAGCTGACACACCGGTCGTCGAAGTCGCTCTCGGCCACCGGACGTCCGGCCGGATCGAGGGTGTAGTCCCAGGTCAGGCCCTGGGGGTTGGTGACGCGGCTGAGGTGCAGCTCGGTGTCGTAGGCGAATGCGTACCGCGCGCCGTCGGGGTCGGTGCGGGTGGTGAGGAGATCGAAGCAGGCGTACTCGAAGCGGGAGGTGGCACCGGTGGAGCTGGTGTGGCTGACGCAGTTGCCTTCGCCGTCGTACGTCCACCGCTCCTCCGCACCGGTGGGGCCGATGCGTCGGGCCGGCCTGCCCTCGACCGTCCACTCGGTGCGGCTCGTGGCGCCGGCCGGGTCTGTGATCGATACCGGGCGGCCGAAGGCGTCACGCTCGTACCGCGTGACGGCGCCGAGCGCGTCCTCGATCTCCAGGGGGAGCCCGCCCGGGTCGCACGTGACGCTGGTGGTGTGGCCCAGCGCGTCCGTGACCGTGGCCAGGTGGCCTGCGGGGGTGTACGTGTAGCGCGTCACCGCGCCGGCCGGGTCGGTCAGGGCGGTGAGGTTGCCGCAGGAGTCGAATTCGCGACGCCAGATCCCGCCGTCGGCGTCCACGCTCTCGGTCGCCAGGCCCAGCTCGTTGTAGGTGGCTTCGACAGTGCGGCCGTCGGTGCGGGTGACGCGCGTCATGTTGTCGGCCGCGTCGTAGGCGTAGCCGGTCGTGTGGCCGAGGGCATCGGTCTGGGACAGCAGCCGGTCGTTGCCGTCCCATTCGTTGGTCAGCGACTCGCCGAGCGGATTGGTGCTGGAGACGAGCTGCAGCCGCTCGTTGTAGCGGTACGTGGCCGTATGGCCGAGGGAGTTCGTGTACCGGGTGACGTGGTTGACGGTGTCGTAGAAGACGGCGCAGCTCAGAATTCCGTTGATGCCCTGGCCACGGATGCAGCGGTCCTCGTTGTCATAGCTGAAGCGGTACCAGGAGCCGTTCCGATCGGTCCACGAGGTGATGCGCGCGTCGTCGTCGTAGGTGAGCTGGAAGGGCAGACCGGAGGAGTTGTGGATCTCCCGGAGATGGCCGTCGCCGTCGTAGGCGTACCGCAGGATCCGGATTCCTTCGGGGCCCGCGTCCGGACTCAGCAGGCGGAGGCCCGTTATTCGGTCGTCGGCGGTGTCGACGGCGATGTGGTGGCCGCCGGTGTCCCGTACGGCAGCAGGCAGGCCGGCGTCGTCGTACTCGAAGGTGATCTCGTTGCCGTTCCGGTCGGTGATCGACTGGAGGAGGAGGGTCACCTGCTCCGGGACATCGGGGTGGCTTCCCCGCTCCGGAATCGCCGGGGGCGGCGCGAAGCGGCGGGTCAGGCCGGAGTCCGGGTCGGAGATGGTGAACGCGCCGGTGGGGGAGCCGTCCCACTCCAGCGGCCAGCGCGGGCCCGCCGCCGGCATGACGGGGTGCCCGGGTTCGGGGGCGGGGTAGGCCAGGAGCATCCCGTCCTCCGTGGCGAAGACGGCCCCTTCGGCGTCGAGTTCCACGCGCTGGTCGAGTGTGGAGGTCCAGGACTCGCCGAAGCCGCGGCCCCAGCGGTAGGTGGACACGTGCGTGCGCTGGAGAACGAGCGGCAGTACGCCGGGCAGGACGACGTCCGTCTCCTCCATCACCATCTCGCCCGAGACCATGTCGATGGGGTCGCCGTTGAGGCACCGGCCCTTGCTCGGCTTGGCCTTCGCCAGCAGCTTCGTGCCGCCCGCGCGCACGGCGTTGCGCAGCCCGCCGGAGCGTATGGCCTTCGCCGCCGTCTTGAGCCCCGTGGCCGCTCCCTTGAGGCCCTTGACGGCCCCCGCGACCGTGGTCAGGCCCTTCATGCCGGGGATGCAGTCCAGCGCCGCCATGCCGACGTCGAAGAGGCTGGCTTTCCCCTTGGCGAATTTGGACAGCGTGTCGGCGAGGACGACCACTGCCGCGACGACCACGATGGCGGCGAGGATCGGGCCACCGACGATCATCGCGATGATGCCGACGACGGCGACGATGATCTTGCAGACGGAGACGATCGCGTCCCAGTTGTCGGTGACGAACTTGACGATCTCCTCCCACCAGCTGCGGTTCTGGATGCCGGCGTCGGAGGCTTCGTCGAGTTTGTCCTGGCAGACCCGGGCGGCGTCCTCGCGCAGCTCCTTGGCCTCGGCGGCCATCGCCTTGGCGGCGTCCAGGGCCGACTGGGCGGAGTCGACCGATCCCTGGGCGTCGCTGCGGGCGGACGAGGCCTGCTGGGCGTTGCGGGTGGCGGCACGCACCTTGGACTCGTCCGGGGCCTCGGGGCCCTTGGCCTTGTCGTACGCGTCGGTCTTGGCGGTGGCGGTCTTGACCCAGTCGGTGGCCGAGTCCAGCCGGCCCTGGGCGGCGGTGAGGTCGGCGCGGGCTTCGCGGCCCTTTTTCAGGGCGCGGTCGGCCAGGGACTGGGCACGTTCGAGCTTCGGCCAGTAGGCGGCGATGGCATCGCCGGCCATGTCGTAGGAGGTACGCAGCTTCCGCAGGTTGCCGGGGACGCCGTCGAACTCCTCCTTGAACTTCTTCGCGGAGCGGCCGGACCACTTCTGGACCGCGTCCTCGGACGCCATGTTGCTGATCTGGCGCAGCGCGGTACCGACGTCCTCGGCGAAGTCGTGGAGCTCGCGGGCGAGTTTCCGCACCCGCTCCGGATCACCGGGAGTCGGGTCCCCCTCCAGGTCCAGCACGTGCCAGTCCGTCGGCCGATGGCCCACGTCAACGCCCCCGTAACGTACTCGATTTCAGCCAACGTGATCTTGCGGGACGACCCTAAACCCTCATCACTCACATGAGCGAAGCGAAGTTCGGCGGGCCCATGGATCCGGGCGGATACGGGTGGAAACGGCCTGGTCGGCGGGGCGTGAGACGGGTGCGGTACGGCGGGGGCGTCACCCGCACGTCATACGAAGCGGAACGTGGAGGTGATGGCGTCGAACATGTCGAAGAAGGAGTCGGCCAGGCCCAGTACCTGGCTGCTGCCGGACACCAGCGCCACCGTGCCCTGCTGTTCGGGGACGGGAATGAAGGTCTGCATGAGCACCGCCCGCATGGTGCGTTCGTCGCCGGGGACGGCGATGTCCTCGATCCCGCGGGTCCGCGCCACGGTGCCCACCTGCGGGATCTCGACGGTGCTGACCTCGCGCCACGCATCGCCCTCGCGCTTCGCCTGCCGGGGGGTGATCTGCTGGGCGATGAGCTGTGGGTCGGTGGGCAGGATCTCGCCGTCGTCGGTCTGTGCGCCGATGACCGACACGGTCACCGAGGCGGTGACGGGCGCCTCGCCGCCGAAGGACTGCGCCATGCAGCCGCAGTACAGCGCACCGGACTGCCAGGCGTCGCGGGAGGCCTTCCGGAGGAAGGTGGTGAAGGCGTCCCGGTGGTCGGCCAACTCCGGATGCTGCCGGATGCGTTCGTTGACGAGCTGCCGGATGGTGTCGTCGCGCGAGGCGGGGCGGATGTCGAACTCCCACCAGGACTTGGGCACCTTGATGTGGAACCCGCTGCGCTCGATGGTCTGTGCTTCGCTTCCACGGCTCATCGTCCGCTCCCCTCCGGTGACCCGATTCCGGCAACCCGATCTTGTGGCCGAGCGGCCCACCCTACGGCCGCGCAAGTCAGCGCTGGCGCGGCGGTGGGTGCATGCGCCTACGCTGGCTGCTCGCACGACCGCATGGCGCATGAGGCGTGACGCATGAGGCATGACGCACGACCGCGTGAGAGCACTGCTGCAGGGGAGGTTCCGGGTGAGCGGCGACGAGGAGCGGCTGGCGATACCGCTGAGCGAGCTCGAAGGCTTTGGTGACCGGCTGCGATCCATCAAGGGCCGCATGAACGGCACCAAGAAGATGTTCGAGTCCTACTCGGAAGACATCGGCGACGACGGCGTCGTGGGAAGCCTGGAGAGCTTCGAGGGCAACTGGGAGGACGGCCGCGGCGACATCGACAAGCAGCTGACCGGACTGGCGGACATGGCCGACAACGTCTACCGCGAAGCGACCAAGGTCGACCTGGACCTCGCCAAGCAACTCGAGAAGGGGACCAAGAACAAGGGGTGACCTGCCGGTCTGCCCGGGAGGCGGCGCCCTGCGGCTACGCCTCCCGGGCCGCCCGTACGTTCACTCGGTCCGTCCGTACGTCCACGTCCCGGCGCAGCAGGTCCTCGTACGTCTCGCGGCGGACGACCTCGTGGGCCGTGCCGTTGGCGCAGAAGACGACCGGGGGGCGGCGGGCGCCGTTGTAGTTGTTGGAGAGGGAGTAGCAGTACGCGCCGGTGACCGGTACGGCGATGACGTCGCCGGGGCGGGGGTCGCGCAGCGGCACGTCGCGGATCAGGGTGTCGCCCGACTCGCAGTGCCGGCCGACCAGGTCGCAGGGGTCGCCGCCGCCGACCCGCGCGGCGACCGTGGCCTCGAAGCGCTGCCCGTAGAGCATCGGCTCCAGGTTGTCGCCCATGCCGCCGTCGACCGCGACCAGCGTGCGCGGCCCCGGCTTCACCGTCACCGCGCGGTAGAGGGTGAGCGCGGCGCCGGCCACGAGGGAGCGGCCGGGTTCGATGATCAGCCGGGCGGTGTCCGGGAGCTGCGCGCGAGCCGCGTCGGTGAGGGCGCGGACGTACTCCTCGACGCTCGGCGGGGCGTCGTCGTAGGTGTAGCGCACCCCGAGACCGCCGCCGAGGTCGTACACCGCGTGCTCGCCCAGTTCGCCGAGGGCGCCCAGCGCCTCGACGGCCCGGGTGAACGGCGCGGTCTCCAGCAGCTGCGAACCCACGTGGGCGTGCAGCCCCTCCAGGCGCAGCCGGTCGCTCGCGCGCAGCCGGGCGGCCGCGCGGACCGCGTCCGGTACCGCCAGGCCGAACTTGGCACCGCGGTGCCCGGTGGCCATGGCGGCGTGCGTGTCCGCCTCGACCTCCGGTATCACGCGGAGGAGGACGCGCTGTTCCGCGCCCGCCGGCACCAGGCGCTCCAGGCGGTCGATGTCGTCGTTGTTGTCCACCACGATCGTGCCGGCGCCCGCCTCGACGGCCATGGTCAGTTCCTCGTCGGTCTTGGCGTTGCCGTGCACGACGATGCGGGCCGGGTCGGCGCCGGCGGCGAGCGCGGCGGCCAGCTCGCCGCCCCCGGCCACGTCGACGCCCAGGCCCTCCTCGGTCAGCACGCGGATCACCGCCGTGCAAGGGAAGGCCTTGGAAGCGAAGACAGCTTGGCCGTTCGGCCAATGCGCGGCGAGGGCGCGTACGTACTCCCGGGCGCGGGCGCGCAGGGCCGCCTCGTCCACGATCACGGCCGGGGTGCCGAACCGCTCGGCGAGGTCGGTCAGCCGACAGCCGCCGACCACCAGCTCACCGTCCCGGTCCAGGTGGGAGCCGGTCGGGAAGAGGTCTACGAGGTCGGCGGCGGAGGCCGGAACGGGCCGGTCGGTCACGGTCACGGGTGCGGACTCCTGTCGCTGCGGCGGCGGGGGCGGTGGGCTGCGCGGCTATCGTGGCAGGCCGCACGGGCCGGCACCCCGGCCGATCGACGCAGGAAGCGAGGGGCACGTTGTCCGATTCGACAACACCGTCCGATTCCCACAAGCCGTCGCGTGCGGCCTCGGCGGCCGGCCGGGGCCCGGGCGAGCCGCTGGGGGAGCGGGCCGCCGGTACGCTGCGGCTGCTCGTCGAGGGCGCGCCCGGTGTGCTCGCCCGTGTGCGGGCCGCTCCCGCCGGACTGGACGTCCCCGTACGCGGCACGGTGATCCACGATCCGGGCGACCCGCTGCCGCCCTCGCCCGCCGCGGTCCTGCTGCTCGTCGGCACGGACGTGACGGACCCGCGGGCCTGCGCGGTGGTGCGGCGGGCGGCCGAGCGCGGGTTCACCGCCGTGGTGGTCAAGGAGCGCGGCCAGGACCCGGCGCGGCTGACCGAGACCGCCGTGGCCTGCGGGATCGCGGTGCTGACGGCCGGGGACGCGGTGCCCTGGCGGCAGGTGGACGCGGAGCTGAGCTGCGCGCTCGCGGCGTACGGGATCGGCGGCGCGGCCGGCGCGGCACCGGCCGGCGGCGCCGAACTGTTCGCGCTCGCGGACACCCTCGCGGCCGTCGCCGGCGGCTCGGTGGCCATCGAGGACCTGGACCAGAACGTCGTCGCGTACTCCAAGGTCACCGGCCAACGCATCGACACCCTGCGCGAGCGCGGCATCCTCCAGCGCAGGGTCCCCGACATCCCCGAGCAGCGCCGCCAGTACCGCGAGGTGCTCGCGGCCCCCGGCGTCGTCCGCTTCCCGGCCTGCGGCGACGAGCTGGCGCGTGCCGCCGTCGCGGTACGGGCCGGGGCGCTGCCGCTCGGCACCCTCTGGGCGATCGAGCCGGCCGATGGGCTGTCCGACGAGGCCGCCGCCGCGCTCCGGGACGCCGCCCGGCTGGCCGCACCGCACCTGCTGCGGGCGCTGCACTCGCCGGAGACGGAACGCCGGCTGCGCCGGGACGCCTTCCGCGCGGTGCTGCACGGCGCGGGGCCGCCGGCGGACGAGGCGGCGGAGCGGCTGGGACTGCGGCCGGGCGAGGAGTTCTGCCTGACGGCCTTCGCGCCGGAGCCCGGCGCGGGCCCGGCCGGCGCCGCGCTGCTCGGCCACCTCGAATCGGTGCTGGTGCGGCACTGCGCCGCGCACCGGGAGGCGGCGACCGTGGCCGCCACGGTGGACGCGGCGTACGTGCTGCTGCCCGCCACCGGGGCCGCGGCGGCCCGGCGGTTCGCCGAAGCGGCGCTGGCCGTCGTCCGCCCGGCTGTCGGCGACGGCGTACGGGCCGCGGTGACCCGCCCGCACACCGACCTGCTGCAGCCCGCCGCGCTGCGCCGGGAGGCGGACGACGTCCTGCGCGCGACGGCCCGCGACGGACACGTGCGCCCGGCGGCCGCCTCCGAGGACGTCCGCCACCGGATCCTGCTGGACCGGCTCGGGGACGAGCTGGCCCGGGACCCCTGGCTGCGGCTGCCGGGTGTCACGGCCCTGCTGGCGCACGACCGCGAGCAGGGCACGGACTACGCGGCGACGGTCCTGGCCTGGCTGGCCGAGGTCGGCGACGTGGCCGCGGCCGCCGCCCGCCTGACGGTGCACCCCAACACCCTGCGCCACCGCCTGCGCCGCGTCCGCGAACTCTTCCCCCTGGACCTGGCCGATCCGGACGTACGGCTGACGGCGTGGCTGGAGCTCAGGGGGGCGGCGTCGGTCCCCGGGCCGCGGAGGCCGTGACCGCGTGGGTCCGCCGGGCGAGCAGCTCGGGAGTCCTCTGAGTGGTGTGACTTTCGCCTGCTTTGGGAGGCGACGTGACTTTTCGCCGCGCCGGCCCGTTGACGGGGCAATCGATGATCTTGTGCTGGAGGAAAGACATGCGTGCTCGGCTCGGGTTCACCACCGTCGCCGTCTCGATCGCCGCGGCGGCGTTCGCGGGAAACGTCGGAGACACCGCGGGAGACGTGTCCGCGACGGGAGACACGTGCGCGGCGCAGGACGTCCATGTCCTCGACGTGCCGGTCAGGGCCGTCAACGACGTCTGCCGGATCAAGGGCCATGTGACCGACGGGCTGACCGAGATCGTCGGCTGACGCGGGCGCCCGGCCGCACCGTCGGTGGTCGGCGCGGCCGGGCACCGGCTGTCGAGGCCGACCGTCGGCATCAGCTGTCCTGGTCGACCGTCGGCGTCAGCTGTCGAAGTCGACCGTCAGGGTGTCGGAGGCCGGGAAGGTCTGGCAGGTGAGGACGTAGCCCGCCTCGACCTCATTGGTCTCCAGGGCGAAGTTGCGGCGCATGTCCGCCTCGCCGTCGCGGATCAGCGCGCGGCACGTGCCGCAGACGCCGCCCTTGCAGGCGAACGGGACGTCCGGGCGGGCCTGCTGGGCGCCGTCCAGTATGGCGCGGTCGCGGGGGAGCGGGGAGGTGGTCGTCCGGCCGTCGAGGGTGATGGTGACCTGGCTGACCGGGCCGTCGGCCGTCGCCTCTTCGTGCCGCGCCTCCCGCACCGGCTCGTCGTCGGCGTAGAACAGCTCCTGGTGCACGCGGTCCTCGGGCACGCCGAGGCCGGACAGCACCGCTTGCGCGTCGCGGACCATGCCGTGCGGGCCGCACAGCCACCAGTGGTCGGCGTCGGCCACGTCGACCAGCGAGCCGATGAGCGCGGAGAGGCGGTCCGCGTCCAGCCGCCCGGAGAGCAGCTCGGCCTCGCGGGGCTCGCGGGAGAGGACGTGCCCCAGCTGGAAGCGCGTGGGGAAACGGTCCTTCAGGTCGGCCAGCTCGTCGGCGAACATCACCGTGGACGTACGGCGGTTGCCGTAGAAGAGCGTGACCCGCGAGGCCTCGTCGGCGGCCAGCACGGACGCGGCGATGGAGAGCATCGGGGTGATGCCGGAGCCGGCCGCGATCAGGACGTGGTGGCCGGGCACGGTGAGGTCCGGGGTGAAGAAGCCGGTGGGCGCCATCACCTCGACCACGTCCCCGGGACGCACGTCGTTGACCAGCCAGGACGAGAACAGCCCGCCGGGTACGACGCGTACGCCGATACGCGGAGTGTCGCCTGCCGGGGCGCAGATGCTGTACGAGCGGCGCTCGTCCCGGCCGTCGATCTCCCGGCGCAGCGTCAGCGACTGGCCCGGCGCGAACGCGAACTCCCCGGCCAGCTCGTCCGGTACGTCGAAGGAGACGGCGGCGGAGTCCTCGGTCAGCTGCTCGACGGCGGCGACGCGGAGGGAGTGGAACGCCGGGCGCCGGCGGGCCGGGGCCGCCGCCGGGGCGGAGGAGGCGGGCGCGGTGGGGGCGGTCATCAGATCTCCTTGACGTGCTCGTACGGTTCCCGGCAGCTGCGGCAGCGGCGCAGCGCCCGGCAGGAGGTGGCGCCGAAGCGGGAGAGCTCCTCGGTGTCGGCGGAGCCGCAGTGCGGGCAGGGCACGGCCCGGCGGGTCGGCGAGAGGTCCAGCAGGACCGGGCCCTCCGTGCGGCGCGGGGCCGGCCCCGGCGGGGCGATGCCGTGCTCGGCGAGCTTGCGGCGGCCCTCCTCGGAGATCCAGTCCGTCGTCCACGGCGGGTCCAGCACCGTCTCGATGCGGACGTCGGCGTACCCGGCGGCGCGCAGCCGGGCCGCGAGCGTCGCCCGCATCTCGGCCATGGCCGGGCAGCCGGAGTAGGTCGGGGTGAGGGTGGCGGTGACCGAGCCGTCCCCGGACACCTCGACGCCGCGCAGGACGCCCAGTTCGGCGAGGCTGATCATGGGCAGCTCGGGGTCGACCACCTCGGCGGCGATCCGCTCGGCGCGGGTCACGGGCGTCTCCGGCGCCACGCGCAGGGCGGCGGCGTCGCGCGCCGACCCGCCCCGAGCAGCCGTGCCGGCCGATGTCATGCGGCGGTGAGCCGTGGTGCCGTGCGGTGCCGTACCCATCGTCACCACGCGGCTTCCGGGTGGGCCCGGGCGAGCCCCTGCAGCTCCGCGAGCAGTGGCGCCAGGTGTTCCGTACGGTCCCCGGCCCGGCCGGAGCCCGGCACCGGCGCGGCCTCCTGGGCCGTCAGCCCGGCCGCCTCCGCGACCTGGGCGAGCACCGCGCGGGTCGCCTCGGCCGCCTCCGCCGCCGGTGCGCCGAAGCCCTCGCAGGTGCGGTCCGCGTACAGCTCGTCCAGCCAGGGGGCCAGCTCCGTCCAGGCCGCCGTCATCCGGCGGTGCGACTCCGCCGTTCCGTCACCGAGCCGGACGACCCACTCCGCCGCGTACTGCCGGTGGTACGTCAGCTCCTTGACGCCCTTGGCGGCCACCGCCGCCAGCACCGGATCCGCACAGCCGGCCAGCCGCTCGAGGACGGCCAACCGCCACGCGGACTGCACCAGCAGCCGGCCGACGCAGAACGCGAAGTCGCCGCGGGGCAGTTCGGCCAGGCGTACGTTGCGGAAGTCCGCCGCGTCCCGGAAGTAGGCGTACGCGTCCTCGTCCCGGCCCGTGCCGTCGGCCTGCCCGGCGCGGGCGTACAGCAGCCGGGCCTGGCCGAGGAGGTCGAGGCCGATGTTGGCGAGCGCCATCTCCTCCTCCAGCTCGGGGGCGCGGGTGCACCACTCGGCCAGCCGCTGCGCGGTGACCAGCGCGTCGTCCCCGAGGGCCACGCAGGCCCCGGCCAGCTCCGCGGCGTCCACGCCCTCGGGCAGGGCCGTCGGCACGCCGTGCAGCGGGTCGGCGAAGCCCGTGCCGAAGGCCCAGCGGGCGTCGCCCTCGTCGCCGTCGGCCAGCGAGAGGTACACGTGATCGTCGGCCGCTTCGTGGGCCTCACTGATGTCGGCTGCCATGTCTTAGCTGCTCCTGGTCGGGTCCTGATCGCGTGCCGGCGGGCTAGATGTGCGGGACGTCCGCCGGGATGTCGTAGAAGGTGGGGTGGCGGTAGACCTTGTCGCCGCTGGGCTCGAAGAACGGGTCCTTCTCGTCCGGCGTGGACGCCGCGATGTCGTCGCTGCGCACCGCCCAGAGGGAGACGCCTTCGTTCCGCCGGGTGTAGAGGTCCCGGGCGTGGGTGAGCGCCATGCGGTCGTCGGCGGCGCGCAGCGACCCGACGTGCACGTGGTTCAGCCCGCGCTTGCTCCGTACGAAGATCTCGTACAGCGGCCACTGGCCCTTGGTGCCCTGGTCCCCGCTCATGCGGCGTGCTCCTTCTCGTCCTCGCGGGCCCGCTCGGCCTGCTTCGCGGCGTGTGCCGCCGCTGCTTCGCGCACCCAGGCGCCTTCCTCGTGGGCGCTGCGGCGCCGGGTCATCCGCTCGGCGTTGCACGGCCCGTCGCCCTTGATGACCCGCATCAGCTCGGCGAAGTCCGGCGTGCCGAAGTCGTGGTGCCCCCGCTCCTCGTTCCACCGCAGCTCGGGGTCGGGGAGGGTGACGCCGAGCAGCTCGGCCTGCGGCACGGTCATGTCGACGAACTTCTGGCGCAGCTCGTCGTTGGAGTGCCGCTTGATGCGCCAGGCCATCGACTGCGCGGAGTTCGGCGAGTCGTCGTCCGGCGGGCCGAACATCATCAGGGACGGCCACCACCAGCGGTTCACCGCGTCCTGCACCATGTCGCGCTGCGCCTGCGTGCCGCGCATCATCGTGCGCAGCAGCTCGTACCCCTGGCGCTGGTGGAACGACTCCTCCTTGCAGACCCGCACCATGGCCCGCGCGTACGGGCCGTACGAGCTGCGGCACAGCGGGACCTGGTTGCAGATCGCGGCGCCGTCCACGAACCAGCCGATGACGCCCACGTCGGCGAAGGTCGGGGTGGGGTAGTTGAAGATCGAGGAGTACTTCTGCCGGCCTTCCAGCAGGCGCTGGGTGAGGTCGTCGCGGTCCGCGCCGAGGGTCTCGGCGGCGGAGTACAGGTACAGGCCGTGGCCCGCCTCGTCCTGGACCTTCGCGAAGAGGATCGCCTTGCGGCGCAGCGAGGGGGCGCGGGTGATCCACGCGCCTTCCGGCTGCATGCCGATGATCTCGGAGTGGGCGTGCTGGGCGATCTGCCGGACCAGCGTCTTGCGGTACCCCTCCGGCATCCAGTCCCGCGGCTCGACGCGCTGGTCCCGGGCGATGGTGCGGTCGAAGTGCGCCTGGAGGTCCTGCTCCGGGAGCGGCGCCGCGGTGTCGCCCGGCGACGAGGATGCAGAGCTTGGCATGTCCATCCTTCCCAACCGACCGTTCGTTCGGTTAACAGTCTCGTGTATCGCGCCGCCCATGGCAAGAGGCGGCCTTGAATCGTTACGGGGTGGGGCGGGCCGGTGGGCGAGGCGGCGGCCCACGCGGCGGGGCGCCGCGGGGCGCCGGGCCCCGCGGCACTCAGCGGGCGGGCGGCTCCGCCGTCGCTCACTCCCAGGTGTAGAAGCCCTGGCCCGTCTTGCGGCCCAGCTCGCCGCGGGCCACCTTCTCGCGGAGCAGCGCGGGCGGCGCGAAACGCTCGCCCAGCGTCGCGCACAGGTACTCCGCGATCGCCAGGCGGACGTCCAGGCCGACCAGGTCGGTCAGCCGCAGCGGGCCCATGGGGTGCTTGTAGCCCAGGCTCATCGCGGCGTCGATGGCGGCGGGCTCGGCCACGCCCTCCTCGACCATCCGGACCGCCTCCAGGCCGAGCGCCAGCCCCAGTCGGCTGCTGGCGAAGCCGGGGGAGTCCTTGACCACGACATCGGTCTTGCCGAGCGCGCGCGTCCAGGCGAGCGCCGACTCCAGCGTGGCGTCCGCGGTGTCCGGGGCGACGACCAGCTCGATCAGCGCCGAGGCGGGCACGGGGTTGAAGAAGTGCATGCCGAGGAAGCGCGCCGGGCGCCTCAGCGCCGTGCTCAGCTCCGTGACCGACAGCGAGCTGGTGTTGGTGGCCAGGACCGTGTCGTCGGACACCGCCCGCTCCGCCGCGGCCAGCACCTTCGCCTTGAGCGCCGCGTCCTCGGGCACCGCCTCCACGACCAGCTGGACCTCGCCGGGCAGCTCCTCGGGGGAGGCGACCGTGGTCACCCGTGCCAGCACCGTCTCCGCCGGCTCGGCGAGCTTCCCGCGCTCGGCGGCGCGCGCCAGCCCGGTGGCCACCCGGTCCAGCGCGGCGGCCGCGGCCTCGGCGCCGCTCTCGACGACGGTGACCCGCGAGCCGGCAGCCGCGAACGACTGCGCGACCCCCGCTCCCATCCGGCCGCCGCCGATCACGCCCACCGCCCGCGGTGCCGCGTCCCTCCCGGCCCCCTTCCCGGCCTCCCCGGTCTTCTGTACCGCCGCGCTCACGTCCGCTCTCCGCTCTTCACCGGACCGTTCTTCACCGGACCGTTCTTCGCCGGGCCGCTGGTGTCCGGGCCCTTCTCCGCCGGGCCCTTCTCCTCCGGGCCCTTCTCCTCCGGGCCTTTCTCCTCGGGGCCCCGCTTTTCCAAGCCCCTCTTTTCCAAAAACTGCGTCATCCGGTCCTGCTTGTCCTGGCCCTCGAACAGCACCGCCTGCGCGAGGTCGTCGGCGACCGGATGCGCGCCGGGCGCGTCCACCACGAGCTTGGTCAGCCGCAGCGCCGTCGCCGAGGAGCGGGCCATGCGGTCCAGTACGGCGTGCGCCCGGTCCAGCAGCTCGTCGGCCGGAACGACCTCCATGACCAGGCCCGCTGCGAGCGCCGCCGCCGCGTCCAGATTCCGCCCGGCGAGCAGCACCTGCTTGGCGACCGACTCGCCCACCAGCTCCGGCAGCCGCCAGGAAGCGCCGGCCGCGGCGAGGATGCCGAGCCCGGGTTCCGGATTGCCGAACACCGCGTCCGGCCCGGCGATCCGGATGTCGCAGGCGTAGCTCAGCTCGGCGCCGCCGCCCAGCGCCCAGCCGTCCACCGCGGCCACCGTCGGCATCGGCAGCCGCCGTACCCGCTCGAACAGCCGGCTGTTGATGCCCCGCAGGGCCTCGTCCCGGCCGCGGCGCAGCAGTTCGGCGATGTCGGCGCCGCCCGCGAAGACGCCGCCGTGCCCGGTGAGCAGCAGCAGCTTCGGGTCGCGCTCCAGCAGGTCGCAGACCGCGTGCAGTTCGGTGATCATGCGTCCGCTGAGGGCGTTGCGCGCCTCGGGCCGGTACAGGGTCACCACGACCCGGTCCGCCCGCTCCTCGACCCGCAGCGTCTCGTACGGCTCGTCCGTCACCGCGCCGCGCACGCCGACTGCCGCGCGCTCCTGCGCCGTGTCGCTCATACCCGCTCCACCAGCATCGCGACGCCCTGGCCGACGCCGACGCACAGCGTGGCCAGGCCCCTGCGGGCGTCCTCGCGCTCCAGGCGGCCGAGCAGCGTCAGCAGGATGCGGGCGCCGGAGCAGCCGAGGGGGTGGCCGAGCGCGATGGCGCCGCCGTCGGCGTTGACCCGCTCCTCGTCCAGGCCGAGCCGTCGGAGCACGGCCAGGGACTGCGCCGCGAACGCCTCGTTCAGCTCGACCGCGGCCACGTCGGAGAGCTTCCAGCCGGCGCGGGCGAGCGCCTTCTCCGTGGCCGGTACGGGGCCGAGGCCCATGAGGTTCGGCTGGAGGCCCGCCGAGGCGGAGGTGACGATGCGGGCCCGGGGCGTCAGGCCGTACCGCCGTACTGCCTCGCCGCTCGCCACCAACAGCGCCGCCGCGCCGTCGGACAGCGGCGAGGACGAACCGGCCGTCACGACGCCGTCCTTGCGGAAGATCGTGCGCAGCGCGCCGAGCTTGTCGAGGGTGGTGCCGGGGCGCGGGCCCTCGTCCCGGGTCACCTCGGTGTCCGGGCCGCCCCTGCCGCCCTTGACCGGTACCGGAACGATCTCGCGGTCGAAGTGACCGGCCTCCTGCGCGGCGACCGCCCGCTGGTGGCTGCGGAGCGCGAACGCGTCGGAATCGGCGCGCGTGATGCCGTCGAGCGCCGCGACCTCCTCGGCCGTCTCGCCCATGGACAGTGTCAGCTTGGCGGTCTCCGGCCCGGACCCGGCCACCTCGCGGTCGGCCGCCGCGAAGCGGGGGTTGGTGAACCGCCAGCCCAGCGAGGTGTCGTGCACCTCGCCCGGCTTCGCCCAGGGCGCACCGGGCTTGGCCATGACCCAGGGGGCACGGGTCATCGACTCCACGCCGCCCGCCACCACCAGGTCGGCCTCGCCCGCCCTGATGGCCTGCGCCGCCGAGGCGACGGCGGTCAGGCCCGACGCGCAGAGGCGGTTGACGGTGTATCCGGGCACGGTGTGCGGCAGGCCGGCGAGCAGTACGGCCATCCGCGCCACGTCGCGGTTGTCCTCGCCGGCCTGGTTGGCCGCGCCGAGTATGACCTCGTCGACCGCCTCGGCCGGGGCACCGGCCCGGCGTACCGCCTCGCCGACCACGAGAGCGGCCAGGTCGTCGGGGCGTACGGAGGCCAGCGCGCCGCCGTACCGGCCCTGCGGCGTACGGGCGCCGTCGACCAGAAAGACCTCGTCGGACACGTCAGTTCCCCTCGGTCGCGGTGGCACCGGTCGCCTCCGGGGCGACGTGGCGGCGGGACTGGAGCACGTCGAACCGGCCGGTGATGAAGGCGGAGTCGGTGAGCGTGGCGGAGGCGGCCGGGTTCGCCGCGCTGCCGTGGAAGTCGCTGAACGCGGCGGTCTGGTTGGGGAAGACCGCACCCGTGAGGTTCTCCGAGAGGTGGACGCCGGCCTCGAGGGCGGCGGCGCGGGTGGCCTCCAGGACGTCCTCGCCCGTGGCGTGCACGGTGGCGGTGAGCGCGCCGTGGGCGCGGACCGTCTCGGTGAACAGCCGCAGGCTGTGCTCGGTGGAGTCGGTGGCGATCACGAACGAGACCGGCCCGAACCACTCCCGGGTGTACGTCCCGGCGTCCTCGGCCGCGTCCAGCAGCGCGACGTGCGGCGTGCTCAGCGTGGCGCCGTCGTACTCCGGGTGCGGGACGGTCTGCGAGGGGTACGCGGCCCGGCCCAGCCCGGCCGCCTCGGCGAGCCGGGCCCGTACGCCGTCGTTGACGAGCGCGCCGAGCGTGCCGGCAGCGCGCTGCGGGTCGCCGAGCAGCTTGTCCAGCGCGCCCGCCAGGTCCTCGGCGAACTCGGCGGCGGTGCGGGGGCCCTGGTCGGTCCGGATGCCGTCCCGCGGTACGAGGAGGTTCTGCGGGGTGGTGCACATCTGGCCGCTGTAGAGGGACAGCGAGAAGGCGAGGTTGCGCAGCAGGCCCTTGTAGTCGTCGGTGGAGTCCAGCACGACGGTGTTCAGGCCGGCCTTCTCCGTGTACACGACGGCCTGGCGGGCGTGCTCCTCCAGCCAGTTGCCGAACTCCTTGGAGCCGGTGAAGTCCACCACCCGGACGTCCGGGTGGAGCGCCAGCTCGGCGGCGGTGCGCTGGTCGGCGGTCTCGGCGGCGAGCAGCAGCACGTCCGGGGCGAAGCCGGCCTCGGCCAGCACCTCGCGGGCGATCCGGACGGTGATCGCCAGCGGCAGCACCGCGCCCGCGTGCGGCTTGACGATCACCGGATTGCCCGTGACGAGGCCAGCGAAGAGACCCGGGTAGCCGTTCCACGTGGGGAAGGTGTTGCACGCGATCAGGAGGTTCACCCCGCGGCCCACGGGGGTGAAGGTCTTCTCCATGACCAGCGGCTCGCCCTTGCGCTGCGGCTTGGTCCAGCGGGTCACCGCCGGGAGCTTCTTCTGCTCGGCCCAGGCGTACGCCACCGCCTCCAGGCCGCGGTCCTGCGCGTGCGGCCCGCCCGCCTGGAACGCCATCACGAAGGGCTGGCCCGTCGTGTGGTGCACCGCGTGCGCGATCTCGAAGCTCGCGGCGTTCAGCCGGGACAGGATCTCCGCGGCGACGCCCGCGCGGACGTCCGGGCCGGCCGCGCGCCAGGCCGGGGCCGCCGCCTTCGCCGCGGCCACCGCCTCCCCGGGCGCCAGCCGCGGATATTCGACGTCCAGCGGCAGGCCGTACGGAGAGCGCTCGGCGACGGCGACCGTGCCGCTCTGCGGGTGCCCCGGGAGCTTGAAGGCGGTGCTCAGGTGGGCGCGGAACGCGGCCTCGCCGGTGTCCGCCGCCTCCGCGCCGTAGACCTTCGGGCTCGGGGACTCCGGATGCGGCGACCAGTGGTCACGGTCCCCGGCCGCGGCGACGGCCCGCTCCAGCAGGTCCTTGTGGCGGGCGAAGAAGTCGGATCGATCAGTGACGCTCTCGGACAAGGCAGTCCACCTCTTGACAGGCGTTTCAGATGCTGATTGTTTAACCGCGTCGTTACGCTAACCGAATGTTCGGTCGGGCAGCAAGGGTGGTTGATGTCCTGTGGAAAACTCCGGTCCGGCCCAGCGGATGTTCGCCGCTGACCAGGCGTCTCAGCGGCTCGGCATCGAACTGCTGGAGGCCGGCGAGGGATCGTCGCTGCTCCGCATGGCCGTCGGCGAAACCATGGTCAACGGGCACGGCATCGCCCACGGCGGCTACCTCTTCCTGCTCGCCGACACCGCCTTTGCCTGCGTCTGCAACAGCCACGGCCCGGTGACCGTGGCCGCCGGCGCCGACGTGACCTTCGTGGCGCCGGCGAAGCAGGGGGACGTCCTGCTGGCCCGGGCCGAGGAGCGCGCGCGGTACGGACGGAGCGGCATATACGACGTGACCGTCCGGCGGGGTACGGAAGTCATTGCGGAGTTCCGGGGGCGAAGCCGCGCGATCCGAGGTGTGGAGGAATGAGCAGCATGGGCAGCAACCTGAAAGCCGCGGCGGGTGCGCGGAGGACCGGCACCCCGCTCCCCGCCGAACTGCTGGACGCGGGCGAGCGGATGAGCCTCGACGAGCTGCGGGCGCAGCAGCTCGCGAACCTCCGGTCGACGCTGCGCCACGCCTACGAGAACGTGGAGCTGTACCGCAAGAAGTTCGACGCGGCCGGCGTCCGCCCCGAGGACTGCCGCAGCCTCGCCGACCTCGCGCGCTTCCCCTTCACCACCAAGGCCGACCTGCGCGACACCTACCCCTTCGGGATGTTCGCCGTGCCGATGGCGGACGTCCGACGGGTGCACGCCTCCAGCGGGACGACCGGCCGCCCCACCGTCGTCGGGTACACCGAGGCCGACCTGGACATGTGGGCGGACGTGTTCGCGCGCTCCATCCGCGCGGCCGGCGGCCGGCCCGGCCACAAGGTGCACAACTCCTACGGGTACGGGCTGTTCACCGGGGGCCTCGGCGCGCACTACGGCGCCGAGCGCGCGGGCTGCACGGTGATCCCCGCCTCCGGCGGCATGACCGCCCGCCAGGTGCAGATCATCCAGGACTTCCGGCCCGAGATCATCCTCGTCACGCCCTCGTACATGCTCACCCTCCTCGACGAGTTCGAGCGCCAGGGCATCGATCCGCGCACGTCCTCGCTGCAGATCGGCATCTTCGGCGCCGAGCCGTGGACCGAGGAGATGCGCCGCGAGATCGAGGAGCGGATGGACATCCACGCGGTCGACATCTACGGCCTCTCCGAGGTCATCGGTCCCGGCGTGGCCCAGGAGTGCGTGGACACCAAGGACGGGCTGCACATCTGGGAGGACCACTTCTTCCCCGAGGTCGTCGACCCGGTCACCGACGCGGTGCTGCCGGAGGGCGAGGAGGGCGAGCTGACGTTCACCTCGCTGACCAAGGAGGCGATGCCGGTGATCCGGTACCGCACCCGCGACCTCACCCGCCTGCTGCCCGGTACGGCACGGCCGAACTTCCGCCGGATGGCGAAGGTCACCGGGCGCTGCGACGACATGATCATCCTGCGCGGGGTGAACCTCTTCCCGTCGCAGATCGAGGAGATCGTGCTGCGCACCCCCGGGGTCGCCCCGCACTTCCAGCTGGAGCTCTCCCGGCGGGGCCGGATGGACCACCTGACCGTACGCGTCGAGGCGCGCCCCGACGCCGCCACGGAGGCCCGCGCCGAGGCCGCGGCGACGATCGCCAAGGGCGTCAAGGACGGCGTGGGCGTGACGGTGGGCGTCGACGTGGTCGACCCGGAGACGCTGCAGCGCTCGGTCGGCAAGATCAAGCGCATCGTCGACCTCCGCGACAAGGGCTGACACCCTGCCCCGCGCCCGGCGTGTCACAGTGAGGGAATGATCAGACGACCCGACCGGAACCCGGGGGCACGGCAGGGCCGGACCACCTACGACCGCGCCTCCCTCGTGGAGGTCGCGGTCGCGGTGTTCAACGAGCGCGGCTACGACGGCACCGGCATGGAGGAGCTGGCCCGCCGGCTGGGCATCAGCAAGTCCTCGATCTACCACCACGTGTCCGGCAAGGAGGAGCTGCTCGACCTGGCCGTGAGCCGGGCGCTGGACGCGCTCTTCGCCGTGCTCGACGAGCCCTGCGGCGCGCACGCGGACGCCACGGCCCGGCTGGAGCACACCGTACGGCGCAGCG
Source organism: Streptomyces sp. NPDC047117 (assembly GCF_040643545.1). Classification (NCBI taxonomy): domain Bacteria; kingdom Bacillati; phylum Actinomycetota; class Actinomycetes; order Kitasatosporales; family Streptomycetaceae; genus Streptomyces; species Streptomyces sp. NPDC047117. The sequence continues at coordinate 170,436 of NZ_JBEYUN010000005.1, read as the reverse complement.
TCGAGACCCTGGCCGCCGAGCTGCCCTACGTGACGCTGCTGCTGCGCGTGCACGGGAACAGCGAGGCCGAGCAGCGGGCCCTGGAGCGGCGGCGTGAGTTCGATCACCGGGTCGCGGAGCTGGTGCGGCAGGCGGCGGCCGAGGGCGGGGTGCGCGACGACATCGAGCCGGGGCTGACCAGCCGGCTGATCTTCGGCACGGTGAACTCCTTGATCGAGTGGTACCGCCCGGACGGCGGGCTGTCCGTCGCGGTGCTCGCCGACGCGCTGACCAGCATGGTCTTCGACGGACTGCGGGTGCATCGCCCCTAGCCGGCGGGCCCGGGCGGCGGGCCGGAAAGGCCGGTCCCGGGCCCGCGACACGCCCGGGCGCCGACCGCGTCAGGATTCGGTGGATTGCGGATGTCTAGGACGGCGCAACGTGGGCAGGGGAGCCGGGCGGCCGCGTGGCGCGGGCCGCGGAGCGGGGCATCTGGGACACCCTGGAGGAATACACCGCTCCGCGTCTCCCGTTGACGCGGCTGAATACCGACGACCGGACCGGAAGCAGGGAAAGTACATGAGCACGGTAGAGCTCACCAAGGACAACTTCGACGAGATCGTCTCCGGGAACGACTTCGTCCTCATCGACTTCTGGGCCGAGTGGTGCGGTCCGTGCAAGCAGTTCTCGCCGGTCTTCCAGAAGTCCTCCGAGAAGCACGAGGACCTCGTCTTCGCCAAGGTCGACACCGAGGCGCAGCCCGAGCTGGCCGCGGCCTTCCAGATCCAGTCGATCCCCACGGTGATGATCGTCCGGGAGAACATCGCGGTCTTCTCGCAGCCCGGCGCGCTGCCCGAGGAGGCCCTGGAGGACGTCATCGGCCAGGCCCGCAACCTGAACATGGACGAGGTCCGTGCCTCCGTCGAGGAGGCTCAGAAGGAGCAGCAGGCCGGCGGTGAGTGAGCTGCTGCTGATCCGGCACGGCGAGACGGAGTGGAGCCGTTCGGGACAGCACACCAGCTGGACCGACCTCCCCCTCACCGCTCGCGGTGAGGAGCAGGCCCGGGAACTGGGCCCGCTGCTCGCCGGCCGGACAGTGGCGCTGACGCTGGTCAGCCCCATGGGGCGGGCCCGCAGGACCGCCGAGCTGGCCGGTCTCACCCGTACCGAGGTCGAGCCCGACCTGGGCGAGTGGGACTACGGCGGCTACGAAGGCGTGCGCACGGCGGACATCCACCGCACCCGCCCCGAGTGGTTCCTCTTCACCGACGGCGTTCCGCCGGGCCCCGAAGGGCACCCGGGGGAGTCGCCCGAGGAGGTGGGGGCGCGTGCCGACCGGGTACTGGACCGGCTGGCGCCCCGGCTGCAGGCGGACGACGGTGATGTGGCCCTGGTCGGGCACGCGCATTTCCTGCGGGTGCTCACGGCCCGGCGGCTGGGACTGCCCGCGTCCGCCGGCGCGCTGTTCACCTTCGAGACCGGCGCGGTCGGCGTGCTCGGCACGGAACACGACCGCCCGGCGGTGGTGGCCTGGAACACCCGGACGCCCTAGGCGCGGCCGGGCGCCCGCCGCACGTACGAGTGCGTGCGGCGTCTTCGTGCGTGTACGTACGCGTGGCACGTAGCGGCAGCGCGGCGTGCCCCCGACACGTACGGGGCGGCACGCCGTACACGTGGCGGCCGAAGCGCGGCACATGAATGCCGACGCGGCCCTTCAGCCGACGCGGCCCTTCAAGGGGCGTGGTCCGGCTCTACGGGGCGCGGCCCTCTCAGACGTACGGAGCCCGCGAGCCAGGTCGGCTCGCGGGCTCCGCCGCGTCCACGAGGACGGCGTTTCAGGGGGCCAGTGGGGCCAGCTCCAGGGGAGAGACCTGGCCCTCGATCATCGCGGCCAGTCCCTGTACGGCGCAGGTGTCCGGGCGTTCGGCGACCTGTACGGGCATCAGCGTGCCCTGCCGGATCATCGGTTCCAGGCCCGGGACCAGGGCGCTGCCGCCGGCCAGCATGATGCCGCGCTCGGCGAGGTCGGCGACCAGGTCGGGCGGGCAGCGGCGCAGTACGTCACTGATGGCGTCGAGGATGCCCGTGAGCCGGGCGGAGATGGCGCGGCGCACGCGGTCGGGCTCCACCTCGACGCGGCGGGCCTCACCGCTGACCACGTCCCGGCCGTGCACCTCGGTGGAGCCCGGTTCGGGGATGCCGTCACGGGCCAGCATCAGATGCAGCGGCCGGACGTTCTGGCTGGCCACCATCAGCTCGTGATGCAGGCGCAGATGCTGGACGACGGCGTGGTCGATGGCGTCGCCGCCGACCGGAACCGTCTCGGCGGCCACGATGGAGCCCAGGGACAGGACCGCGACCTGGGTCGTCCCGGCCCCGCAGACCACGATCATCGTGGCTTCGGGCTGCTCGACCGGCAGGCCGCAGCCCACGGCCGCCGCCACCATCGTGTCGACCAGTTCGACCCGCCGGGCGCCGAGCCCGGTGAGCGTCTCCACGGCGGCCCGCTGGGTCAGCGGCTCGCTCCCGGAGGGCAGGCAGACCGCTGCCCGCATGGTGGGTTTGCGCCGCCACGCGCGGCGCAGTTTGTCGCCCACGAGCTGCCGCAGCAGCCGTTGGGCCATCTCGATGTCCACGATCGTGCCGTGCGAGACCGGCCGGACCACCCGGATGTGGTCCGGGGTGCGGCCTGCCATGTACTCGGCGCGGGCGCCGACGGCTATGAGCGCGCCGGTACGGATGTTGACGGCTGTGACGGTCGGTTCGTCGACGATCAGGCCGTGGTTCTTCACGTACACCCGGGTGCGCGCCGCGCCGAGGTCGACGGCGACCGAGCAACGACGCAGCTGCGCAACGCTGGTGGTCATGGGGTTCCTCCGCGGGTGGGCCGGTTGGGGCAGGAGCGGCAGCACACCTCTCGACCGTCATCCTTCTGCCGTACGCGCCCGGCTGCCCGCTGAACGGGGCCGTGCGAGGGACCCCGGCGCCGTCCCGCCCGCCTACTCGACGAGGCGTTGCAGCAGGCCCCAGGTGAACTCCGCGATCCGCCGCTCCGGGCGCCCGGCAGGCCCCGGAGCTGCGAATCCGAGCCGCCAGCGGGTGGGCGCCGAACCCTCCATCGGGCGGGCCGGTGGGAACGCGCGTGCGACCTCATCGACGGTGCAGCACCACGGTTCCAGGTCCTCGGCCGTTCGGAGTACGGGGCCCGGCGCACCCGGGGCGCGCACCAGCCACTCGTTCCACACGGCACCCCCGGGCGCGGCCAGCACCTCGAAGCGCAGATCGGGCCAGAGCGGCACCGGCCAGGTCAGCGCCCGGCAGGTCAGGTCGCCGATCCGGCGGGCGGTGTCGGTCTCCGGGGGCCCGAGGACCGAGCGGTACCGCTGGAGCGCGCCGCGGGACCGGGAGGAGTGGCTCATCGCCTGCCAGCGGCGGTTGGCCTCGCGCATCTCCGGGCGGGTCGTGCCCAGGGTGTGCAGCGCGTCCTCCACCAGTCCCGGCTGGTGGTCGGCCATCCGGCGCAGCAGGACGAGCTGGAAGCCGAGCCGGCCCGGCACCCCGAGCGGCCCCTGAGCGCCTCCCTCGGGCTCGTGCAGCCGGCTCCGCGGGGTGCGTGACCTCCCGCGCCCGCCGGGCCCGGGAACGTCCGTGCCGGGCCCGTCGGCGCGTTCTCCGGGGCCGGGCTCATGGGTAGGGCTCATGGCGCACATCGTCGCGCAGTACGGGGCGGGTCGCGGCCGGGTTCGTGCGGTACGCCGGGTCTCCGGGGCCGTGGCCGCGCGGCAGGAAGAGCACGGAGTTGACGTAGCGGCGGTGCGGCACGAGCGTGCGGCGCACCAGCCCGTGCTCCGCCACGTAGGACGTGCGGGCCTGATGTCCCGGGAGGTCGAAGGCGGCCAGCGGAAGCCAGCGGTCACCGGGCAGCACCCAGCCCCGGTAGTCGCGCGCCGCGAACCACTCCAGGACCGGCCCGAGCGGCTGGATGCGCGTCTCCAGCTCCACGAAGAGCGCCGGCTTCTCGCGTTCGACGGTGCGCTCGGCGCCGCGCAGCACGGCCGGTTCGCCACCGTCCACATCGATCTTGATGAGCGTGACGTCGGACAGCTCCAGCTCGTCCAGGGTCAGGCAGCGGACCTCCAGATGGCCGCGGTGCAGCCGGCGGCGGACGAGGGAGGCCACGCCGCGGTCCCCGCGGCCCCCAGGGGGCAGCCACAGCGTCGCGGTCCCCGAGCGGTCACCGGCCGCGGCCGCCACCACCTCGACGTTGTCGGGCGTCACGGCCCTCAGCAGCCGCGCCAGGTGCGGCACCGGCTCCAGGGTGACGACCCGGTCCGCGCGGCGCGCCAGGTGCCGCGCCCAGGGCCCGTACCAGCCGCCCACGTCCACCGCCGTGCCGCCGGGCCGGCAGAAGTCGCCGAGCCGGCGCAACTCGGGCTCGAAGCGCGGGTAGAGCAGCGTCGTGGCGGCGGAGAGCAGCCGCGGCGGCAGGTGCGGGGCGAACCGGGCGGCAAGTGTCACGGCCGGCCCTCGCCCTCGGGAAGGCCCGCCGCACCGGGCACGCCGCCGGCCGTCTCCATACGGGCCAGCAGCCGCTCGTGCTCTTCGGCGGAGACCTGCTCCCCCGAAGAGGGGAGTAACTGCGGGACGCCGTCCACGATGGGATAGCGGCGGCGCAGCCGGGGGTTGTAGAGCGCGTCGTCCGCGGCGATGAGGACCAGTGGCCCCTTGTCGAGCGGGCAGGCGAGGATCCGCAGCAGCGGGTCGTCCGGCTTCATGTGTCAGCTCCTGTTACGCGTCCGGTGGCGGGAAGGTGTCGGCCGTCGTGCGCCGGCGGGTGACGGAGACGGTACGCCCGGACACCACGACCGGCGCCCGTGCGGACGGTTCGGGCGCGGGCGCGGCCGGTGGCGGGCGCCGGTCCATGGCGAGCAGCGCGGCCAGCGCCAGGGCCGTACCGCCCAGCCGCAGGGCCAGCCGTACCGGATCGCCGGGCAGCGGCTCCCCGAAGGCGACCGTGCCGCAGACGACGGCGACGACACCGCTCACGGCCGAGCACACGGGGACCAGCAGCGACGCCCGACAGCGCTGCAGCGCCGCCTGCGACAGCACCAGCCCGGCCGTTCCCGTGCACACCAGCAGGTACGGGTACGGCGTGGCCCCCAGGGCGGCGAGGGAGGAGAGCGCCGTACGGACGTCCGGCGGCCAGGCCACCTTGGGCCCGCCCCCGTGCGCGGCCTCCGGTAGCCCCGCCAGTCCCTTGATGGCCAGCGAACTCACCCCGTACAGCAGCCCGATGGCCACCCCGTAGGGCACGCCCGCACCCGCAGCCCGGTGGCGCCGCCGGGCCCGTCGCCCGGCAGCCCAGTACAGCCACAGTCCGGCGGCGAGCGCGGGCAGCGCGCACCACAGCAGCGTGCCGGCCGGCGCCGTACGGCTCACCTCCGCCGCGTCCGCGCCGTGCAGCGAACCGGCCACCATCACCAGCGCGGCCACCACCGCCACCGTCGCCAGCCGCTCGCGGCCGGTCGTCCGCTCCCCGAGCACCACCGAGGCCAGCAGCAGGACCAGCACCAGACCGGCCGCGAACAGGCCCTGGGCGGCCGCCACGGGCAGCGTGCGGTAGACCACCAGCTGCGCCGCGAAGCCGGCCGCCAGCGCCAGCGAGCCGGTCAGCCACAGCGGGCTGCCCAGCAGCCGCCGCACGACGCGGAACGGCCGCCGGACGCTCAACGGGGGCAGCCGGCCCAGCGCCCGCTTCTCCAGCACGAAGCCGCAGCTGTACAGGACGTTGGCCAGCAGCGCCGCCGCGACGCCCCACCCCGGCACGGTCACCGCGCCGCCCGGCGGGCGTGCACCAGGAGGATCGACGCCAGCGACGGGACACGGCAGGCCAGCCGGTCCAGAGGGCGCAGCGGGCGCGGCACATCGTGGTACGGCGCGCCCGCCATCCGTACGACCTCGAACCCCGCAGCCGTCAGGAAGCCGCGCAGCGCACGGGCGGTGTAGAGCCGGAGGTGGCCGACGACCTGGCTGCCGGGGCGGCCGTGTATGCCGCGCAGGCTCACCTCCGAGAACACCGGCTGCACGCCCGCCAGCAGCAGACCGCGGTTGTACCAGGCGGCGAGGTTGGGCGTGGAGAGCAGCAGGTGGCCGCCGGGGCGCAGGACGCGCCGCAGCTCGTCCAGGGCCGCGTCGGGGTCCACCAGGTGCTCGACGACCTCACTGAAGAGCACCGCGTCGGCCGCCCCGTCCGCGAACGGCAGCCCGGCACCGGACAGTTCGCCGCGCACCACGAGCGGTATCCGGCCCGTCGCGCGGCGCAGCGCGTCCTGGGACCAGTCGACGCCGACGAGGCGGTGGCCGGAGAGGTGCGGCAGTGCCGTGGCCGCCGCGGTGCCGTCCCCGCAGCCGACGTCGAGGACGGTGGCCGGGGCCCGTCCGCCGCCGGCCGGGCCGAGCGCACGCGCCAGCATCAGCGCCTGCCGCCGCCCCCGTTCGGCTCCGGAGGAGACGGGCACCAACGGGTTCTCGTAGAAGTCGCGCAGGCCCCCGGGGCCGTGCCGCGCGCCGGTCGTGGTCATGTGCCGCTCCAGGAGGTCGCCGCGAGAGCTTCTTCGAACAGGGCGCACAGCGCCGCCGCCGCAGTGTCGTCCAGCAGCGCCCGGGACCAGCGCAGCGTCAGCTGGATCCGGCCGCCGGTGGCGAGTACCCCGAAGGACAGCCCGCGCGGCATACGGGCCGGCGCGGAGAACCACACTCCGGTGGCCCGGCCGCCCGCGGCGCCGAAGTCCAGGGGGTAGGGCAGCCGGCCGATGTTGGACAGCAGGGCGGTGGACGTCCAGGGCGCGGCGGCGGCACGCGCCCCACGGGTCACTGCGGCCCGCACACCGACCGGCAGCACGGGTGCGGTCAGGAGGGCGCCGGACAGGCCCAGTTGTGGGCCGCGGGAGGCCTTCAGGGCGCGGGTGCGGGCCGCGGTGCCGCCCAGCAGCCGTGCCACCGTGGCCGGTTCCGGTGGCCAGGAGCCGGCGGACGGCGGCGCGCCCCGCGGGGCCGCCCCGAAGCCCACGGAGACCAGCCGTGTCCCGTTGCCGAGCGGCATCTCCGTACCGCGGGGCCGGTCGTCGACGGGCACCGTGAGGACCACGGGTGCGGGGCGGGCACCGTGCAGCTGGTTCCAGCGCGTCACCGACAGGCAAGCGGCCACGAGGAGCTGGTCGTTGACGGTGTACGGGGCGTTCGCTCCGGGGGCGAGGGGCGGGCGGTCCGGTACGGGCAGCTCGGTGAGGAGCAGGCCGTTCCCGTGGGCCGCACGGCCGTGGTCGGCGGCCACGCGGGCCGGGCGGCGCGGGCCGAGACGCACCGCTGCGGCGTCGGCCCGGGAGCGCCGTGAAGGGCTCTGAGGGCCGCGTACGGGCGGTGGCGCGGGGGAGTTGTCCGCGTCGCCGTACAGCTCCGCCGTGGTAGCCAGCAGGCGCAGGCAGGACGGGGCGTCCAGCGCGGTGTGGTGGGCGGTGAGGAGCAGCACGGTGCCCGCTGTGGTGCCGGGGGCGGTGCCCGGGAAGGTGCCCGGCCCGGTCGTCCCCTGGGCGATCACCTCCAGCCGTACGGGCGGGGCGGCGTCCAGGGAGGGGCACTCGGCGAGCGCCCGCTCCCGGGCACGGCGCAGCGCTTCGGGACCCGGCTCGGGGAAGGCGACTGCCTCCCTGTCGGGTGCGCCGGCCGGCTGCCACGTGTACCGCCGGTGCCACCAGCGCACGGGGGCCTGTCGCAGCAGCGCCTTCGGGTGCCGCGCCAGCGCCCGGCCGAACGCGTCCCGAAGGCGGGCGCCGTCCACGTGCCCCGGCAGGTGCGCCTCCACGTGCACGGTCTCCGGCTCCGCCTCCTGTGCGCAGTGCCGGGCGATCTCGTCCACGAGGGGGAAGGGCACCGGCCGGAGAGCGCGTGGGACGGGCCCCGGCGCGCGAACCGGATGGAGGGCGGTCATGCGGTCGGCCCCTTTCCGTCGGCGCGGCCTTCGCCCTCGGCGGGCCCCTCTCCTCCGGTGGGTTCCTTTCCTCCGGTGGATTCCTCCCCTTCGGGCGGTGCGGCGGCCCCCTCGGGCGGTGCGTCGGCTCCCTCGGGTGGTGTGCCGGCGCGCTTCCTCCGGCGGGGGAGCGGGGGCCGGCGGCGGGCCCCGGTGGTGGGCGGCTGCTCGGCTTCGGGCTCTCCGGCGGCGGGCGGCTGCTCGGTGGTGGGTTCCCGGGCGGCTTCACCGGTCGTGGGCTCCCCGGGCACGGGCTTTCCGGTGGTGGGCTCCCCGGGTGTCACGGGCGGCAGGACGGCCGTGTCGTCCTCGGAGCCGGGCGGAGCCGTCGTGCTGGACGGTGTCGGTTTCTCGTCCCCCTCCGGGGCCGGGAGCGGCTTCGTGGTGCCTTCCTCGACCGTGCCTCCCTCGGCCGCGCCCTCCTCGGGCGGCTGGGGCTTGCGACGGTGGGGGCGGAGCGACGCGGGCCACAGGCGGCCCGGTGGCACCGTGACCACCGCCGCGGTCAGCGCGAGCAGTGCGAGGCCCTGGGCCGGGGCGCTGAACGGGCCGCGGCCGAGCGAGGCCGGGAGGCCGGCGCCGAAGGACGCGGCGACGCCGGCCGCCGCCATCGCGAGGAAGGCCAGCGGCGCGAGCAGTACCGGGCGGGCCCGGGCGAGCAGGGCGAGCACCGGTACGGCCACCGCGAACGGCCCGGCGACGAGCCCCAGTACGGCGGCGAGCACGATCGTGCCGAGCACCCAGGAGGGCGCGGGCGGCGCCACCGGTACGGGCGCTTCGCCCGCCGACCGGCGCCGCCCTACCAGGGCGCACGCCGCCACCAGCAGGATGCCGACGACCCCGGTGATCAGCGCCAGCCGGTACTGCGCGGCCGGCGCGTAGTACAGATGCACCGTTCCGCCCCCGCCGGCCGGGACCAGGAATGCCTGCTGCCAGCCGTCCACCCGTACCGGGGTGAGCTCACGGCCGTTCAGGGTCGCGTGCCAGCCGGCGTTGGCGTTCTCGTACGTCTGGAGGTACACCGCGCGCCCCGGGCCGATGTACGCGTCGCGGCTGTCGCCCGACCAGCCGGCCCCGGCGATGACCCGGCGCGGCGCGACGGCCGTCGGTTCCGCCGTGCCGCGGCGGAGGGTGACGTCGGTCAGCGCGAGGGGCCCGCGGTCGCCCGCCTCCACGCGGTGGCGCCCGGCGGGCAGGGCGATCCGGCCGCCCTGCGCGCGGCACAGCTCGACCTTGAGGGGGCGGCGCTGCACCAGATCACGAACCGGTCCCGCCGCCTTCGTGGCGTACTGGACGCCGTCCACGGTGAGTTCGGGTCCCTTGCCGCAGGGCAGCGAGAAGCGCGCGCTCTTCTTGGGCGGCGGAGTGCGGTACTTCTTGAGCGCCGGGATGTAGACCTCGCTGAGGCCGACCGGGAGCTGGAGCGGCTGCCCCGCCACGGGGTTGTGGATGGTCAGCGGCTTGACCCGGGAGACGGTGATGTCGAGGCGGTCGGTGGTGATCGGGTCGAAGCGGGCCATGCCGTTCTCGTCGACGCCGGCGGTCGCCGCCCCGTAGGGCGAGTTGATCAGGATCTGTTCGGGACGCGTGGAGATGCCGCCCGCGGCGGGCAGCACGATCGTGTCGATCTTCTTCTTGCCCGGCCAGCGCAGATGCACCGTGGGCTTGTCCCCGGCGACCCACGCGGTGGTCAGATCGCCGTCCACGAGGTTGCGCGGGCTGAGGGACTGCCCGGTACGGCTGGTGGAGTCGGCGGTGGCGGTGATCCGGTCACGCTGGTCGGGCGCCGCCTTCGTGAGCAGCGCGTCCAGGGCGCGCCCCGGCACGGCCAGCGCCTCGGCGGAGACCCGGTACACCGCGTCGGCGCCCGTGAGGAACTGGCGGTGCAGGCCGGTCTCCGCGGACACCGGGGAGAGGCCGCCGGGGTCGCTGCCGCGGTGCAGCGCGTACGTCGTGGCGGGCGCCTCCGTGTACTCGGAGTCCTCGGGCACCTGGAGGAGCCGGGTGACCCGTACGCCGGGGATGGTGATCTCCGAGATGCCGGCCCCGGAGACGCCGGCGCGCGGCAGTTGGGAGCCGAGGACGGTGACCTTCAGCCACTTCGCCCTGCCCGGCGGTGCCTTGACCGGCTGGCGCCTGCCGTCGGTGCGCAGCTGGCTGACCGCGCTGCCGCGGTCGGTGGAGACGCGGACGGCCGTCGGAGCGGCGCGCAGCCCGTCGCCGGGCAGCGGGGTCAGCGCGAGCGTCGCGGGGACGTCCACGGGCCGGTCGAAGGCCACCTTCAGCCACTGGCCGACCGGGTTGCCCGCGCTGCCTTCCGCCCAGGCGGTGTCCGGGTCGCCGTCGAAGGCGTGCACCGGGTCGTACTGAGGCAGGTGGAAGAGCCAGCTGCCGCTGGAGGACGCGGTGACGGAACGGGCGCCGCGCAGCACGGCGGTCGTCTGGTGCTCGATGCCGCGGACGGGCAGGATCTGGCGCGGCGGACGGCCGGGGTCCTGCACGCTGTCCGGGCCGTTCCGCTCGTCCGCGGTGTACGTGTACGAGGTGTTGGTGTTGACCAGCCCGAAGCGGGTGTCGGTGCGGCGCAGGCCGTCACCGGTGAGCTGGAGGGCCGGGGCCTGGACACCCGGGAGCGCGTCGCCGGTGAGCACCGTGGGCCGGTCGCGCAGCGCGGGGTCGGCGGCGAACTGCAGCAGTGCCTCGGGGCCGCCGCTGAGCCGCGCCGTATCGGCGGCGGCCCGGGCGGTGACCCTGCCGGGGCGCGGCGTGTCCACCGGTTCGTAGATCTCCACCGCGCGCTGCCTCGGGTACAGCCCCTGCACCTGTACCGGGGTGTCGGCGGCGATCCGGCCTGCGGTGGTCAGCGGCCCGAAGGACGCCACCTTGCGGTAGCCGGACGCCACGAGGGTGCGCCGCACGGTCTGCGGGGGAACGTAGCCGATCTGATCGGGGTCCAGGTCGTTGCGTACCACCACGTTGTAGAGCCCGGCCCGGCTCAGGAAGCCGCGCAGCCCCGGCACTTCGGAGCCGGTCATCAGGGCCTGCTCCACGGCGTCCATCGTGCGCCGCGAGCCCTTCGTCCCGAAGGGGACGAAGTCGCGCTGCGCCCACGGGGACTCGGCGAGCACGTCGAGCGGCTGGTCGATGGGGGAGCCCCAGGTGTACAGGCCGTGCGCGGTGGCCGGGACGACCAGTGCGCGGTCGTCGGGGCTGCGGTCCGAGAGCCAGTCGGCGGTCTGCTGCCAGTGCGCGGGCAGCTTCTTGAAGGCGCCGGGCTGCAGGACAGTGCCGTTGAAGTACGGCAGGGCGAGGGCCGGCAGCAGGAGGAGCGCGACCACCAGGGGGATGTACCGGCCGCCGGGCACCGGGCGGCCGGCGCGCGGCCGGGAGGCCAGGCCCGTGAGGTGCGCCAGCCCGAAGGCCAGTGCGAGGGCGAGGCCGGGCGCGAACTTGTAGATGTTGCGGAACGGCTGCAGCGGGCCGTCCAGCCACTCCCGCACGATCTCGTGCAGCGGGCCGCCGAGGACGCCCCCGTACCCGGCCAGCGCGACCGCGGTGACGATCAGCACGGTCAGCAGCAGCCAGCGCCGCTCGGGCAGGTCCCGGCGGGCCAGCCCGGCCAGGCCCAGCGCGGCGGTGAGCGCGGTGCCGATCACGGTGAAGACGCCCGCCACCAGCGTCCACCCGGCCGGCAGCCAGGGCTCCCCGAAGTTCAGGTACGCGACCCAGTTGCCGGCGCCCCGCAGCAGTTCGGTGGCCGACATGGTGCTCGTGGTGGCGTCGGCCTGCTCCACGTACGGCATGAAGTTCTCGCCGTGCACGCCCAGGAGGAGCAGCGGGAGCGACCACCATGCGGTGACCAACAGGACGCCCGGCAGCCACCAGCCCAGTAACCTCCACCGCCGCGAGCCGGTACGGGTGAGCACGTACAGCAGGGCGGGCAGCAGCGCCGCAATCGTGCAGGCCGCGTTGACGCCGCCCATGAAAGGGATCAGCACCGCCGAACGGCACGCCGCCAGCCGCGCGGTGCGCCGCGGGTCGGCCAGCGGCAGCAGCACCCAGGGCAGGACGGCGCCGGGCAGCGCGGCGGCCGAGGTGGAGCCGATGACGATGGTGAAGGCGGGCCACAGCGCATACGTGGCGGCCCCCAGCAGCCGGGCGGCGGGGCTGCCCATCTGCAGGCGCTCGGCCAGCCGCAGCGCACCCCAGAAGGCGGCGGTCACCACGAGGGACAGCCAGAGGCGTTCGGCGATCCAGACCGGCAGCTGCGCCAGGTCGGCCAGCGCGTAGTACGGGAGCATCGGGAACGCGTAGCCGATGTACTGGTCGGCGAGGCCCCCGAAGCCGGCCCGGTCGTGCCAGAGGGACCCGAGGTCGCCGAGGAACTTCCACGGGGCCAGCGCCACGCCCAGCTTGGTCTCGAACGTCATCCTGCCCGGGGACGGCGCCAGGAAGGCGACGAAGGACACCGCCCAGAAGGCGAGCAGCCAGCTCCGCCTCCGTGGCCGCTCCGGTGGTGGCCCCCCGGGTGCGGACAGCGGAGTGCTCCCGGGGACGGGCGAGCCCGGAGAGCGCGAGGTGGCGAGCGTCTGGGTCATGGCAACCGCCGGAGTATGAGAAGGAGGTTCCAGGTGGCGACCTCGCGCACGCCGGGCAGGCGGGCGACGGCGCCGGCCAGGAACGGCGCGTAGCGGGACCGGGCGGCGAGCACCTCGACGTCCCCGCGGGCGCGTACCTGGCGCAGCGTGGGCCCGACGTGGAGCGCGAAGAGGTTCTCGCCGAGGGTGTGCTTGGGGCTGCGTCCGGTGCGCCGCCGGTAGCGGTCGCGGGCCCGGCGCGCCCCCAGGTAGTGCCAGGGCGCCGTCTCGTGGCCGCCCCAGGGGGACAGCCAGTTGGTGAAGGCGACGTAGATCAGGCCCCCGGGGCGGGTGACGCGCACCATCTCGCTGAGGAAAGTGTGCGGGTCGGCGACGTGTTCCAGGACGTTGGAGGAGAAGCAGACGTCGGCGGCGCCGTCCGCGAGCGGCAGCAGGTAACCGTCGGCGAGCACCGCGCCCTCGGGGGGAGCGCCGCGCGCGTACAGCTCGGCCGGGTCGGGTTCGAGGAGCACCGCGAGCGCGCCGCGGCGGCGGAACTCCGCCGTGAAGTGCCCGGCCCCGCCGCCCACATCGGCCACCACGGCCCCGGACAGCGGACCGTAGCGCTCCAGTTGGTCGGCGGCGTCCCGGGCGAGCAGCCCGTAACAGCCTTCGGGGTCGGTCTGCTCGCGCAGGAACGCGCGGAAGAGCGCGACGGACCTGCGCAGCGAGGGATCACGCACCGCGTGCGTCACCTCCCCGGCGCCGTGCGGGCGGCCTCGGCGGCCACCGCGCGGAAGCTGCGGACCGTGGCGCTCCAGCGGAAGCGGGCGGCGCGCAGCTCGGCCGCGCGGCCCATCGCGTGGCGCCGCTGCCCACTGAGAGCGAGCGCGCACCAGTGGGCGGCGAAGGCGCTCTCCCCTCGTGCGAGCAGGCCCGTCACCCCGTCGTGCACCGAGTCCCGCAGGCCCGGTATGTCGAAGCCGACGGCCGGGGTGCGCCGGGCGGCGGCCTCCATGACCACCAGGCCCCAGCCCTCGATCAGGGAGGGATGCAGCAGCAGCCAGGAGCGGCACAGCAGTTCGTGCTTCTCGCGCTCGCTCACATGGCCCGTGAAGCGGACGCCGGGGCCCGCCAGGTCCTCCAGGCGACGGCGCTCCGGCCCGTCCCCGACGATGACCAGGCGGCCGCCGGTGACCGGCCGTACGCGCTCCCACAGGCGCAGGAGCAGGCCGATCCGCTTGTACTCGACGAGTCTGCCCATGGCCAGGAACAGCGGTTCGGGAGACTTCGGGAGCAGCGGACCCGGCTCCTCGACGCCGTTGTGGACCAGCCGGATGCGGTCCCCCGGTACGCCGAGGTCCCGCAGCGCCTGCGCGGTGGAGTCGGAGACCGCGACCATCAGGTTGCCGCGGTGGGTGCCGGCCAGCGCCCAGCGCTCCAGGCTGCGGCCCAGGCGCGCGGCGGGGGCCGGATAGCGCAGCCCCCACAGGTCGGTGTGGACGTGGTTGACGAGACAGAGCGTCGGCCCGCTGTGCCAGAGGGGCGCCAGGTAGGGCATGCCGTTGCACACCTCCACCAGCAGGTCGCAGTCGCCGACCTGGCGGGCGAACTGCCTGCGGACGCGCAGGAAGTGACCGGCGTCGCCGCCCGCGGAGACCACCCGGTAGTCGCGGTGGGCGGCGGGCCCGCCGCACAACAGCGTGACCTGGTGGTCCAGGGCGGTGAGCCCTTCGGCGAGCCGGTCGACGAGCAGTTCGGAACCGCCCGCCGCGGGGTTCCCGAGGTCGCGGCGGGCGAGGAACACGATGCGCCGCGGAACGGGCGCCGTGGCGGTACGGGACGGTCTGCGGGCGTGCGGACGCACCGGCTCGCGCCAGGGGCGTACGGGCTCCAGGGCAGGGGCGTGCGGCAGGGGTGGCACGTGCTGGGGCATCTGCGCTCCAACTCGTCTCAGGGTGCGGTACCTAGGGTGGGGGACGTACTGCGTACTGAGCCGTGCGGAACGAGCCGACCGGAAAGCGCCGGTGGCCCGTGGGGTCGTCAGTGTTCGCCGTGCGCCCCGCCCTGGCCACTCACCGGAGTGACAAATTCCGGCCCCGCTGCGTCCGGTTGTTCGTCACCGCGCGCAGCATCGGGGCGCGGCCGCCGCCCGATCGCCACCAGGACGGCGCCCGCCAGGGCCAGTACGCCGCCCGCCCCGGCCGTCCAAGGCGGGACCGTCTCACCGGCCAGCCGCAGCTTCGTGGCGTCCGCGTCCGCCAGCGCCACCTGGGCGCGGCGGGTGGCGGGCGTGAAGCGCAGCCGGCGGCCGTCCAGCAGGGTGACCACGTCCCGCTGCCCGCCGGGCACCCGCAGCGTCCTGCGCGGCGAGATCACCGCGTCGATGATCCGGCCGGTGCGCCGGTCCACGACCAGCTCGATCCCGGCGTTGGCGTACCACTCCTCGGCCTGGATCTGCGGCTGCTTCGGCCGGCCCACGAGCTTGCCCGGCACCTGCCTGCTGCCGGTCCTGGCCGGCGGCACGGACCCGGTGAACACATAGCCCTCGTAGCCCGCGACGCGCCGCTTCCCGGCGTACTCCAGCGGGACCGCCGCCTGCAGCGTGTCGTCCCACCAGCGGTAGGTCCGCCGCTGCACATCGAAGGGGAACTTCAGGTACGCCTCGCCCTCGTAGTGCGCGGGGGACTCGCCACAGCAGTGCACCGGCTCGTTCGTCCGCCGGTCGGAGACCCAGCGCGCCGTGGTCCACAGCAGCGCCTTACGAGGGTCCTTCAGCCGCAGCGTCCGAGGGGTGTCGACGGTGGTGGACACGTCCCAGACGGCCCGGCCGCTGCGCTCACTGGCCGCCACGTCGCCGAGCACGTGACGGGTGACGGTGATCCGGCCCTTTCTGGTCTCCAGGTCCGCCGTCTCGAAGTAGCGCCCGGGGCCGGTGAAGACCGTGGTGACGTCGACGTCCACGGGGGTGCGTGCGGCGCGCGGTGCCACGTACCAGGCGAGCATCGCCGCCAGTACCAGCAGGAACACGCCGCTGCCCAGCAGGGCCAGGGACAGGGGTGAGGCAGTCTTCCGCATACGGGCACTCCTGTGGTGAGGCAGGGGCGGGGGGCAGTGCACGGGGAACGACTTCGGTGGCCCGGGACCCGGGCGGGCCGGCCGGGCTGCGGCGCTGTACGAGGACGGGCGCACGGGCCCGGGCGGGACACGGTAGCGGCGGTCCCGCGGGGGCGTGTGGCGGTGTACGGAGGCGGGCCGAAGGGAAGCCGGAAGCGGGCCGAAAGCGCCCCGGGGGCGGTTCCCGGCCATCGGCCCGGGAACCGTAGGGGAGTACTTGACAGCCCGTCAACTCCCTTTCACACTCGGCACATCGCGCCAGCCGCCAGTCCGTGCCGGGCGCCGCGCCCGCCGCCACGACGAAGGGTCCGCCGCGCCATGCCGAGACTGCTCGCCGCCACCCTGACCTGTATCGCCGCCGCCGCGCTCGCCGTCGGCGCGGGCCTTGGCGCCGTCGCCGCGCTGAACGCCACCCCGGAGCAGCCGAACGTCCCGCTGGTCACCTTCGACCGGACCGGTGAGTAAGCGGGCGGCGACCGCCGTGGGCCCGGCCTGGCGGGACGTGCCGCGCCTCCAGGTGCACCGCTTCGCCACCCTGGCCATGGGCCGGGTCCCCGCCCTCGCCGAGGAGATCCTGCGCGAGATCCGGCGGGAGTTCCCGCAACTGCCGGTCGTTCTGGACGAGCTGGGCGAGCCGAAGGCGCTGGTCGGCATCCGCCGGGCGCTGGAGCACTTCGTCACGCACGTCACCACGGGCGGTGAGCGGCCCCAGGTGCCCCCGCAGGACTTCCAGGACTTCGGCCGGGGCGAGGGGCTGCACGGCCGCAGCCTGGACGCTCTGCAGGCCATCTACCGGCTCGGCGTGCGGCTGGCCTGGCGGCGGCTCGCGGAGATCGGCCAGCAGGCGGAGATCCCGGCCCCCGCGATGTACGAACTGGCCGAATCCGGCTTCGCGTACCTGGACGGGCTGGTCGCCCAGTCCGTACGCGGCCACGCCGAGGCCGCCGCGCGGCAGGCCGGCGAGCGGCTCCGGCTGCAGCGGCAGCTGATGGCGGAGATCCTGGACGGCGGCCCGGCCGTCGCGGAGCGCGCCGCCCGGATCGGCTGGCCGCTGCCCGAACGCGTCGCGGTCGCCGTGCTCACCCGGCCCGCCCGGGAGGCCGTGGCGCCGGCCGTCGGGCCCGGCGTCCTGCTGGACATGGAGCGGGAGCGGCCGTGCGTGATCCTGCCCGAACCGGACGCGGCGGGCCGCCACGAACTGCTGGCGCGGGCCACGTACGGCTGGACGGGCGCGGTCGGGCCGCCCGTACCGCTGGCCGCTGCCGCCGCTTCACTGCGCTGGGCGGAGGCCGCGCTCGCCCTCGTGGAGCGCGGTCTGCTGCCCCCGGGGGAGCTGCTGCGCTGCACCGAGCACACCGAAGCGCTCGTCCTGCTGCCCCCCGAAGAGCTGATCGCCGACCTCACCCGGCGCAGCCTCGCGCCTCTGGAGAGCTGCGGCGCCGGCCACGCCCGGCGGCTCGCCGACACCCTGCTCGCCTGGCTGGAGACGCGCGGCGGCGCCCCCGAGGTGGCCGCCCGGCTCGGTGTGCACCCGCAGACCGTCCGCTACCGGCTGCGCCAGCTCCGCGACCTGTGGGGCGCGGACCTGGACGACCCGGACCGCCGCTTCGCGCTGGAACTGGTGCTGCGCGCGCAGCGCTTACGGGAGGGCGCGGCGGCGGGCGGGACGGCCACCGAGGGGCGCCGGGTCAGCTGAAGTCGAGGTCGCCGGTGCGGGTCCGCTTGAGTTCGAAGAACTTGTCGTAGCCGGCGAGCAGCCGGGCGCCCTCGAAGACGCGTACCGCCTCCTCGCCGCGCGGGATCGCGGACAGCACGGGCCCGAAGAAGGCCACCCCGTCGATGTGGATCGTGGGCGTGCCGACCTCGGAGCCGACCGGATCCATCCCCTCGTGGTGGCTCTTGCGCAGCGCCTTGTCGTAGGCGGTGCTGTGCGCCGCCTCGGCCAGTTCGGCCGGGAGGCCGGTCTCGGCCAGCGCCTCCGCGATCACCGCGTCCATCTCCTCGCCGCGGCCCTCGTTGTGGATACGGGTGCCGAGCGCGGTGTACAGGTCGCGCAGCACCTCCTCGCCGCGCTGCTGGGCGGCGGCGATGCAGACGCGGACCGGGCCCCAGCCCCGCTCCAGCAGCTCCTTGTACTGGTCCGGGAGGTCCTCGCGGCCTTCGTTGAGGACGGAGAGGCTCATGACCCGGAAGCGCAGGTCGAGGTCCCGGTGGCGCTCCACCTCCAGGATCCAGCGGGAGGAGATCCAGGCGAAGGGGCAGAGCGGATCGAAGTAGAAGTCGACGGCAGGCCGGCTGTTCTCGGTGGTCATGGCCTCAGATTAGAGGCGCGGGGGCTCATCCCGCGTCGGTACGGGCGCCGTCTCCCGTGTCCCGCGCGCCGTCCGCGTCCGGTGTGCCGACCGCGGCGTCGGCCTCGTCCAGGCCCAGCATCCGGCGCAGCAGCTCCTTGAGCACCGTGCGCTCGGTGACCGTCAGGCCGCCCAGGGGCTCGCGGGCGAAGCCGAGCGCGGCCCGCAGCTCCTGCGCGGTGGCCCGGCCCTCCTCGGTCGGCGCCGCGAGCTTGACGCGGCGGTCGGCCGGGTCGGGGCGGCGCTCGACCAGGCCGCGGGACTCCAGGCGGTCCACGATCCCGGTGATGTTCGACGGCTCGCACTTCAGGCGCTGCGCGATGCGGCGCATGGGCAGCGGCTCGCGCGCGAGCAGGCCCAGGACGCGGGCCTGGGCGCCGGTCAGCGCGTACTCGGCGGCCGCGTGCTCGTACTCCTCGTGGTAGCGGGCGACGACGGTGCCGATCAGTTCCACGACCTCAAGGGTCAACGGGTCGGTGCGAGGCGTCATACACACGAGGATAGCGCGTTGCTTGACAACCTGAAATATTCAGGAGCATGGTTGTTTCAGTACCTGAAACATCTTCCGTATCTGGAGGCTCCGGGCATGTCCGCACTCCCCACGACCGGCCGTGAATGGCACCTCGTCGCCCGCCCGCAGGGCTGGCCGACCCCGGCCGACTTCGCCCTGCGCGAGGCGCAGGTCCGTGAGCCCGGCGAGGGCCAGATCCTGGTCCGCAACCGCTACTTCTCCGTCGACCCGTACATGCGCGGCCGGATGAGCACCGCGAAGTCCTACGTCGAGCCGTTCGAGCTGGACAAGCCGATGCAGGGCGGGGCGGTCGGCGAGGTCATCGCCTCCAACGCCGAAGGCTTCGCCGTCGGCGACCAGGTGCTGCACTTCGCCGGCTGGCGCGAGTACGCCACGGTCAACGCGAAGTCCGCGGTGAAGGTCGACCCCGACGCGGCGCCCCTGAGCACCTACCTCGGCGTGCTGGGCATGCCGGGCCTGACCGCCTACGCCGGTCTGCTGCGCGTCGCGGACTTCAAGGAGGGCGACGCGGTCTTCGTCTCCGGTGCCGCGGGCGCGGTCGGCGGCCAGGTCGGCCAGATCGCCAAGCTCAAGGGCGCCTCCCGGGTGATCGGCTCGGCCGGCTCGGACGAGAAGGTCAAGGTCCTGCTGGAGGAGTACGGCTTCGACG
The DNA here is from genome assembly GCF_040643545.1 of Streptomyces sp. NPDC047117. Classification (NCBI taxonomy): domain Bacteria; kingdom Bacillati; phylum Actinomycetota; class Actinomycetes; order Kitasatosporales; family Streptomycetaceae; genus Streptomyces; species Streptomyces sp. NPDC047117. The sequence continues at coordinate 151,205 of NZ_JBEYUN010000005.1, read as the reverse complement.
CGGCGTTCAACTACAAGAACGGCCCGGTGAAGGACCAGCTCAAGGAGGCCGCGCCCGACGGCATCGACGTCTACTTCGACAACGTCGGCGGGGACCACCTGGAGGCGGCCATCGGGCGGCTGAATCTGCACGGCCGGATCGCCGTCTGCGGCATGATCTCGCAGTACAACGCGACCGAGCCGACCCCGGCCCCGCGCAACCTCGCCCAGATCATCGCCAAGCGCTTCCGCATGGAGGGCCTGCTCGTCGGTGACCACTACGACCTCCAGCCGCAGTTCGTCGAGGAGGTCTCGGCGTGGGTGCGGTCCGGTGAGCTGAAGTACCGCGAGACGTTCGTGGAGGGCGTGGAGAACGGCGTCGAGGCGTTCCTCGGCCTGCTCCGCGGCGAGAACACCGGCAAGATGGTCGTCAGCCTGCCCGCCTGACCGGGACGGCGGGACGCGCCCCGGCGGGGGCCGGGGCGCCGGTCGAGCCCCCTGGCCAACGGGACTCTTGCGGGGGACCGCTAGGCTCGGGGTAAGCCGTCGCGATCGTGGGCGCGAGTCGCGGCGTACGTACGAGAGGAATCCGTATGTCCATCCAGCCCGTCGACGTCGTTTACACCGCTGTCGCCACGGCGGAGAACGGCCGTGACGGCCGTGTCGCCTCCGACGACGGCAAGCTCGACGTCGTCGTCAACCCGCCCAAGGAGCAGGGCGGCAGCGGCGCCGGCACCAACCCCGAGCAGCTCTTCGCCGCCGGGTACAGCGCCTGCTTCCAGGGCGCGCTCAGCGTGGTGGCGCGCCAGGAGAGCGCGGACGTGTCCGGCTCGACGGTGACCGCCAAGGTCGGCATCGGCAAGACCCCGGCCGGCGGCTTCGGCCTCAAGGTCGAGATCTCGGCCTCGATCCCGAACGTCGACGCGGACACCGCGAAGGCGCTGGTGGAGAAGGCGCACCAGGTCTGCCCGTACTCCAGCGCCACCCGCGGCAACATCGAGGTCACCCTGACCGTCGCCTGACGCCGCGCGTCTCCCGGAGCCGCCGCACGCCGAGAGGTGTGCGGCGCCTCCGCCCAGGAGCTCGGCCCTGAGGGGCCGCATCCTGCGAAGGGTCGCATCCCGCACAGGGGTGCGGCCCTTCGGCGTACGTGCACGAAGTGCCGCCGCCCCGGGCCGGTCGGGGCGCCCGGGCCCCGGGCAGCCTCGGGCCGACCGGCCCCCGGGCCGCCCCGCGCCGGGGCCCGCGGCCCTCGCCGATCCAGGGTGCCCGCGAGCCCGTACCCCGTGCGCCCATGTCCCGCGTGCTCGTCCGCCCCGATTCGGGGTGTCAGGCCTGTCGCCGCAACGGCCAGGCGCTCTTCCCGTTGTGCACAGAGGCGGGCACCATGTGTCCGGTGTGACGCAGGCTACTCGTGCGATGTCTTGACGAGAGGGTCGTGAAATCGATTACGTAGGCGCCGCAGTCACGCACGTAATCGATTTCATCGCGGCGGCCGGACCGAGTCCCGGCGTCCGCGCCCCACGGCAGAACGGGATGGCAACGGCGCCATGGCGAACATCAAGGACGTGGCCGAACGGGCCGGCGTGTCCGTCGCCACCGTCTCGCGCGTCCTCAACGGCAACTCGCCGGTCGCGGCCACCCGGGACCGCGTGCTCGCCGCCGTCGCCGAGCTCGGCTACCGGCCCAACAACGTCGCCCGCGCCCTGCGCACCGCCCGTACCGGCGCGCTCGGCCTGATCATCAGCGACCTCACCAACCCGTTCTTCACCGAGCTGGCCGACGCGGTGGAGGACGAGGCCCGCAGCCTCGGCTACAGCCTGGTGATCGGCAACGCCGGCGAGAGCCCGCAGCAGCAGGACGATCACATCCGTACGCTCGTCGACCGGCGGATCGACGGCCTGCTGGTCTCCTCGGCCGGCACCGGCTCGCCCGTGCTGCGCGAGGTCGCCGCGGCCGGCACGCCGCTGGTGCTGCTGGACCGTGCCGTGGACGGGCTCGACGTGCCCTGCGTACGGGCCGACGGCCGGGACGCGCTCGTCGACCTCGCCGCCCACCTCGCCGCGCTCGGCCGCCGCCGCCCCGCGATCATCGTCGCGCCGGCCGGTACCCGCACCGGTGCCGACCGGCTGCGTTCCTTCCGGGAGGCGCTGCGGCCGTACGGCATCGAACTGCCCGACGAGCGGGTCGGCTCGACCCCCGACCTCCAGCACACCGGGGGCCGCCGGGTCATGCGCGGCTTCCTGGACCTGCCGGAGCCGCCGGACGCGGTGCTGGCCACCGACAACCTGATGGCGCTCGGCGCGATGGACGAGCTCCGGGCGCGGGGGCTGCGGGTGCCGGACGACGTGGCGCTGGTGGTGTACGACGACGTGCCGTGGTTCGCGCACACCGATCCGCCGCTGACCGCCATCGCGCAGCCCACCCGCGAGCTGGGCCGGGCGGCCGTCCACACCCTGCTGGCCCGCATCGAGGGCAGGCCCGCCGAATCCGTCCTGCTGCCCGCCCGCCTCGTCCCGCGCCGCTCCTGCGGGGAACCGGACGAGACACTCCGCCCCCGAGCCACGGAGCCCCCCGCCCCCGGCGCCGAAGGCGGCCCCACCTCCACCAACGGTGCCACCCCCAACACCACATCCCCCGAGGACGTCGACCCGTCCTCCCCCAGTCGCGAGACCTCGGACGACAGCCACAACGAGAGGGGCAGCGCATGACCGGCGTCAACGATGACGTACCGGGCGGCCGCGAACTGCTGCGCGTGGAGGGGGTGACGAAGTCGTTCCCCGGAGTGCGGGCGCTGGACGGCGTGGACATGAGTCTGCGCGCCGGCGAGGTGCACGTACTGCTCGGTGAGAACGGCGCGGGCAAGAGCACCCTGATCAAGATGCTCTCCGGCGCCCACCGGCCCGACGGCGGCCGCATCCTGGCCGATGACGGTCACGCCGCAGATGACGGTCACGCCGCCGACGGTGGTCACGCCGCGGACGGCGGCGCGGACCTGCGCGAGGTGCACATCCGCTCCGCGCAGGACGCCGAACGGCTCGGCATCGCCACCATCCACCAGGAGTTCAACCTCGTCCCCGGCCTGACCGTCGCCGAGAACATCTTCCTCGGCCGGCAGCCGCGCACCGCGCTCGGCCTGGTCGACAGGAAGACCATGCGGGCCCGCGCCGCCGAGCTGCTGGCACGCGTACGGCTGGACGTCTCCCCGAACACACCCGTCGCCGAACTGGGCATCGCCCGGCTCCAGATGGTCGAGATCGCCAAGGCGCTGAGCCTGAATGCGCGAATACTGATCATGGACGAGCCGACCGCCGTGCTCACCTCCGAGGAGGTGGAGACGCTCTTCGGGCTCGTCCGCGAGCTGCGCGAGGCCGACGTCGGCATCATCTTCATCACCCACCACCTGGAGGAGATCGGCGCGCTCGGCGACCGGGTCACCGTGCTGCGCGACGGCCGCTCGGTGGCCGAGGTGCCCGCCGCCACCGACGAGGACGAGCTGATCCGCCTCATGGTGGGCCGGGACATCGCCGAACAGTACCCGCGCGAGCGCCCCGAGGAGCCGGGCGCGCCGCTGCTGCGGGTGCGCGGGCTGAGCCGTAACGGGCCCAAGGGCGGGCCGGTGTTCCAGGACATCGGCTTCGAGGTGCGGGCCGGGGAGGTCGTCGGCGTCGCCGGGCTGGTGGGCGCGGGCCGTACCGAGGTCGCGCGGGCGATCTTCGGGGTGGACGCGTACGACGCCGGCACGGTCGAGATCGACGGCAAGGAGCTGGCCCGCGGCGACGTGCGCGCGGCGATGCGCGCCGGGCTGGGCCTGGTGCCGGAGGACCGCAAGGGCCAGGGCCTGCTCCTGGACGCGTCGCTCCAGGACAACCTCACCCTCGCCCGGCTGCACCGCGACACCCGCGGCGGCCTGGTGGACCGGGGTGCGCAGCGGCGCGAAGCCGCTCGGGTGGCGGGCCGGTTGAAGGTACGGATGAGCGGGCTCGGCCAGAGCGTCCGCACGCTCTCCGGCGGCAATCAGCAGAAGATCGTCATCGGCAAGTGGCTGCTGACCGACACCCGGCTGCTGATCCTCGACGAACCGACGCGCGGCATCGACGTCGGCGCGAAGGTCGAGATCTACCGGCTCATCAACGAACTGACGGCGTCCGGCCGGGCCGTGCTGATGATCTCCAGCGATCTGCCGGAGGTGCTCGGGATGAGCGACCGGGTGCTGGTGATGTCCCAGGGCCGGCTGGCCGGGGAGCTGGCGGCCGCCGAGGCGACCCAGGACGCGGTGATGGAGCTGGCGCTCCAGGCCGCGCCCGGGACCACGAACAACGACGAGAGCGCGATGGAGGGCTCCGATGTCCACTGAGGTGAAGACGGGAGCCGCCGCGGAGGCGGTGGGGGAGGCGCCGGCCCGGGACGGCTTCGGACCGTGGTTCTCCCGCGCGGTGCTGCGGAACGGGCCGCTGGGCGGCCTGATCGCGCTGGTCGTGGTGATGGCGGTGCTGTCCGGGGACTTCCTGAACGGGCAGAACCTCCTCAACGTCGGCGTACAGGCCTCCGTCACCGCGATCCTGGCGTTCGGCGTCACCTTCGTGATCGTCTCGGCCGGCATCGACCTGTCCGTCGGCTCGGTCGCCGCGCTCTCCGCGACGGTCGTCGCCTGGGCGGCCACCACCGAGGGCCTGCCGGTCGTCGTGGCCGTGCTCCTCGGGCTGCTGGTCGGGGCGGCGGCAGGCCTGCTCTCCGGCGCGCTCGTGGCGTACGGCAAGCTGCCCGCCTTCATCGCCACGCTCGCGATGCTCTCCGTGGGCCGCGGCCTCGCGCTGGTGATATCCGGCGGTTCGCCGATCGCGTTCCCCGCCTCGGTCAGCAAGCTCGGCGACACCCTCGGCGGCTGGCTGCCCGTACCCGTCCTCGTCATGATCGTGATGGGGCTGATCGCGGCGCTGGTGCTGGCCCGTACGTACACCGGGCGCGCGATGTTCGCCATCGGCGGCAACGAGGAGGCGGCCCGGCTCTCCGGGATCCACGTCAAGCGCCGCAAGCTGGTCATCTACGCGATGTCCGGGCTGTTCGCCGCGGTCGCCGGCATCGTGCTGGCCGCCCGGCTGACCTCCGCCCAGCCGCAGGCCGCCACCGGTTACGAACTGGACGCCATCGCGGCCGTCGTGATCGGCGGCGCCAGCCTCTCCGGCGGCTCCGGCAAGGCGTCCGGCACGCTCATCGGCGCGCTGATCCTCGCGGTGCTGCGCAACGGCCTGAACCTGCTGAGCGTCTCGGCGTTCTGGCAGCAGGTCGCGACCGGCCTGGTCATCGCCCTCGCGGTGCTGCTGGACACGCTGCGGCGGCGGAGCGCGCGGTGAGGGGGTACGCGATGAAGGGGCGTACGACACGCGGGCTTACGACGCGCAGGCGCACGGGAGCGCTCGGGGTGGTGGGCGCCGTACTGGCCGCCGTCGCCCTCAGTGGCTGCGACCGGGGCGGGGACACGGACCTGGGCCTCGCCCTGTCCACCATGAACAACCCGTTCTTCGTGGGCATCAAGGCGGGTGCGCAGGCCGAGGCCGACCGGCGCGGGTTGAAGATCAACATCACCGACGCGCAGAACGACCCCACCCAGCAGATCAATCAGATGGAGACCTTCACCAGCCAGGACGTCAAGGCCGCGATCATCAACCCGGTCGACTCCGACGCCGCCGTACCGGCCGTCGGCGTCGCCAACCGCGCCAACGTCCCCGTGATCGCCTTCGACCGCGGCGTCAACGGCGGCAAGGTCGGCTCGACCATCGCCTCCGACAACGTCGCGGGCGGCCGGCTCGCCGCGAAGACCCTCGCCGAATCGCTCGGCGGCAAGGGCAAGGTGGCGTTCCTCGAAGGCCAGGCGGGCACCTCGGCGGCGCGCGAACGCGGCCAGGGCTTCGAGGAGGGCATCAAGAAGTACCCCGGCATCGAGGTCGTCGCCCGGCAGCCCGCCGACTTCGACCGCGCCAAGGCGATGGACGTGACGACCAACATGCTCCAGGCCCACCGCGACCTCGGCGGGATCTTCGCCGCCAACGACGAGATGGCGCTCGGCGCTTCGAAGGCGCTCGGTGCGAAGTCCGGCAAGGCCGTACGGGTCGTGGGCTTCGACGGCACGCCGGAAGGCATCGAAGCGGTACGGAATGGGACCCTGACGGCGGTTGTCGCGCAACAGCCCGAGCTGCTCGGCAAGCAGGCCGTGGACTGGGCGCTCAAGGCCGCCCGGCACCAGCCGCTGCCCAAGGCGGTCAAGGTGCCGGTGGTGCTGGTGACGGAGAAGAACGCGGCGCGGTTCGACGGATGACCGCGGCGCGGCAGCAGGACACCGGGCGGCGGCACACCGCCGCCCGGCAGTGAACGAAGAATGGAAACGGCGGACGTGGACGCACACAACTACGACTACGACGTGCTGGTGGTGGGCTCGGCCAACGCCGACCTGACGGTCCGGGTGGACCGGCGGCCGGACGCGGGCGAGACCGTGCTCGGTACCGACCTGGTCGAGTCGGCGGGCGGCAAGGGCGCCAACCAGGCCGCCGCCGCTGCCCGGCTCGGCGGCCGGACCGCTCTGCTGGCGCGGGTCGGCGGGGACGCCTACGGCGAGCTGCTGCTGAACGCGCAGCGCGCGGCCGGCACGGACGTCACGCACGTCATCGCCGACCCGGAGGCCCGCACCGGCACGGCGATGATCATCGTCGGCGCGGACGGCGACAACAGCATCGTCGTCTCGCCCGGCGCCAACGCGGCGCTCACCCCGAAGGACGTCGCCGCGGCCCACGACGTCATCGCGGCCGCCGCCGTGGTCTCCCTCCAGCTGGAGATCCCGATGGAGACCGTGGAGGCCACCGCCACCGCGGCCCGCGAGGCCGGCACCCGCGTCGTGCTCAACCCCTCCCCGGCGCCCGAGAGCCTGGCCCCGCAGTTGCTCGCCGCCGCCGACCCGCTGGTGGTCAACGAGCACGAGGCACGCCGGATCTCCGGCGCGGCGGACGGCGGCCCGGCCGAATGGGCCCGCGCGCTGCGTGCGCTCGGCGCCCGCTCGGTCGTCGTCACCCTCGGCGGCGACGGCGCGTACGTCCTGGACGCGGACGGGGCGGCGACCGTACCGGGCGTGCGGGTGACGGCCGTCGACACGACGGGCGCCGGCGACGCCTTCACCGGCGCCCTCGCCACCCGGCTCGCCCGCGGCGAGTCCCTGGCGACGGCCGCGCGCTACGCCGTACGCGTCGGCGCCGCCGCCGTCACCAAGCCCGGTGCGCAGCCCTCCTACCCGACGCCGGACGAACTCCCGGCGGGGTGACCGGGGTGGCTCTGCCGTGTCGTACTGCTGGCATGATCTCCTGCGAGGAAAGGGAGTTGTTATGCAGCACTTCACCCGCTCCGCCGGAGCGCCGCCGGTCAACGGTTACAGCCACGCGGTGACGTTCAACGGACCCATGGTCGCCGTTTCGGGCCAGGTACCGGTGGACGGCGACGGCAACCTGGTGGGCAAGAACGACGCCGAGGCACAGGTGCGGCAGGTCTACGCGAACCTGTCCACCGCCTTGAGGGCAGCGGGCACCGATCTCGCGCACGTGGTCAAACTGACGGTCTACCTGACCGACCTGGGGGACCTGGCGGCGTTCCGCCGCGTACGCGACGAGCACCAGGACGCCGAGCGCCCGCCGGCCTGCTCGCTGGTGCAGGTCGCCGGCCTGGTCCAGCCGGACTTCCGGGTGGAGATCGAGGCGTTTGCCGAGGTGCCGGAACCGCGGTGACTGACGCGTCGTCCCGTGTTCCGCACGGCCCTGAGCCGGGAACAGGGGACGACGCATCCTTCGGTCAGCTTGTGCCGCCCGCCGCAGGGCAGCCGTCGATGAGGGCCCGCTCGTACTCATCGAGGGAGAGGGCCAGTACCTTCCGCCCCGCACCGGTGTCCCCGGCGGCCAGGTGTCTCCACATCTCCCTGTTCTGCCCGAGCTGCCGTTGCCGCAGGCACACGAGGTCGCCGGAAGCGGGAAACGCGAGCTGTAACTCGCCCAGCACGCCCCGCACGAGGCCATTGAGCCGCGAGCTGCCCGCCGCCGATACCAACGCCAGATGGAAATCGGCGTCGGCATCGGCATACGCTCGCCAGGCGCCACCGGCGGCATGCCGCTCGCACCGCTCCAGAGCGGTCTTCGCGGCCTCGAGGCCGGAATGCGCGGAGAGCCGCGACAGGGCGGCGTCTTCGACGATGCGGCGCACCCGGAATATGTCGAGCAGGTCGGCGACGGTCAGGGTGCTCACGAAAACCCCCCTGTTGAGCTCGTGCACCAGAAGCCGTTCTTGGGCGAGCAGCCGGAACGACTCCCTGAGGGTGCCTCGCGACACGCCCAGAGCCTGTCGGATCACCTCCTCCGGCAGGCGGGTACCGGGAGGGAAATATCCCTGCACGATGCGGGCGCGCAGTACATCCGCCACCTGGTCGGTGGCGGCAGCCCGAGTGATGAGGACGCGGTCCGCGGCAAGTCCGGCATGCGGTGTCGTCCCCTGCTGTCCCCTGACGGGCATGGTGTCTTCCCCATTCCTCTCATCGCCCCGACTCTTGCCGCACGACAGCGGCTGCCGCGCCGACGATCCGATCGATCGTCCGGCTCGTCATCCACGCCATGTGCGGGGTGGCGAGCACAGCGGGGTGGGATCTCAGGATGTCGTCGTCGGGCAGCGGCTCGACGTCGTGCACATCCAGGGCGACCCCCGCCACCTTTCCTGCCGCGACGACGGCACGCAGTGCGGCCATGTCGACCAGACCGGCTCGTGCGGTGTTCACCAGCACGCTGTCCTCCCTCAGCAGGGCGAGCTCCGAGGAACCGATCAATCCTCTGGTCCGCCGACCGAGCCGGAGGTGAAGGCTCACCACGTCGCTGCGGGTCAGCAATTCGGCGAGCGGCACGGCCTGTATGCCCTCGGGGACGGAGTCACCACGATCGAGGCGAGGTGACCATCCGACGACGTCCATGCCGATCGCCGAGGCCAGTTCGGCGAGGCGGGTTCCGATCCGCCCGAGGCCGACGACGCCCAGAGTGAGCCCCGCAGCCTCCCGGCCGGGGAACGTCTCCCAGCCGCCGTCGCGCACCGATTGCGCGCCGTGCGGAATGCGGTGGAGGAGGGACAGCATCAGAGCCAGCGTGTAGTGCGCCACGGCCGGTGCGGCCAGGCCCGGAGTGCCGTGCACCCGGGTTCCCGTCTCCCGGGCGGCACGCTCGTCGACACAGGAGCTCGCGGGGCCGGCAACGACGACGAGGGGCGGCCGCACGGATTCCAGTACTTCACCGGTGAGCGGAGCGCCCGCGAAGAAGGGGACGACCACGCTCGCTCCGCGCAGGCGGTGGATCAGCTCGGCTGTGTCGGCGGCGGGAGCTTCATGGATGCGGACCGGCCCCGCATCGGACAACGACCGCGAGAACGCCCGCGCGATCTCGGGCCGCCCCAGACAGTCCGGTACGACGATCACGGTTCGATCCCCCGAATAGCCATTTCCTGCACGCAATGCCAATATTCCGTGCGGACTTCGCTGAATTCCACGTAGTGGCTGTTCGCGGCGAAGGTACGCACCGCCGCGTGGGGGGCGAGACCCCGCATCACTTCGCACGTCCGGCCGATGTGGATGATGCTGTCCTCGGACGGCAGCAACAGCGCCGCCGGCAGCGACAGCACGGCCGACCGATAACTGTCCTCCAGTGCCACGAAAGTGGCACGCGACTGGTGCGTCACCGCACGGAGCATCAGGGGGTCATGTGCCATGAAGGACAAATAGCGCGGCAGTTCCGTGTACTGCTCGTCCTTGAGATTTACCGGCGTCGTTTCCGTACCGGAGAGAAGGCGCATCCGAGCGAGTCCGGCCGGTCCGTGCCGGTGTCGCTGTTGTCCGAGTGCGGGGGCGCAGAATATCGCTCCCGACAGACCGGTCTCCCGGGTCGCGCACAGGGCGGCGAGGACGCTGCCGCCCAGGCTCTGCCCGACGGCCGTTACCGGCATTCCGTCGGTCAGCTCGTGCACCAGGTCGAGCGCGGCGGCGTAATCGTCCAGCACGGTACCGGCCGAGGGGAGATGGCCTCGCGGTCCGCCACTGGCTCCGGAACCGCGGCGGTCCAGTGCGTAGACCTCGATTCCGCGCTCCGCCAGGAAGGGCCCGGTCTCCCACAGCCAGCCGGAGTGGCTCTGGATCCCATGGAGGTAGAACAGCGCCGCCCGGGCTTCGGTCGCGAGCCAGCGGCGCATGACCAGCGGAGTGCCGTCCGCTGCAGTCATTTCGATGAGCATGTCGTGCCTCTGTGAACAGGAGGCCGGTGAGATACCGGTACGTCGTGGTGGCGAGTCTGCGTGACGGGTGTTCATGAGAGGAGAACGGTGCACAGGCCCGCGACATGAGCACCGTAGGCGCTGATGATGAACACACGGAATGCGCGTCGCCGGTTACTCCGCGATCCCTTGCCGAAACGGCTCATGACGGTAGCGCCGATGATGCCGAACCCGATCAGCGTCACCACCGAACCGCCGATGATCCGGGGAGCGGCGAAAAGCGTCGCGCAGAAGAACGCCGCGCCCGTGAGGAGAGCGACACAGAGAATGGCCGCACGGGCCCTTTCCTCACCCCAAAGCACAGGCCACGAACGACGTCCCGCCGCACGGTCGCCTTCGATGTCCGAGAGGTCCTTGACCGGAACACCCACGATCCCCATGGCGAACGACATGGCCAGCACGAAGACGATGATGTCGGCGTTCGGCGCTCCGGCGCCCGTGGCCCAGTAACCTGCCGCGTAGCAGCAGATGCCGGCCAGCACGAGAATGCAGGAGGCGGCCAGCGGATTGCGCTTCGCGTACCAAGGCGGTGCGGAGTACAGCCACCCCAGCAGCAGGTGGGAAATGAGAATGAGGCCCGAGGCCAGGGGCGTCAGCAGGGTGAGACAGACGCTGAGTACCGCCAGCGCGACGGCCACCCTGGTCGCCTGGGGGACCGGCAGTCGACCGGTGGCGATCGGACGCCGCGAGCCGTTGATACGGTCCTCGGTCACGTCCATGAGGCCATTCAGCAGGTATACGAACATGTTGCCGCATATCCATGACGCCAGGGCCACCACCAGCGGCAAGCCGAAGGACCCGTCAGCGGTCGCTACGCCCAGTACGGCCGCTGTCAGGAAGCGGACCACGTACAGCGTCTGGACACCGGGACGGCTTTCGAGCACGCACATGCCCAGCACGCTGAGCATTTTCGGAGCGGCTGGCCGACTCTCTTGCAGAGTACTCATGCATCATTCCTATGATTCGAGAACGAATTCCGGCCTGAAATACGACAACAACTTGGCCGAGGGAACGACCCCGCAGCCGGGGCCGGGCAATTGGTGGACGCGGTGCCGCTGCCGGTCGACGGTGTATGCCGGTTCCGTCAGCGGAGCGGGGAACCACTCGTCCTGCCGGCCGGCCTCCACGGCCACCGCGTCGCCGAGAGCACCGGCGACATGCCGTCCGCACGCCCACAGCGGTCCCACCTCGCCGACGTGCACGCCGACCTGATACTGCAGGCCGTGTGCGCGGGCGAGCGCGGCCATGCGCAACGCTCCCAGTGGTCCACCGCACTTGGACACCCGCAGGTTGACGTGGGTGGCGGCCTCTTCGCGGCTCGCCCGGTGGATGTCGTCGGCGCCGCTGAAGGACTCGTCGAGCATGATGCCGATATCCGCGCGCTGCCGGACTTCCCGCAACACGTCCCACTGCCGCGGACCGGTCGGTTCCTCGAGCCAGGAAACGCCTGCGTCCGCGAGCGACGGTGCCGTGTCGAGAACCACGTCAGCGGTCCACATGCCGTTGACGTCCACCGCGAGTCCTGTCCGTACGGGCAGCAGCTGCGTGAGCTCCCGCACGGTGGCCAGCGTCGCTCGAGGATCCCGGGACGCTTTGACCTTGACGAAACGGAGCGCCGCCCGCTGCTGCGCATCCATGGCCCCGACGAATCGCAGTGGGTCGCGGGAGAGGTCGAGGACCGTGGAGAAGTGGAGCGCGGCTGTGGGCTCCCGTGGTCGGAAGCGTAGCCCCGCCTGCTCGAACGCCTCCCCGAACGTGCGTTGCCAGCGGCGGCAGATGACGTCCAGGAGCGCACCCTCCAACGCCGCGGACGCTGCCGGCCCCAACTGCCGGCACCCTGTCATGTCCGTCAGGGGCCGTGCCGCCAGAGAGTGGACCGCCGCGTCGAAACCGGCCCAGTCGATGGCCGCGGAGAGCCGTCGATAGTCGACGGCGGTGAGGTCCCTGAGCACGTGCCGGGCCGTCTCGCCGGTGACATATGAGCGCGGGGCGGCTTCTCCCCAGCCGATCGCCGAGCCGGTCGCCAGCCGCATCAGTACGGCATCGGATGTGCTGCGGCGTGCTTTGGCGTGGACGAAGGGACGGTGCATGGGAACGCGTACCGCACCGGCGGCAACGGAAGTGATCACGATGCCTGCTCGCGGTACGGTGCCGAGTCGTCACGGACGGTGGTGGAGGCGGCGTGCGGGAAGAGACTCCGTATCTCGGAGAGCAGCGAGGAGTCCTTCTGCAGCCACTGGTGTTTCAGCTGGGCCGGTGAGGCGCCGCTCGCCACCCGGCGGTTCGCCAGCGTCGTGAACGCACCGGCGCCGAGGACCGTGACCTCGGTCCGCGCGATGCGGCCTGACCGGCGCTTCTCGGCGTACTCGATGTTCACCTGCCGCAGCGCGTGATCCAGCCGCGCCGCCAGGTGCGTTGCCCCCGCGTGCCCGGTCCGCGTGGGCAGCTCCACGACGATCTGGTAGCGCGGGGGCTCGCCCCATACGGGTACGCAGGTGAACAGGGGGCAGTCCGACGGCTCCACCCGCAGCGCCCGGCAGACCGCAGCATGGATGTCCGAGTCGGTGAGCTTCTCGCCGGTGAAGGAACTCTGAAAGCCGGCCCGCCCCAGGAACTCCAGCCGCGGTGTCCGGCCGTACCACCCCGCCACTTCGTAGACGTCGCCCACGTCATAGCGGTACAGGCCGTTGGCCTGACTCATCACGAGACGGTACCGACCCCCGGTCTCGAGCTCGTGGGCCTCCAGCGTGGGAGCGTCCGCCGCGAGCGGCGCCCCGTCGTCCAGGTCGTCCCAACTGGCGAACTCGAATATCCCCTGGTCAACCGCGAGCGGGCCCGCTGAGGCATGTCCGTCCACCGGAATGGTGACGATGCCTTCGGTGCCGGTGCAGCTGAAGGGGAGTTGCGCGGTTCCCGGAGCTATACGGTCCAGCCAGGGCTGGTACAGCGCCGCGGACCCCGAATTCCAGCAGACGCGGAGCGACAGCCGCGGCCAGAGGTCGGTGAGCAGCAGACTGCCCCGTTTCCTGCGCGCGGCATCGAGCCTGCGGGCCAAGCCGCGGTCGGCCGGCGCGTCGGCCGCGCTGCTCCCGTGGACCGTGCCGTCGTGAATATCGCGCACCAGAAGATCGGCCCGTGTGTTCAGGCAGTCCGCCAGCGAGGTCATTTTGGAGGGATTCACCGAGACGATCATGCGTACGCCGCGTCCGGCCAACCGTCGCAGCAGGCCGTAGGAGCCGTCGCCGGCGGTTTCCGGGTTCTCGGGGCCGCTGAACCAGGACGCGTCCTGCCACGGTGGCGACCAGTCTTCGAAGCCGCTCGGGACAGGCCGCTGAGTGATGTTGTAAAGAGGAAGCGCGCCCCGGTGGACCGTGGGTACCGTGGGTGTCCAGGAAAGGTCCAGGACGCAGTCACGGGTGATTTCTCGCAACCCGATCCGCTCGAAGTAGAGCCCCCATTGGGAATAGAGCGCGGCGCCTCGGTATTTCGACCTCCAGTGACGGGTCGTCGGCACGGTCTTCGGCCGGCCTGACGTACCCGAGGTCCGCAGCAGTGCATATGGCCGGCCCTTGGTCAGAACACCTTGCCGGCCGGACACGAGCTGTTCCAGGTAACCCTCGAAACCGCGGTAGTCCCGGATGGGAACGGTCCTTTTCCATTCACCGAGGCTCCGGACACGGGGAGAGAGACCGTGATCCTTCGCGAATTGCGTTCCGGTGGCCTGGTGCACGATGTCCTGAAAAGTGCGGTTGATGGCGTCCGTCGGCGCCGCGCAGTCCCCCCGGCGTCTCTCCAAAGCGCGTAACGTTCGCCGTACGAAAGGATCCGGCGCGGCCGTATCAGGTCTTTTTGTGGTCATCCCGTTTCCCCCTCATTGCATGTCGATCTCGTACACCGAGTCCCAGAGCTTCCCGGTGACGTAAGTCCGACGCCGCCGGGCATCATGGGCGATTCCGTTGAGGACGGCCAGATAAGGGGCCACGCTGCGCGATGCCAGCGTCGGATCGGTGTTGATCCCCGTCAGGTCGACGGCGCCGGTCACGCGCCCGTCGGCCGGATCGATGCGGATGAGACAGTCCGTGGTGTAGACGTTCGCGTAGAAGCAGCCGTCGATGACTTCAATGTCATTGATTCCGTCCACTGGTTCGCCGCGGGCGGTGACCTGGACGAATTCCTCCTGACGTCCGCTGTCGGGGTCGACGACGTACAGCATCGACGTGCCGTTGCTCATGATGAGCCGACCGCTGTGGTTCGTCAGGCCCCAGGCTTCGGTCCGGTAGCTGAATTCCCCGACCCTCTCCAGGTCCTGGGCGGTATAGACGAAACCCGTCTTCTCACGGAAGGTCACCTGGTAGAGCAGGCCGCCCGCACTGGCGATGCCTTCTCCGAAGTAGTCCTCGCCCAGTGGCACCCTCTTCAGGACGTTCCCCGACTCGATATCCACCTTGCGCAGCTCGGACGACCCCCAGCCTCCGGTGCTCTCGTAGAGGACGCCGGATTCCGTCACGATCCCTTGTGTGAAAGCGCGTTGATCATGCGGATGCGTGTGCACGACACGAAAGGGAATGCGTTCGCCGGCCCGCCTCAAAAGGTCCGCCGACGTCGAGCTCACCTCGCGGGGGTGCGAACGGTCGCCGGAGCCCTTGCTCCCATGGTTCATTTCCTCATGACCTCCCTTGTTCGGCTACGCTTCCGGCCGCGGGGACCGGGGACGGTCCGTCGGCCGCAGCCGCGGCTCCGCCCCGCCGGGCACGGGTCGCCAGCAGGACCGCGGAACTGATCAGCACACACGCGGCCGCGGCCAAGGGGAGTGCTGTCGTCCCCTGCCCCAGCAGTGCCCCACCGAGAGCACCGCCCAGCGCCTGGCCGACGTAGATCGCCGATGCGTTGAGTGACAGCGCCACGGATGCCTGCGGCCCCGTCGAGTGCAGCAACCGCTGCTGCTGCGCGGGAATGAACATCCACCCGACCAGCGCCCAGGCAGCGATCAGGACGAAGAGGAGAACCGTCCGGGAGCCGGTGTGGCTGCCTTCGTCCCCCGCGTGCGCGAACACCGCGAGCGCACCAAAGACCGCGGCCAGTCCGATCGCCGAGACGGCGGCGACTTTCCGCGGGGACACGTGGTCGATCAGCATGCCGGCGGTGGTGTTGGAAATGAGGGCGCCCAGGCCGTACACCAGGTACACGACGGTCACCATGGCGCCCGTGATTCCACTGGACCGGTCCACGAACCAGGTGAGGTACGTGAGGAGTGTGAAGACCCCGCAGATTGTCAGAGCGGTGGTCACCAAGGTGCTGGGCACCGTACGGACCGTGGCCGTGGCAAGCCGCTCTCTGAGGGAAGCGACGGCGGACGGCGGGGTCGCCGTGAGCGACGTGCCCAGGCCGATGAGGGCGGCCGCCCCCAGGAGCGCGACAAGCACGAACGTCATTCGCCACTGTGAGATGTTGGCGATCAGTGTGCCGAGCGGAACCCCGAGCGCGGTCGCCAGCGTCAGGCCGCCCAGGACCGTTGCCAGGGCGCGCCCACGCTCCTCCGGAGCGGCGAGGGATGCGGCGGTCGCGGTCGCGGCAGGGGTGTAGAGCGCAGCGCCGAGAGCGGACAGTACCCGCGCGACGACCATGACGCCGTAGCTGTCCGCGAGGGCTGCCAGGACGTTGCCCGCCGTGAAGACCGCGAGGGCCGTCAGCAGCACCTTGCGGCGTTCGAAATTGCCGGTCAGCACGGTCAGCACGGGCGCCCCTACCGCATAGACCGCGGAGAACACCGTGATCAGCAGGCCGGCCAGGCCGAGGCCGACCCGGAGGCTGGCACCCACCTCGGGCAGTACCCCACCGATGACGAAGGCGTCGGTCCCCAGGGCGAAACTGCCCAGGGCGAGCAGGAGCACCGGTTTCCGCGCTGCCCCGGTCGGCAGCGCGGCAGCGCGTGGTCGTGTGGCCATGTCGTACTCCTCGTTCTGTTCCCATCAGGCGGCGGGCTTGTTCCGCCGCCGGCGGCGCCCGGGCCGCAGCGCGCCACGCGGTACGCGGCTGGGGCCCGGGGCCGGGGACTAACCGGTCATCGGACGTTGTTCAGAAACTCGACCAGCAGTTTCGCGAGCATGTCGGAGGACTCGAACTGGATGGCGTGCGGAGCGTCGAGGCGGTGGACGACGGGGGGAACGCCGGTGACCTTCTCCCGCAGCATCCTCTCGACACCGTCGTTGTCGACGAGTCGGTCGGTCTCACCGAAGACGGCCAGCACGGGCACGTCGCCGAGTTCGGAGAGCACCGCACGCGACCGGTCGGCCAGCTGGTTCCACACGTCCACCGTGCTCTGGGTGACCTTGCGCAGCTTGAGCTCGTCCTCCATGGCGAACTTCTGCCATGCGGTGTCCGGTGTGAAGTCGCTCGGCTGGAGCGGAACCGGAATGAAGGCGTGCTCCGGCTCGGGCCGTACGCCCAGCGCCTCGACGACCTCCGCCACCGCCTGCATGCTCAGCCGGAGCACGTCACCGTAGCGCTCGTTGAACACGAACCCCGGAGCGATCATGCTCAGGCTGCTGATGACGTTCTGCCCGGCCAGCTCCCCGGCGATGATGGCGGCGATCTGACCGCCGAAGCACCAGCCGGCCAGATGGACCCGTCGGTAGGAGCCGGCGAGAGAGCGCAGGAAGGACACCACGTCCTCGACCTCCCGCGTCTCCGATGGGAGGTGGCCGCGGCTCTCCTGGTTGAGGCCGGACCCGCGCCGGTCCAGTGCGATGAAGGAGCAGTCGGATGCGGCCAGCACCGCCTCGGCGAGGGGGGCCTGCCAGGCGGCGTGGCTGATGCCGCCGTGCAGGATCACGACGACGTCCCCGCCCTCCGCACGGCCCCAACGGCGGTAGTGCGAGAGGTAGCCGTCGGACTGCTGGTGCGTGGCGATCTCGCCCGCGTTCCGGATGAAGGTGTCGGTCACTCGGACTCCAAGGTAGGTGGGACGGTGAGGTGGGACGGCCGTACGGCCGGGTCCGGCCGGGCCGTACGGCCGGAAGCGCCCGGCAGGACGGGACGCGTTCGCGACTACCGCTGCGTTTCGTCGTCGAACAGCAGGTCGGTGATCTTCGTCATGGCTTCGGACGCGGCGTCGACCGGTGCGTCGGGGGCCTCGACCATGCGGTCGATGACCGCGTCGTAGAGCTCGCCGAGCGTTTCCACCCAGGGCTGGGGCAGGAGACGGCCGTCCGCGTTGAGCGTGATCACGATGTTCTGCTGGTGCAGGTCATGGCCGACGTTGGCCAGCAGCGGGAAGTGCGTGTGCTCGAACCACTGGATGTGCTGGAGCGCCTGCTCCCGCGCCACGTCGCCGTACGACGCGAACTGCGTGTAGTTGAAGGTGGCCGCCACGCCGGCAGCCACGCCCAGGTCGTTCTCGATGCTGCGCAGCGGGTAGCGCCGGTACGGAAGGATGCGGCGGTCCTGCGCGAAGGTGCGCTCGATGAGGGAGCGCCACGTCGCCCCCGTGAGGTCGTGCCGGAACGGCACGAAGTTCAGGAACAGGCCCAGTACTTCCTCGGCGCCTTCTTCCTCCAGCCGGCCGCCGGTGAAGACACCCGTGACCACATCGGTCCGCCGCTGCAGCCGGCTCAGGACCACCAGATGGACGGAGAGCATAAGGTGCTTCAGCGGTACACCTGTGCGACGGGAAAGGTCGTGCAGGGCGTCCTGCTTCGCCGGCTCCACCACCAGTTTGGTCTCGCTCCAGCGGGTGCCACCGGCGCCACGCACCGGTCGGGGGAGCGGAGCGAGCTCCACGCCCTCCAGTTCCTTCCGCCAGAAGTCCCGCTGCTGCGATGACCGGCGGCTCTCGCGTTCGGCCGCGACATAGTCGCGGTAGGCGGCCGAGGGCTTGTGCGGATCACCTACCCGGCCGGTCTCCAGTGCCGCGGCATAGAGCCCTACGAGGTCGCGGACGAACAGCGACAGGCTCCAGCCGTCGATCACCGAGTGGTGAAAGCTCAGGGTAAGGGTGAAGGACGAGGCGTCCGTGCGGTGCGCGAAGAAGCGCATGAGAGGCGGACGGTCCCAGGAGAAGCCGGTGGCCTTCTCGCCCTCGAACCAGTGGTCGAAGGCCGCCGCCTGCTCCTCGCCCGGCAGCTGACGAAGATCGAATACGTCGAGCGAGGGAGTGACCGTGTCGTGCACCAGCTGCAGCGGTTCCGGCAGTGCCGCCAGATCGAATGCGGTACGCAGCGTGTCGTGCGTGTCGACCATGCGCTGCAAGGCGCTCCGCAGCAGCGCTTCGTCGAGCGGTAGACCGAGTTGGTACGCGAAGACGTCGTGGTACACCGCTTGTGCCACGTCGGCCTCGTGATGCCGGATCATCTCCAGCTGCAGTGAGGTTGCGGGGTACGCGTCCGACACATGGGCCGGGAACTCCTCCCGGGGCGCGCCGGCCAGTTCGAAGGGGCGGACCCGCTCGACTTCGGCTTGAGGCACCGCACCAGAGGTGAGGTGCGCGGCGAGCGCTGCCGCCGTGGGGTGTTCGAAGACGTCCTGGACGGTGATCTTGATGCCCTGGCGCTTGAGCCGCGCGACGATACGGATACTGGAGATCGAGTCCACCCCCAGTTCGAGGTAGTTGTCGTGCGGCTCGATCCCTGGCAGCCGGAGCACCTTGGCCACGACCTCCGCGACCTGGGCAACGACCGCGGGGTCGACGGCCCCGCGGGCACTCGCGGAGCCCTGCCCTGCGGCTGCTGCCAGGAATCCGTCGAGGTAGCGAGCCACCGTGGCGTGGTCGATCCGCCCCGGGTCGTAATTGACCGTGAGGCCCAGCTCGCCGGAGAAGTTGTCGCGGTGCGCATGGACGACGGCGCCGAAGTTGGTCTGCTCGAAGTAGCGGGCACCGGTGATGGCCACCCCGTCGTCCGCCGAGCGGTAGACGTGGAAGTCGGTGTAGTTGAAGACGCAGTCGAAGAGCTCACCCCGGCCGTCCTGCTTGAGGATGTGGGCCAGCGGGAGCCTGCGGTACGCCACGGCCTCCTGTTCCAGGGCGAAGACGCGCCGGGCGACGTCGCCGGGGTCGTCGTCGGCGCCCGACACGGGGAACGGCAGTGTGTTGAGGAACAGCCCGGCGGCCTTCTCGCCACCGGCGACCTCGGGGCGGCCATTGCTCACCAGACCCGAGACCACATCGGAGCTGCCCAGCAGCTGTGCCAGTACGCGCACGTGCAGCGCGAGCAGTGCGCTCTTCACCGGTACACCCGATGCGGCGGCCAGTTCCCGAATCCTTGTCACCACCGGTTCCGGCAGCGTCCGGGAGCTCGACTCCTGTCGGCCGGGCACGCCACCACCCGCCGCGGGCCCCTCCGACAGCAGGGAAGCGGGGAAGCCGGAGAGCCGGCCGGCCCAGAAGGCAGCGGCTGCCGGATCGTCCAGGGCAGCCTGCTCCAGGGCCACATACGTCCCGTAGGACAGCTCCTCCGCCCCCTGATCCGGCTCGGGGCGAGCCCCGGTGAGCAGCCCCGCATAGGTCTTGCGGATGTCCTCGATCACCAGTGCGACGCTCCAGCCGTCGAGGATGGCGTGGTGGAAGGAGAGCGACAGCGTGAAGCGGTGCTGCGCACGGACGTGGACCCTGAAGCGCACAAGAGGAGCCTGCTCCAGGGCGAATCCCCGGGTCTTCTCCTCGTCCGTCCAGCGGAGGACTGCTGCGTCCTGGGCTTCCTGATCCAGCTGCGTGAGATCGGCGAAGTCCACCGGCGGCTCGGCCTGCGCATGGACCAGCTGCAACGGTTCACCGAAACTGCTGAGGTCGAAGCTCGACCGGAGCTGTGCATGCCGGCGCACCACGGCACGCACGGCGGTCACCAGGTGCTCGCGGTGCAAGGGGCCATCGATGTCGTACGAGAAGATGTCGTGGTAGACGGGCGACTCCTCATGCAGCATCGAGTGGTAGATCATGCCGGATTGCAGGGTGGTCAGCGGCCACGCATCCACCACGGAGGCCGGCAGGTCCGCCCGGTCCTCGGCGGGTACGGTCGCGAAGGGCTCCGTTCCTCCGACGGCCGGCGCCCCCGCGCCGTCGCCCACCGCCCGTAGGCCGCGGGCGAGCTCCCGGATGGTCGGTGCCGCGAAGATGTCCTTCACCTCCAAGTGGTACCCGTGGTCGCGCATCCGCACGGCGATCTTGATGCTGGTGATGGAGTCGCCGCCGAGCTCGAAGAAGTTGTGGTCGATCCCCACAGTTGCGAGGCCAAGGACCTCTCCCCAAGCAGCCGCGAGCGCACGCTCCTCCTCCGTCGCCGCCGGGGCGCTCCCGGCGTCGTCGGTGCCCTGCCCGGCCGGCTGCGCCATCGGATCGGGGAGCGCCTTGCGGTCCAGCTTGCCGTTGACCGTGGTCGGCACGGCCGGCAGCGCCACGAAGAGCTGCGGGACCATGAACTCCGGGAGCTGTCGCTTGAGCGCCTCCTTGGCCGCCGCGGTGCTGAACCGCTCATCGGCCGCCACATACGCCACCAGCATGCGGTTGCCCATGTGCTCGTGCACGATCACCGCACCTTCGCGCACGGACGGAAGCGCCTGTACCGCGGCTTCGATCTCACCCAGCTCGATGCGGAAACCGCGCAGCTTCACCTGGTTGTCGATGCGCCCGAGGTATTCGATCTGTCCGTCCGGGAGGTACCGCGCCAAGTCCCCGGTCCGGTACAGCCGCGACTCGGCGAAATCCTCGAAGGGACCGGCCACGAAGGCCTTCTCCGTGAGGTCCGGCCGGTTGTGGTAGCCCTCGGCCAGCCCGACACCGGCGATGCACAGCTCACCGGGGACGCCGATGGGCTGGAGCCGCCTGTTCCGGTCGACCACCAGCAGCCTGATATTGGCGATCGGCCGCCCGATGGGGACGACGTTGCCCGGGTAGTCCAGGGTGCACGGCCAGTACGAGACGTCGATCGCCGCTTCGGTGGGCCCGTAGAGGTTGTGCAGCGCGGACGGAAGAGACCGGTAGAACTTCTCGACCGTGTGGTAGGGAAGAGCCTCCCCGCTGCAGAAGACCTGGCGCAATGAAGCGCAGTACGTACCGAGTTCCTCCTCTTCGAGGAACACGTTCAGCATCGAGGGCACGAAGTGGCAGGTGGTCACCTTCGATGCGCTGATCACCGACTTCAGGTAGTCGGGATCGCGGTGCCCGCCCGGTTCGGCCACCACGATGCGGGCACCGAACATCAGCGGCCAGAAGAACTCCCAGACGGATACGTCGAAGCTGAAGGGAGTCTTCTGGAGGACCCGGTCCTCCGCGGTCAGCTGATACTCCGACTGCATCCAGGTGAGCCGGTTGAACAGCGCCGCGTGCCGGTTGACCACACCCTTGGGGCGTCCGGTGGAACCGGAGGTGTAGATCATGTACGCCCGCGAGTCCGGCCCGAGGCTCCGGGGCACGGGCTGCTCGTCAGCGGTGTGTGCCGTCAGCTCGGACACCGTGCGCGCCAGGGCCGGCACGGGTGCCAGGTCGGCCAGGAACCTGTCCTGGGTGAGGATCAGCGGCACCGCCGAATCCTCGATCATGTACTGAATACGCTCCAACGGATATTCAGGATCGATCGGTACGTAGGCGAGCCCCGCCTTCATGACGGCCAGGAGCGCCACCACCATGTCGACGGAGCGTTCCATGTACACCCCGACGAACCCCGACGTGTCGTCCGCCTGCTCGGCCAGCAGCGCATGGGCCACCCTGTTGCCGAGGCGGTCCAGCTCCTCGTACGTCAGCGTGCGGCCCCGGAACTCCACGGCGATGGCATCGGGAGTCCGTGCGGCCTGTGCCTCGATGGTGTCCACCACCGTCGAGTCCGGGTACTCCGCTGCGGTGTTGTTCCACCGGTCGAGGATCAGGGCCTTCTCGTCCGGCGGCAGGATCGGGACGCGGTCCACCTCGACGTCGATGTCGTCCGCCAGCTGGTGCAGGAGATGCACGTACTGGTTCAGCATCCGCTCGACCGTCTCCGGGTCGAACAGGTCCGTGTTGAACTCGGCCTCGAACTCGACCGCGTCGCCGTCCTCGGTCACGTAGAGGAGAAGGTCGAACTTGCTGGCTGCCCGGTTGACCGGATGAGCCCGTACCTCCAGCCCGTCGCCGAGCCGCAGCACCTTGCGCTTGCCGAGCAGCGTCATCATCGTCTGGAAGACCGGGTGGTGGCTCGGGTCCCGGTCGACGGAGAGGCTCTCCACGACCTTCGGGTAGGGAGCCTCCTGGTGCTGCAGCATCTGGACCAGGGAACCCGTGGTGTCGGCCAGCAGCTGCCGGTAAGTCATGCTGCCCTCGCCGAAGGAAAAGGGGAGAGGCGCTGTGTTGACGAAGCAGCCAACGGTGCTCAGTTCTTCCACGGTGCTGCGATTGAGGACGGTGGTGCCGACCGTGACCTGGTCCTGCCCCGAGTACCGGTGCAGCAGGAGGGCCCAGGACGCGAGCAGCACGCCGAATTCAGTGCTCCCGCAGGCTCGGTGGCAGCGGTCGATGAGTTGCTTGATCTTCTCGCGGTCGGCTGTGACGGTACGCGTCGCGCCGGTGAAGGTCTGCATCGGCGGGCGCGGCCGGTCGGTGGGGAGCTTCAGCAGCTCCGGTCCGTTCTGCAGGAGACCGTTCCAGTACGCGATGTCCGCGTCGAAGTCGCCCTGCTCGTACCGGTCGCGGAGCCGGTGCACGTAGTCGGAGAACCGGGGTGCCGGCGCGACCGTGAGGGTGCCGGGCTCGCGGTCCTGAGTCAGGGCGATGTACCGCTTGCGGACGTCGTCCAGGACGAGCCCGAGCCCCCAGCCATCGGCCGCGATGTGATGAACCGTCAGCCCCAGCAGGGTCTCGGCGTCATCGACCAGCACGATCAGTGCGCGGATCAGCCGGCCTTCGGCCAGGTCGAACGGGCGGGCGTAGGCACCGTCCAGCAATTGCTGGGCCTGCAGCCGTGCCTGCTCCTTGTCCGGCAGCTGCCGCAGGTCGACCGTTTCGACGAAGTCGGGTACCTCGTCCTTCACCACGGCGCGGATTCCGTCGGCCGTGCCCACGAACGAGGTACGCAGCGCCTCGTGGCGCGCGACGGTCTGCGCCAGGGCCCGGTCGAGTGCGCCCACATCCAGCTGTCCCGCGATCCGGAAAGCCAGCGGTTCGTTGTATACCGGCTCGTCCTGCCGGGACATGTTTTCGATCAGCCACAGGCTTTCCTGCGTATACGACAGCGGCTCACTTGCATCGTTCACGGCGTGCCTCCCCAGGGCATGGCAAATGCTTCGACGGCTCGCGACGGAAAGTGCCGCGCACGGTCGAGGAGAATTGGTCGAGGTTTGTCGTGCGGTGTGCTTCGTGCAGTCGTCGGGCGTCAGCCGGAGATGAGGTTCCGACAGTGCGCCGCGAGGGCGTCGAGACGACGCAGGGTGAAAAGGTCGTGCGGAGTGATGGAAAGGCCCTCACTCTTGGCTTCGGCGATCAACATGAGCCCCGCCATGGAGTCCCCGCCGAGCTCGAAGAAGTCGTCCCGCACGCCTACTGAGGGGACGTCCAGAATTTCCCGCCAGATTCGGATGAGTGTGTTTTCCACCCCATCCGCGCTTTCTTCCGCTTCGGAAGGACCGGCTATCACCGTATGCGGGAGCCGGCTCAGCAGTGCCCGGTCCAGCTTTCCGTGGCGGGACAGCGGAAGTGCGTCCACCGCCCGGAAAAGAGTGGGCACCATGTATGCGGGAAGGTGTTCGGCGAGATGGTCACGCAGCCGGCGAAGGTCTATCGCGGCCGCTTCGGTTTCCAGGTAGGCGACCAATCGGGTGCTGCCGACGACGATGTTCTCCTCGGCGAGTACGGCGGCGTTTCGTACCGCTGGAAATTGCCGGAGCCGCGTCTCGATCTCGCCGGGTTCCACGCGGAACCCCTGGACCTTGATCTGTTCGTCCAGACGGCCCAGGAATTCGAAGGTGCCGTCCTCGTGCTCGCGCACCAGGTCGCCTGTCCGGTAGAACCTGGTGGGCAGTTCCGGGGTCATGGATCCGGGGTCGGTCACGAAGTGCCGCGCCGTCCGGTCGCGGTCGCCCAGGTATTCCCGGGCGACGGCGATACCGCCGATGTACAGCTCTCCGGCCTCTCCCGCGGCGACATGGCGGCCGGACGGGTCCAGCACCCGCGTCAGGATGTTGTCCACGGGCCGTCCGATGGGTACGTACGGCCGTGCGTCGTCCGGCCGGCAGGTCCAGGTCATCACCTGGACCGAGGTCTCCGTGGGGCCGTAGAGGTTGTGCAGCGGGACCGGCATGCGCTCGAAGAAGCGGTTCTGCAGGTCGAGGGGCAGGGCTTCCCCGCCGCAGAACACCTGGCGCAGTGAAGAACACCGCGTGAAGACAGGCTCCGCCAGGACGTGCCGGAGCATCGACGGCACCAGCTGAAGGGTGGTGACGCCGTACTCCCGCACGGCGCGGGCCAGGTAACCGGGGTCCCGGTGCCCGTCCGGCTCGGCCAGGACGACCGTCCCGCCGCTCAACAGCGGAACGAAGAACTCCCAGACCGAGGCGTCGAACGTGTAGGGGGTCTTCTGCAGCACGCGGTCGCCGGGGGTGAAGCCGTACTCGCGGATCATCCAGGAAAGGATGTTGACGACCCCGGCATGCTCGACGACCACGCCCTTGGGGGCACCGGTCGTGCCCGAGGTGAACAGCACGTACACGACGTCCGCGGGGTCCGTCCGGACCGAGGGCGGAGAGTCGGCGTGGTCCCGCCAGGTGCCCAGGTCGTCGAGGAACAGCGGGTGGCAGCTTTCCGGGCACGCCGTCGTGTCCGTCCCGGAGTGCGTGATGAGGACACCGGCCCGGGTCTGCCGCAGGATCGATTCCCGACGGGCGGTCGGCGTATGGACATCGATCGGCACGTAAGCGGCGCCGGCCTTGAGGATTCCCAGAAGGGCAGCGACCAATTCGATGGAACGGTCCAGCTGGACCGCAACCAGAGCGCCACGGTTAATTCCCCGTGCAATCAGAGAATTGGCGATTCGGTTGCTCTGCCGGTCAAGCTCCCGATAGGTCAGGCGATCGGAGCGTAAGCGCACCGCAATCGCATCGGGAGTGCGTTCGGCTTGCGTGACGAAAAGTCTGTGTACGCAGTCGTGCGACGTGGATGAGCGTGCCGCGTTCGCGGCACGCGATAACTCCCCCATCTCCCCCTCCAATGCGGCTCGCTGGTCTACTTACTCCATGAAGGAATAACGAGGATGGGCGAGCCGATCGATTCTTTGTAGCGTGAATCTAACATGATCGATCAGGCGGAGGTCAACGGTTCACTTACAGAAGTGATCTTGCGCAAAATAGTCATATGTACGATTTGCTGGCTAGCGGTGGAGGCTGAATATCGTCTTGCGGCCGCAGGAGTGGCTCACCAGTCGCGCGACGCGACGCGCAAATTCGCCATCCGCGATGTCCCGGCTGTCGTGCGGGGAAGCCGCCCGCTCCGGCGTGCGCGCGTTCGCGAGTGCTCCACGACTATCCGGCCAACGGTGCGTCACACCTTGGTTTCCGGCCAACGCGGGCCGGAATGCCCATCGGCACCCGCCGAAGCCTCATGACCAGGAGTGCAAGAACGCGACTCTCCCTCGGGGTTTGCCGGGAGATATTCAGGCGCGGCCGTCGCGGAAGGGATGAGTTGGGTTGTTGTGCAGACGCCTGGTTTTCTCCGGCATTTAACCCGGCCGTGATCCCTGTCCGGGTTCTGTGCAGCCGGCCGCCCCCATAGCCGCTGCGCTACTCCGCCGCGAACGCCCACACCGTCCGTGACCGGAACACCTGTCCCGGATGCAGCACCGTGCCCGGGAAGTCCGGGCGGTTGGGCGAGTCGGGGAAGTGCTGCGTCTCCAGGGCGAGGCCGGCGCCCGCCTCATAGGGGCGGCCGGTGGTGCCCGTGTACGTACCGTCCAGATGCTCGGCGGTGTAGAGCTGTACGCCCGGCTCCGTCGTGGCCAGCCGTACGACGCGCCCCGAGGAGGGGTCGCTCAGCTCGGCCACCGGGCGCGGCGCCGGCGCCTCCTCGGAGGGCGTGCCGATCGTCCCGGAGCCGTCGCCGACCACGAACGTGTGGTCGTAACCGCGGCCGACGGTACGGCGGGCCCGGAAGTCGAAGCGGGTGCCCGCCACCGGGGCCGGCGGCCCGGCGGGGATGCCCGTCGGGTCCACGGGGAGGTAGTGATCGGCGGCCATCCGGAGGCGGTGGGTCTCCGCGCCGCCGCTGCCGTCCCCGCTGAGGTTGAAGTACGTGTGGTTGGTGAGGTTGAGGACGGTCGGCGCGTCCGTCGTGGCGCGGTAGGCGCAGGTCAGCTCGCCGGCCGCGGAGAGGGTGTACCGGACGCGGACGTCCAGCGCCCCCGGGAAGCCCTCCTCGCCGTCCGGACTGGTCCGCCGCAGTTCCACCCCGTCCGGGCACGGCACGGCGTCCCAGACGGCCGTGGAGAAGTTCGCGACCCCGCCGTGCAGGCAGTTCGGGCCGTCGTTGGCGGGGAGGGCGTACCGCTTCCCGCCGAGGGGGAAGGCGGCGCCTCCGATACGGCCCGCGTACCGCCCCACCAGCGCCCCGAAGTACGACTCGCCGTGCACCTCGTACCCGGCGGCGGCCGGGAAGCCGAGGGCGATCTCGCCCCGCTCGCCGTGCCGGTCCGGTGTCTCGATGCTCTGCACGATCCCGCCGTACGTCAGGATCCGTACCCGGACTGCGCCTGCTTCGAGTGTCCAGCGGTGGACGATACTGCCGTTTTCCAGGGTGCCGAAGGGCTCTTCGGCGGCGTGCGTCGCGCTCATGCGGTGACCTTATGCCCGCGCGCGCCCGCCGGTGCGCCGGGTCAGCCCCGGCCCTCGGGGCGGGTGACGGTGCGGTAGGCCATCTCGGCCAGTTTCCGCTGGCCCCGCTTGCTGGGGTGGAACCAGTCCCACTCGCTCAACTCCCGGCCGGTGAAGCGGTAGTCGAAAACCGCCTGGTCGAACCGGCAGCGGCGGTCGGTCCCGCACACCTCGCGCAGCGCCTTGTTGTACGCCACCACCTGGTCCCGCACCTCGGCTCTGCGGGTGTTCGCCGCGGACGAGACGTCGTCGGCGTCGCGCAGCATCGACTGGCAGATCCCGAGCTTCCACACCTGCTTGCCCACCGGGTTCTGCCTGCCCTGCGACCACAGGCGCAGCAGATCGGGCACCGCGGCGACGTAGACCTGCGTCTTGGGCAGCGCCTTGCGCAGCTTCTGGAGGGACGTCCGGAAACCGGCGCGGAAATCGGCCGTCGGCGTCATGGCGGAGGCGTTGTTGCGGCAGGCGTCGTTGGCCCCGACCAGGATCGTGACAAGTTCGGGTTTGTGCGGAATCGCGCGGTCGATCTGGCGCGGCAGATCGTCCATGAGCGCACCGGTGCGCGCGAAGTTCCAGGCGTGCCCGGACTGTTTCGCGACCAGGCGGCTCGCCAGGCTGCGGACCGCGGGGTCGGTGCCCGTGGCCCATGAGGCGGCCGAGCAGTCGGCGAGCAGCCCGCAGGCGTCGAAGCCTGCCGTTATCGAGTCACCGAGCGCGGCCACCGAGTCCGGACGGGTGTCCCAAACCGGTGTGGGGGACGGGTGCGGACGGGCCGGTTCCGTGCGCCCGTGCGCGCCCGGGGAGTTGTCGTCGCCGGCCCCGGAACCGCAGGCCGGGACGGTGAGGAGCAGTGCTGTCACGAGCGCCGCCGGCAGCGTTACCGGCCGCCGGCGGGGGCGCGCGGCGGCCCGTTCGATCTTTGCCATCCCCTGTCCCCCTCCGACGTGCGAGTGATATCTCTTCCGTGAGCGACGGTACGTCACTCCTCGGCGGTCACAGCGCGGTAGCTTTGCCCCGTGGCCGTCGGGCGGCGACACGAAGGAGTAGCGCACTCCGTACGAACAAATTACAACACGTCATTTCCTGTCCCTTTTGTGGCGAATTGAGCCCCATGGTGTTTACTGTAGGTAACCTTGCGTGCTGGTGCCGAAGTGATCATTGGGGCAGAATGTCAGCAGCTGTCCCGGCCGCGACCGGAACGGGCACGAGGCCGCTGGGGAAGGCGAACCTCGAACCGTACTGGAGGTCCCGGTGACGACACGTGGAGTTCTGTACGTCCACTCCGCTCCGCGCGCGCTGTGCCCGCACGTCGAATGGGCCGTCGCGGGCGTCCTCGGCGTGCGCGTCAATCTCGACTGGATCCGCCAGCCCGCCTCGCCCGGCACCTGGCGCGCGGAGTTCTCCTGGCAGGGCGAGTCCGGCACGGCCTCCAAACTGGCCTCCGCGCTGCGCGGCTGGCACCTCCTGCGCTTCGAGGTGACCGCCGAGCCGTGCGCCGCCGCCGAGGGTGAGCGCTACAGCTCCACCCCCGACCTGGGCATCTTCCATGCCGTCACGGGAATCCACGGCGACATCCTGATCCCCGAGGACCGGCTGCGGGCCGCGCTGGCCCGCTCGGCGCGCGGCGAGACCGACCTGGAGGCCGAGGTCGCCAAGCTCCTCGGCAAGCCCTGGGACGACGAGTTGGAGCCCTTCCGGTACGCCGGCGAGGGAGCCCCCGTCCGCTGGCTGCATCAGGTCGTCTGACCCCCCCCGACACGTAGGGTGCGCGCCATGAGCGACGAGTACCGCAACCATCAATTGAGCAACCCCCACGGCGAGGGTGGGGTCCGCGAGAGCGGCGCCGGTTCAGGCGCAAAGACAGCAGTGCTGGGCACCGGGATCATGGGCGCGGCGATGGCCCGCAACCTCGCCAGGGCGGGCCTGGACGTCCGGGTGTGGAACCGCACCCGCGCCAAGGCCGAACCTCTGGCCGAGGACGGCGCACGCGTCACCGACACCCCCGCCGAGGCCGTGGACGGCGCCGACGTCGTCCTGACGATGCTGCACGACGGCCCGGCAGCGCTGGAGACCCTGCGGGCCGCCGGTACGGCGCTCAGCCCCGGCACCGTCTGGGCCCAGTGCACCACCGCCGGCATCGAATCCCTCGGCGAGCTCGCGCGCTTCGCCCAGGAACACGGCCTGGTCTTCGTCGACGCGCCCGTCCTGGGTACCAAGGCACCCGCCGAGGCGGGGCAGCTCGTCGTGCTCGCTGCCGGGCCGGGCGCCGCACGGGAGTTGCTCGCGCCCGTCTTCGAAGCGATCGGCAGCCGTACGAACTGGATCGGCGAGAACGGCGACGAGGGCGCTGCCACCCGCCTCAAGCTCGTCATCAACAGCTGGGTGCTGACCGTCACCCACGGCGCGGCGGAGGCGATGGCCCTCGCCAAGGGGCTCGGCGTCGCGCCGCAGGAGTTCCTGGACGCCGTCGCGGGTGGGCCCCTCGACATGGGCTACCTGCGCGCCAAGACCGGCGCCCTGCTGGAGGGCGACCTCGACCCCAGCTTCGCCACCCGCACCGCCGAGAAGGACGCCCGGCTCATCGTCGAGGCCGGCAAAGCGGCCGGCGTCCGGCTGGACGTCCAGGCCGCGGGCGCGGAACGCTTCCGCCGCGCCACGGAACAGGGCCATGGGGACGAGGACATGGCCGCGTCGTACTTCGCGAGCTTCGACGACTGAGGCGCGGCGTACACGAAAGGGCCCGCCCGGTCACTGACCGGGCGGGCCCTTTCACCGGCGAACACCGCAACCATCAATTGAGGAACCCAGGCGGCGAGCACGGGATCCGCGAGAGCGGCGCCGGTTTAGGCGCACTAAACAGTACGGAAGGCGAGGACCACGTTGTGGCCGCCGAAGCCGAACGAGTTGTTGATCGCCGCGATGGTGCCCTCCGGCAGCTGCCGGGGCTCGTCGCGCACGATGTCCGCGTCGATCTCCTCGTCGAGGTTGTCGACGTTGATGGTCGGCGGGGCCTGACGGTGGTACAGCGACAGGACCGTCGCGACGGTCTCGATGCCGCCCGCGCCGCCCAGCAGGTGGCCGGTCATCGACTTCGTCGCGGAGATCGCGATGTGGTCGACCTCGTCGCCCAGCACCCGGCGCAGCGCCTTGATCTCGGCGATGTCGCCCAGCGGCGTGGACGTGGCGTGCGCGTTGAGGTGCACCAGCTCGGCCGGCTTGAGGTCGGTGTCGTCCAGCAGGTTCTGGACGGCCGCCGCGATGCCGCGGCCGGTCGGCTCGGGCTGCGCGATGTGGTGGCTGTCGGCGGACAGGCCCTGGCCCAGCGCCTCGCAGTACACGCGGGCGCCACGCTTGGCGGCGTGCTCGGCCGACTCCAGGATCACCACGCCGGCACCCTCACCGAGGACGAAGCCGTCCCGGGCGGTGTCGTACGGGCGCGACGCCTTCTCGGGTTCGTCGTTGTTCTTCGACATCGCCATCATGTTGGCGAAGGCGACGAGGGGCAGCGGGTGGATCGCCGCCTCCGTGCCGCCCGCGACGACCACGTCGGCACGGCCGGTGCGGATCATCTCGATGGCGTACCCGATGGCCTCGGCGCCCGAGGCGCAGGCGCTCACCGGGGTGTGCACGCCCGCCTGCGCGCCGACCTCCAGGCCGACGTTGGCGGACGGGCTGTTGGGCATGAGCATGGGCACGGTGTGCGGGGAGACACGGCGTACGCCCTTGTCCTTCAGCACGTCGTACTGGTCGAGCAGGGTGGTCACGCCGCCGATGCCGGAGGCGATCACGGTGCCCAGGCGCTCGGGGGTGACGACGGCCGAGCCGTCCTCGGTGGTGTCCTCGCCGGCCGGGCCGGTGAAGCCGGCGTCGGCCCACGCCTCACGCGCGGCGATCAGCGCGAACTGCGCCGAACGGTCCAGCTTGCGGGAGACGGGACGGGGCAGGACCTCGCCCGGGTCGACGGCCGCGGTGGCGGCCATCCGGACGGGGAGGTCGGCGAAGCGTTCGTCTTCCAGGGGCCGCACGCCGGAGCGGCCCGCCAGCAGACCTTCCCAGGTCGAAGCGGTGTCGCCA
This sequence comes from Streptomyces sp. NPDC047117, assembly GCF_040643545.1. Classification (NCBI taxonomy): domain Bacteria; kingdom Bacillati; phylum Actinomycetota; class Actinomycetes; order Kitasatosporales; family Streptomycetaceae; genus Streptomyces; species Streptomyces sp. NPDC047117. The sequence goes on along the minus strand of NZ_JBEYUN010000005.1, from coordinate 120,006 downwards.
CCCAGCGGTGTGGTTGCGCCGATACCGGTGACGACCACGGTGCGATTGGTCGCGTTCACGGGAATTCTTGTCTCCACAGGTAGAGGGGTCGAGAATCGACGGCGCCACCGCGGGGTGGCGACATGCGGGGGCCTGGATCAGCCCTGGTGCTCGAGGATGTACTTGGTGGCGTCGCCGACCGTCTTGAGGTTCTTGACGTCGTCGTCGGGGATCTTGACGTCGAAGCGCTCCTCGGCGGCGACGACGACCTCGACCATGGACAGCGAGTCGACGTCCAGGTCATCGGTGAAGGACTTGTCCAGCTGGACGTCCTCAACGGGGATCCCGGCGATCTCGTTCACGATCTCGGCGAGACCGGCGACGATCTCTTCCTGAGTGGCGGCCATGATGGCGCTCCTTCGGTGTTTTTCGAGTGAAACTGTGCTATGCGGTGAAGTTCCGTACAGCCGCCGGAACGTCCTGGGACGCCGGTGCTGTGTAGATCTTGCCTAGGGGAGAGTAACGACCGTGGCGGCGTACACGAGACCCGCCCCGAACCCGATGACGAGTGCGGTGTCGCCGCTCTTGGCCTGACCGGTCGCCAGCAGCCGCTCCATCGCGAGCGGAATCGAGGCGGCCGAGGTGTTTCCGGTGGTCTCCACGTCACGGGCGACCGTGACCGACTCGGGCAGTTTGAGCGTCTTCACCATCGAGTCGATGATCCGCATGTTGGCCTGATGCGGGATGAAGACGTCCAGATCCGCCGGGCTGACGCCGGCCACGTCCAGCGCCTCCTGGGCGACCTTGGCCATCTCGAAGACCGCCCAGCGGAAGACCGCCTGGCCCTCCTGGGTGATCGCCGGGTAGCGGATCTCGTCCAGGGCCAGCTGGTCGCCGGGGCCGTCGCCGCCGGGCACCGGGGTGCGGCGGTAGACGTCCCAGCCGAGGGTCTGCTTGATGGTCTCGGACTTGTCGCCCTCCGAGCCCCAGACCGTCGGGCCGATGGCCGGCTCCTGCGAGGGGCCGACCACCACGGCACCGGCACCGTCGCCGAAGAGGAAGGCCGTCGCGCGGTCCTCCAGATCGGTCAGGTCCGACAGCCGCTCCACGCCGATGACCAGCACGTATTCGGCCGAACCCTCGGTGACCATGCCCTTGGCCAGGGTCAGGCCGTATCCGAAGCCCGCGCAGCCGGCGGAGATGTCGAACGCGGCCGGCTTGCCGGCACCGATGCGGTGCGCGATCTCCGTGGCCACCGCCGGGGTCTGCTTGAAGTGCGAGACCGTCGAGACGATCACGCCGCCGACCTGCTCCGGGGTGATGCCCGCGTCGGCGATCGCCTTGCCGGCGGCCTCCACCGACATCGCCGCGACGGTCTCCTCCGGGCCCGCCCAGTGCCGCGTGGAGATGCCCGAGCGCGACCGGATCCATTCGTCGGAGGAGTCGATGTACTTGAGGATCTCCTCGTTCGGCACGACATTGACGGGGCGGTAGCCGCCCACGCCCATGATGCGCGCGTACGGGGCGCCCTGCGAGGGCTTGATCTTCGAGGTCATGCTTTTGGTCTCCTTATCCGGCCGAGTTCTCGGCAGCGGGAGAAGCGTGCTCGGCGATCAGCTCGCGGGCCGCGTCGAGGTCCTCCGGCGTCTTCAGCGCGAGGGTCTTCACGCCCGGCAGCGCGCGCTTGGCCAGGCCGACGAGGGTCCCGCCGGGGGCCGCCTCGATCATCGCGGTGACGCCCAGCTCCTTGAAGGTCTCCATGCACAGGTCCCAGCGCACCGGGTTGGCCACCTGGCCCACCAGGCGGTCCACGACCTCCTGGCCGGAGGCGACGGCCGCGCCGTCCTTGTTCGAGACGTACCGGGTGTGCGGGGCGGCGGCGGACAGCTCCGCCACCGCGGTCTCCAGCACCGAGACGGCCGGGGCCATGTGGACCGTGTGGAACGCGCCGGCCACCTTCAGCGGGACGACCCGCCGGGTGCCCTCCGGCTTGTCCTCGGCCAGCGCGGCCAGCTGCGCGGCGGTGCCGGCGGCCACGATCTGGCCCGCGCCGTTCACGTTCGCGGGGGTCAGGCCCAGCTTCTCCAAGTGCGGCAGCACGACGTCCGGCTCGCCGCCCAGCAGGGCGGACATGCCGGTCTCGGTGACGGCGGCGGCCTCGGCCATGGCCAGGCCGCGCTTGCGCACGAGAGCCATCGCGGCCTCGTCCGGCAGCACGCCGGTCAGCGCGGCGGCGGCCAGCTCACCGACGCTGTGGCCGGCGGCGGCGCCGACGCGGGCCGCGAAGTCCTCCGGCGTCGCGAAGAGCTGCCGCGAGGAGATCAGCGCGGACGCGACCAGCAGCGGCTGGGCGACGGCGGTGTCGCGGATCTCTTCCGCGTCCGCCTTCGTGCCGTAGTGGACCAGGTCCAGGCCGATGGCGTCGGACCAGGCACGAAGCCGGTCCTCGACACCGGGAAGGTCGAGCCAGGGAGTCAGGAAGCCGGGCGTCTGAGCGCCTTGGCCGGGAGCGACGAGTACGAGCACCCTCACACTCTCTCTTGTGGGAGGTCCCGCCCGCCCGTGGGGACAGGGACGAAGAACCATCTGGGTAATTGTTGGTGTCCGACAAAAGCTTAGGGCTGCGCCTCACCGTCTGCCAGGCGCCCCAGGATGAGGGCGATACGCAAGGTGAATGCCGAGCGGACGTCGGACGGCGACCATCCGGTGACGTCGGTCACACGTCGCAGCCGGTAGCGCACGGTGTTGGGGTGCACGAAGAGCATCCGCGCCGCCCCCTCCAGGCTGCTCGCCTGCTCCAGGTAGACGCTCAGCGTCTCCAGGAGGGCGCTGCCCGCCTCCTCCAGTGGTCTGTAGATCTCCTCCACCAGCTGGTCACGGGCGGCCGGGTCACCGGCCATCGCGCGCTCCGGCAGCAGGTCGTCGGCCAGCACCGGACGCGGCGCGTCCGGCCACGCCGCACACGCCTTCAGGCCCGCCGCGGCGGCCTGCGCCGACCGCGTCGCCGCCAGCAGGTCCGAGACCACCGGACCCGCCACCACCGGACCCGCGGCGAACGGCCCGATCAGCGCCTTCGCCGCCTTCAGCGGCTCGTCCGAACCGCCCGCGATCACCACCAGGCGCGTCCCGAGCACCCCCGTCAGCACCTGGAGCTTCGCGTGCCGCGCCGCCCGCCGGATCGCCTCCACCGTCAGCTCGCTGTCCCCGTCCGGGGCCGTACCGAGGACCACCGCCACATGCTCGGGGGAGTTCCAGCCCAGCGCCGCGGCCCGGGACACCGCGCCCTCGTCCGCCTCACCGGACAGCACGGCGTTGACCACCAGCGACTCCAGCCGCGCGTCCCACGCGCCGCGCGCCTCCGCGGCCTGCGCGTAGACCTGCGCCGTCGCGAAGGCGATCTCCCGCGCGTACACCAGCAGCGCCTCACGGAGCACCGATTCATCACCCGGAGCGGCGACGTCGTCGATCGCCGTCTCCATGACCTCGATCGTGGTGCGCACCATCTCCACGGTCTGCCGCAGCGTGATCGCCCGGGTCAGCTCGCGCGGCGCGGTACCGAAGACGTCCGTGGAGATCGCCTGCGGAGTCTCCGGATGCCGGAACCACTCCGTGAAGGCGGCGATGCCCGCCTGGGCCACCAGACCGATCCAGGACCGGTTCTCCGGAGGCATCGCCCGGTACCACGGCAGTGTCTCGTCCATCCGGGCGATGGCATGGGCCGCGAGCTTGCCGGAGGACTTCTCCAGCCGGCGGAGGGTCGCGGAGTGCGGGTGGGCGTCGTGCGATGCGGGTTCAGACACGGGCACAAGCCTGCCTTATCGGGGCGGGGTGATGGCGCGGTGGGGCTACGGTGGCCGAATGATTCAGGTGCGCAGAGCCCAGGAGCGCTACCCCGGCGGGGACCCGCAGGCCGGCATCGAGACCCGCCACGCCTTCTCCTTCGGCCACCACTACGACCCGGACAACATCAGGTTCGGCGCGCTGATCGCGTGCAACGAGGAGCGGCTGGCGCCCGGCGCCGGTTTCGACGAACACCCGCACAGCCACACCGAGATCGTCACCTGGGTCGTCGAGGGCGAACTCACCCACCGCGACAGCACAGGACACGAAACCCTCGTACGGCCCGGCGACGTCCAGCGCCTCAGCTCGGCCCGCGGCGTACGCCACGTGGAGCGCAACGACGGCCCCGAACCGCTGCGCTTTGTCCAGATGTGGCTGGCGCCCACGGAGCCCGGCGGCGAACCGGACTACGACGTGGTGCGCGGCATCGCCGACGGCACCCCGTACGCCGTGCCGCGCGCCGACTCGATGCTGCACGTACGCCGGCTCGCGGCGGGCGACCGCACGGCCGTACCGGACGGCGCCCGGGTATACCTGCACGTCGTACGGGGTGCCGTACGTCTCGGCGACGCGCTCACCGACGGCGGCCAGAAGCTGCTGGAGGCGGGCGACGCGGCACGCGTCACCGACGCCAGGGAACTGGAGCTGACCGCCGAATCGGCGGCGGAGGTCCTGATGTGGGAGATGCGCGAGGAACCGAGGTTCGGCTGACGCGCGGGGCCGTGACCTGCGTGCTCAGGCGGCGCGCAGGTCCGCGAGCACCGCGTCCGTGAAGGGCGGCCACGCCTCGATGGCCCAGGGACCGAACGCCCGGTCCGCGAGCGCGGCGCAGGCGGCGCCCGCGTCCGGGTCGACCCACAGGAACGTGCCGGCCTGCCCGAAGTGCCCGAACGTACGCGGCGAGGACCCCGCACCCGTCCAGTGCGGCGTCTTGCCGTCCCGGATCTCGAAGCCCAGCCCCCAGTCGTTCGGCTTCTGGTTGCCGTACCCCGGCAGCACGCCCGACAGGCCCGGGAAGACCACCGACGTCGCCTCCGCCAGCGTCTCGGGCGCGACCAGCCGCGGCGCCAGCAGCTCGGCCCCGAACCGGGCCAGGTCGGCGGCGGTCGACACGCCGTCCTTGGCCGGCGATCCACCCGCGGGCAGCTCGGTCGCCGCCATGCCCAGCGGATCGAGCACGGCCTCCTTCAGGTACTGCGGGAAGGGGATGTCGGTGACCTTCGCCAGGTGCTCGCCGAGCGCCTCGAAACCGGCGTTGGAGTAGATCCGCCGGGCCCCCGGCTGCGCCATGATCCGATCCTCGTCGAACGCCAGGCCCGACGTGTGCGCCAGCAGGTGCCGGACCGTCGCCCCCTCCGGACCGGCCGGCTCGTCCAGCTCGACCGCGCCTTCCTCCACCGCGAGCAGCACGGCGTACGCGGCCAGCGGCTTGGTCACGGAGGCCAGCGCGAAACGGTGCTCCTGCGGCCCGTGCGTGCCGGCCACCGTGCCGTCGGCTCGTACGACGGCCGCCGCGGCAGTGGGCACCGGCCAGTTCTCGATCATCCGCAGGCTCTCCATGGCCCCGAGCCTAAGGGACGCCCCGCGGGCCCCCGCCGCGTGCCCCCGGCGCCGCCGGCCGGTCACGCCCGGCCAAAGATTGCGCCAAGTCCGGGCTTGCTTGGAGTGCACTCCAGCTCTCTAGCGTTGAAGACGTCGTGAGGGAAACGGCGAACGGGAGAAACGGCATGTCGGTGATGGAGAGCGCTCCGGTCACGTCCCGGGCGAGGCCGCGCAACTGCGCCGGCGTGCGGGTGGGCCCGCGACGGCCGGACGGCCAGGACCGGTACACGATCAGTGAGGTCGTCGACTTCACCGGCCTCAGCGCCCACACGCTGCGCTGGTACGAACGCATCGGGCTGATGCCGCACGTCGACCGGACGCACACCGGCCAGCGCCGCTTCACCAACCGCGACCTGGACTGGCTGGACCTGGTCGGCAAGCTGCGGCTGACCGGGATGCCGGTCGCCGACATGGTCCGGTACGCCGAACTGGTCCGCGAGGGGCCGCAGACCTTCCCCGAGCGGGAGGAACTGCTGACGGCACACCGCGAGGACGTCCGGCACCGGATCGACGAACTGCGCAGCACGCTGGAAGTACTCGACTACAAGATCGACCTGTACGCCGACGCACGCCGGGCGGCGGAACGGGAGCACGAACGTGGCTGACCGCCTGTGCACGAGCCCGGCGACGAGGGAGCGGGAACAATGACAGAGAAGATCGCATCCGTCGAGCTGGGCGCGGGCGGACCGCGCGTCGGCGTCCAGGGCCTCGGCTGCATGGGCATGAGCTGGGCGTACGGCCCCGGCGCCGACGCCGGGCAGGCCCGCGCGACGCTGGAGCACGCGCTCGGCCTGGGCGTCACGCTGTACGACACCGCCGATGTCTACGGCAGCGGCGAGAACGAGAAGCTCATCGCGCCGTTCATCCGGGCGCACCGCGACGAGGTCGTCCTGGCCACCAAGTTCGCGATCGTCAGGGACCCGTCCGATCCCTACAGCCGCGGCGTGCGCAACGACCGGGCGTACATCCGTCAGTCGATCGAGGGCAGCCTCACGCGGCTCGGCGTCGACACCATCGACCTGTACTACATGCACCGCCGCGACGTGCACGTCCCCATCGAGGAGACGGTCGGCGCGATGGCCGAACTGGTCGCCGAGGGCAAGGTCAAGCACCTCGGCCTGAGCGAGGTCACGGGCGAGGAACTCCGGGCCGCGCACGGCGTGCACCCGATCGCCGCCGTCCAGTCGGAGTGGTCGCTGTTCAGCCGCGACGTGGAGCGCGGCGTGGTACCGGCGGCGGCGGAGCTGGGCGTCGGCTTCGTGCCGTACTCGCCGCTCGGCCGCGGCTTCCTGACCGGCTCGTTCGTCAGCGCCGACAAGGAGCTGACCGAGGACGACTTCCGCCGTACGCAGCCCCGCTTCACCGGCGAGAACGCCACCGCCAACGCGGGCCTGCTCGCCCCCGTACGCGAGATCGCGGAGGCGCGCGGCGCGACGCCGGGGCAGGTGGCGCTGGCGTGGGTGCAGCAACAGGCCGAGGTCCACGGGCTGGCCGTCGTCCCCATCCCCGGCACGCGTCGCGCGGAACGCGTCACGGAGAACGCGTCGGCCGTTGGCCTCCGGCTTTCTTCCGACGAACTGTCGCGGCTGGAGCCGATTGCGGGCCGGGTGGCCGGCGACCGGTACGCCGACATGGCGTTCACGTCGGCGGGCCGGGAGTAGCCCCCCGACGGACCAGCCACTCGAGCAGCGAGCTCAACCCCCACCCACCTGTCTTTTCACCCACCACCGACGGGAGGGGACGGGCCGGAGCGGGTGGGGTACCGGACGTAAAGCGCAGCAGTCCGGTACCCCACCCGCGGAGGTCCGGCACCGTGACGCCAAGCCCCGCGCAGCGGACCTCGCCGTACGGCGGGACACCCGGCAACGTTCGGGCACCCCGCGCGGCAGCGAACCGCCTGCGGCGGGCGATACCGCGGCAGCGCACGTTCGTTGCCGGGTGCGGCGTCGTTTCGCCTGCGGCGGGCGGTTCCGCTGCGCGGGGCTTGACGCTACGGGGTCGGGCCTCCGCGGCAGGGGTCCGGACTGCTTCGCTTTACCTCCGGACCCCTGCCGCTGCGGCCCGCCCCCTCCCGCCGGTGGGGGGTGGAAAAACACGGGGCGGGGACGAGGTTTGAGTGTCGGGGTGGGGGCCTACGGTGCTGAGGGGGAGGGCCCCACTCAGCCCCTACCCAGGGCGAAGAGGGCGAAGCCGGCGGCGAGTGTCGCGGCGGCGGCGCGGAGGGCGCGGCCCGCGCCCCAAGGGGCCTCGAAGCGGCGGGTGAGGGCGCCGAGTGCCACCAGCGTCAGGGCGAAGAGGGGGAGCCAGGCGAGGCGGGTCAAGAGCCAGGCCAGGGAGTCGGGTGGCGTGGTCAGGCCGGGGAGCGGGCCGGCGTACGTGGACGGGACGGCCGTGGCCAGCATCGCTGTTTGATGCCAGCAGAAGATTGTCATTGCGCAGAGGTTGATCACTACCACCGGAGCCCAGAGGGCCGGGCGGCGCAGCAGGGCGGCGATCCGGTCCCGGAGCAGGACCGCGGCGCCGCACTGGGCCGCCGCCAGCGCCAGGACCAGCAGCGACGGCGGGTGCGAGTTGGTCCGCTCCGCGCCGGGGACGCCGACCATGCTGGCGGGGTAGTGGAAGACCAGCAGGAGGACCGCGAACAGGGCGGTGCCGCCGGTCAGTAGGGCCCATGCGGCGCGCCGCCCGAGCCGGCGTTCGCCCCAGCACACGCCGAGCTGGTACGCGAAGAGCCAGCCGGGGAGCAGGTTGAGGAGCGCGAGCCAGGACGGTACGGCCGCCGCGTACGGGCCGTAGCGGAGGAAGTCGACCACCGCTACGGACGCGAAGAGCGGTGCTGCCGCCCATGGTCCGAGGCGGCGCGCGGCGCGTACGCAGTATGGGGTGAGGGCGGTGACTCCCGCGTAGACGCCGACGAACCACAGCGGCTGTACGACCAGTGTCGCGCCCGTGCGCAGTGTCGCCTCGGGTACGCCCGCCGCGGTCAGCACCGCGATGAGAAGCGCCCAGACGGCCGTCACGGCGAGTACCGGGCGGCCCAGGCGGGCCAGCCTGGCGCTCAGCCAGCGTGCGGTGGAGTCGCCGCGCTCGGTCGCGCGCCGGTGGGAGAGGACGGCGGAGTAGCCGCCCACCAGGAAGAAGATGCCCAGCAGTTGGAGCACCCAGCTGGCCGGCGCGAAGAAGCCGAGTGTGGAGAGTGGGCTGGCGTTGTGGAGTGCGCCGTCGGCGTCCAGGGTGAAGCCGCCCACCAGCCAGTGGCCGGTGGGCACGGCGAGCAGGGCGAGTGCGCGCAGGCCGTCGATCGCGCGGTCGCGATGGGCCGGGGTGCGGTCGTCGACGGCGCGGACCGCGCGGCCCGCCCTGCGGAGGAGCGTGCGTGGCGTACCGCGAGGGGACGGCGGCGTGAGGTCCGGTGCGCCGCGCGGAGGTGCGGGACGGTCGGCACCGCCGGCGCCGCCGGGGTGCAGGAACGCGAGGGTCATGTCGGGTCCTTGGAGGAGAGGCGCGCGCCCCGCGCGCGATGCTTCGGCGTACTCGGCGCACGCCCGTGGTGACGGCCCGGCGGGCGCTCAGCGCACGGCGGCGTAGCGGCCGAGCACGATGTCGGCGAAGCCGGCCAGGGAGTCGGTGCCGGGGACGAGATAGCCGGTGTGGCCCTCGGCGCGGTCCGCGGCGACGCGGCGCGCGCCGAACGCGGGATCGGTGGGGTCGGTGCCGTGCCCGAGGCCCAGCACCTCGACGTGGGGGATGCGCCCGATCCAGTCCGAGGCGTCCCGGGCGGCCCATACCCGGCCGCCGGCGTGCAGGTCGGCGGCGCGTTCCGTACGGGCGCCGGGCGAGCCGAAGAGGATCACGTCACCGACCGCGGCCCGCCCGGCCCGGGGCGCGGCCAGCCCGCAGACGACCGAGCCGTAGCTGTGGCAGAGCAGCGCGGGCGCGGGGGCGCCGGTCGCGGCCAGCCCCGCCAGCAGCCGGGCCAGCCGGCCGGCGCCGGCCTCGGCGAGCCGCCCGGTCGCCGCGTCCGGACCGAGGCCGACCGGGGTGGTGTAACCGGCCCAGGCGATCACCGCGGTGGGCACGGCCGGCGCCTCGGCGGTCAGCCGGGCGCGCAGCGAGGCGGCCATGCCGGTCGGCGTGCCGTACCGGTCCCGCTCGCGGTCGAAGGTGCCGATGTCGATGTCCGAGCCGGGCACCACCACCGCCGTGCGCCGGGCCGCGCCGAGGTCCCCGTACACCTCGGCGACCTGCCCCCGGCCCCGCGGGTCGAAGAAGAGGATCTGCCGCCCGGGGGCGAGGAGTTCGGTGTAGCGGTCGGCCAGGGCGCGGGCCTGCGCGCGGTCCTCGGCGGTGCGTGCCGGGTCGTGGGCGCGGGCGTGCTGGCGGGTGCGTTCGGCGCGCAGGGCGCGGGCGTTCGCGCGGTAGCGCAGTTCAACGGGCGCGCCGTCCAGGGTGCCCACGGTCATCGGGTGCCGGTCGGCGAGCCGGTTCCGCTCCGCGCCGGTCAGCCCCGCGAAGAAGCGGGCCACGGCGGCGGGCGAGGCGGTCGCCGGGTCGGGCAGCGGCCGGCCCAGCGTGTGGTCGGCGCGCCAGGCGGCGGCGCCCGGCGCGGGCCCGGTGACGGCGGTCTGCTCCGAGCCGGCCGCCCAGCCCCCGGTACCGGCGACGAGCGTGGCGGCCACGGCGAGCGCTGCCCACCCCCGGCGCCGCCGACGTACGCCGGTGCGCGGTGTGCTGCTGCGCGGCGTGGCGGTGGTGTCGGCGGTACGCGGCGGGGTGCGCAGCGGCATCGTCGGTCTCCCTCTTCCAGTGGCGTGGCGGAGGGAAACGTAGGAAGGGGGTGCCGGGCGCGGCGTCACACCGCGGGGCCAAGTGGAGTGTGATACCGGGGTATTGGGCCCTCGTCCGCACGGAGGAGATCCATGTGGAGGAGATCCATGTGGAGGAGATCCGTACGGAGGAGAAAGGGCGGTGCCGCGCCTCGCAGCTCCCCATGGTGGTCAGCCACCTCTGATCGGCGCGGCACCTGGGCCCGGTCCGGTCACCGGGCCATCGATGAAACGGTTCTTCAGCCGGTGGGCACGGTCCGGATGGCCGCGATGTCGAACTGGAGGCGGACCTTCTCGCTCACCATGGCGCCGCCCTCGGCCAGCTTGGCGCTGTACGTCAGGCCCCAGTCGGAACGGTTGATGGTCGTGGTGCCGTCGAAGCCGGCCCGCTGGTAGCCGAACGGGTCGGTGACCTGCCCGATGTAGGTCAGCTCCAGCACGACCGGGCGGGTCACGTCCCGGATGGTGAGGTCACCGTCCATCCGGTAGACGTCCTTGCCCACGATCCGCACGGCGGTGCTCTTGAAGGTCATGCGCGGGAAGTTCGCGGCGTCGAGGAAGTCGCGGCCCATCAGGTGGTCGTCGCGCTGCTCCACGCCGGTGTCGACGCTGGCGGTGGCCAGCGCGATCTGGGCCTTGGAGCGGGCGGGGTCCGTGCCGTCGAAGTACAGCCGGCTCTCGAACTCCGTGAAGGCGCCGCGCACCGTGGTCACCATGGCGTGCCGTACGGAGAAGCCGATCCTGCTGTGTGCGGGGTCGATCATCCACTCGCCGGTGAGGTGGGCGAGGGCGGGGTCCAGCTGGCCGTCGGGCGCGTGCGCTGCCGGAGCGGCGGGCGACTCCGGAGAGTATGTCTCCGGGTGCCGGGGGGAGGAGCTGCGGCTGAACAATTTCATGAGAAACGTTGTTACTAAGAACGCGCGCGATGCCGCAAGTACTGCTCAGAGGACGGAACAACCCCTGCTCAAGGGCTACGCAGGTGCTTCACCGGTCCCTCGCGAGACTGTCTTTCGGTCCGTCAGCGGTCACCGGGAGTGACCAGCCCGGACTCGTACGCGAAGATCACTGCCTGTGCGCGGTCGCGCAGGTCCAGCTTGGCCAGCACCCGCCCGATGTGCGTCTTCACCGTCTGCTCGGCCAGCACCAGATCTGCCGCGATCTCCTGGTTGGACAGGCCGCGCGCGATCAGCTCCAGCACCTCGGTCTCGCGCGGCGTGAGCCCGTTCAGGCGCAGCGCCGTGCGGTCCTTGCGGGGCGCGGGCCGCTGCCGCGCGAAGTCGGCGATCAGCCGGCGGGTGACCGACGGGGCGAGCAGCGCCTCACCCGCCGCCACGACCCGCACCGCGGAGATCAGGTCGGCCGGCGGTGCGTCCTTCAGCAGGAAGCCGGACGCGCCGGCGCGCAGCGCTTCGTACACGTAGTCGTCGACGTCGAAGGTGGTGAGCATCAGCACCTTCGGGCGGTGCACCACGCCCGGGGGCGGGGACAGCAGCTGCCGGGCCGCCTCCAGGCCGTCCATCTCCGGCATCCGGACGTCCATCAGCACCACGTCGGGGTGGGTGCGGCGGCTCAACTCGACGCCGCGCAGGCCGTCCTCCGCGTCGCCGACGACGTCGATGTCGCTCTGCGCGGCGAGCAGCGCGGCGAAGCCCGCCCGCACCATGGCCTGGTCGTCGACGATGATCACGCGAGTGGTCATGCGGGCGTGGGGTCCTTTTCCGTCAGGGGCTCCGTGAGCGGGAGCCGCGCGGCGACACGGTAACCCCCGTCCGCCAGCGGGCCGGTGTCGAGGGTCCCGCCCAGCAGCCGTACGCGCTCGCGCATGCCGACCAGGCCATGGCCGGTCCCGGTGGTCTCCAACGGCGCGGCGGGGCGCGGCGGCGGGCCGTTGACGACCAGTACGGTCAGGCCGGTGCGGTCCGGCGTGACCGAGACCCGGGTGGGCGCGCCGGGCGCGTGCCGTACGACGTTGGCCAGCGCCTCCTGCACGATCCGGTACGCCGACAGGCCGACGGCGGGCGGGAGTTCGCCGAGCGCCCGCGACAGCGTCAGCTCCACCGGCACACCGGCCCGTACGGTCCCCTCCACCAGCCGCGTCAGCCGATCCAGGCCCGGCTGCGGCGCCTTCTCGGGGCCGCCCTGCCGTTCGCTCTCCTCGCTGCGCAACACGCCCAGCAGCCGGCGCATCTCGGCCAGCGACTCGCGCGCGGTCGCGGCGATCGTCCCGAACTCCTCGGCGGCCTCGGCGGGGAGACCCTGGAGGCGGTACGGCGCGCTGTCCGCCTGCACCGTGATCACCGACATGTGGTGCGCGACGACGTCGTGCAGTTCACGGGCGATGCGAGTGCGCTCCTCCAGCAGCGTGCGCCGGGCCCGCTCCGCCTCGCTGATGGTCGCCTGGGCCGCCAGCTCCCGGCGCGCTTCGCCGCGTTCCCGCAGTGCGCCGGCGACCAGCAGCACCGCGCCGGACAGGACGAACATCAGCAGCCAGGTGCCGTCGCTGCGGGCCGGCCGCAGGGCCGTGAAGAGGAGGCACGCGGCGCCGGTCGCCAGCCAGACGGCGACGAGTGTGCGACGCCGTTCACGGAGTCCGAGCGCGGCCATCAGGAGGAGGTAGCCGATGATCGTCTGCGGCGGCCAGGGGTACGGCGGGCCGGGCAGCGTCGACGCCACGGACAGCACCAGCGCGCCGGCCACATCGGCCGCGAAGATCACCCACCAGGCCTGCAACGGGCGGGTGACGGCGAGCAGCAGCGGCACGGTCTGGGCCACGCCGAGCGCACCGGAGAGCCCTCCGTTCACGCCGTAGTTGTTGCTCAGGACGACGACGGTGACGGGCAGCAGCGCGGCGGTGAACACGCAGGCGACGACGTACGGCAGCCGGCGCACCCACGGGCGCGCCGCGGTGCCGAGGAGGGGGTCGCCGGGCCGGGTCGGAGTGCCGAGAGCGACGGCTAGGGTGCGCAGCGCCTGCCGGGCGGCGTGCTCCGCACGGGCGCGCCGGTCCGCACGCGCGGCGCGGGGGCCGGCGGGCGCGGGCCCGGGCGCGTCGGGGGAGGGGGAAGGGGGTGACGTGGACATCGCCCGTTCAGCGTAGGTGGCGGGGGCCCGGCGAGGCGTCATACCGGAGTCGCCGGTCGCGGGTCATACCCCGGTATCAGGCTCGGGCGGGCCGGGCGCTGCGCCCGCGGCTGCCCGCGGCGACTTCCGTGCCCGCAGTCGCCGCTGCCCGGGGCTCCGCCTACAGCTCCGCCAGCAGTTCTGCCTTCTTCGTGCTGAACTCGTCGTCCGTCAGCAGCCCCGCGTCGTGCAGCTCGCCCAGCTGCCGTATCCGGTCGGCGATGTCGGCGGGGCCGCGGTGCGGCTCCAGCGGGCGGCGCGCGGGGGCCGCCGGCGCGGGGGCCGGGCCCGTGCTGCGTACGGCCTGCAGGACGGCCGCGGCGAACGGCAGCGACTCGTGGACCGGGCCGTAGCCGAGCCCGAAGATCACCGAGGCGGGGTCCTGGTCGGCGCCGCGCCCGTCCTCCTCCTCGTCGCCGTGCGCCAGCAGCCGCAGATAGCCGCTGTGCCAGGCGCCGGGCGCCGTGGGCGCCGAGGAGCCGTTCTCCGGGGAGCGCCACACCACGCCGGCCAGCCCGTCGACGGCGAAGCTCTGGTCGCCGGACTTCCACTTCGCGGTCGAGGCGCCGGTCCAGAACCAGCGGAACGCCACCGAACTGCCGTCGAAGGTCGCCTTGCCGTCGTACGCCTTGAAGGTCAGCGGCGCCTCGGGGGCCGCGACGAGATACCGGTCGGCGGGGCCGTCCGCGTCCCGGCCGAGCAGGCCGTCGAGCCGGTCGCGGTAGTACCCGGCCCGGTCGGCGCGGTCGGCCGGGAGCACCAGGCGGTAGGGATCGGCGTCGTCCTTGAGCTGCCCGTCGGCGGCGTCCATCAGCGGATCGGCGCCCGGCCGCGGCCGGGCGTGCAGCACCACCGTCCCGCGCCTGCCCCGCGAGACCTCCACCGACCTCAGCGCTTCGTAGGGGATGCGGCGCTCGCCGAGCGCCTGGAACAGCTTGGGCTTGCGGATCCCCCGTTCGAAGCGGATGAGTACGGAGTCCGTGTCGAACTCCCAGACGGCATGAAAACCGGCCAGCACATCACCCATGCGGTTCATCGTAAGCGGCGGGCGGCCCGCCCGTCCCCCTTCCGTGCAGCACGCGCTACGCGCGTCAATCCCTTACCCGCCCACGGGCGCCCGCACTCCGGCCGGCCGCCGCGCGGGGCGTCCGGCCCGGCCCTCACGCCAGATCGGCCGAGCAGTCGCCGTCGTCGGAGGCGCAGCTCACGCCCGCCACGGCGCCGACGCCGACGAGGGCGAAATTGGCCAGACTCTGCGTTCCGCGGGCGAAGTACCCCGCGTGTCCGTCGGCACCCGCGGCGGAGAGCACCCGGGAGCCGAACGCCGGGTCCACCGGGTCGGCGCCGTGCCCCAGCCCGCCCAGCTCCAGGTACGGCACGTCCTGAATCCAGTCGTCGGCGTCGCGCATCGCCCAGACCCGCGCGTCGGTGTGCAGCGCCGCGGCGTCCCGGGCGCGCATGCCGGGGCTGCCGGCCACCACGATGTCGCCGACCCGGGAGGGCAGCTCGCGGGCGGCGACGCCGCACACCACGGAGCCGTAGCTGTGGCAGAACAGCGAGACGTCGGCGGCGGCCGGCAGCGCGCCGACCATCGAGGTGAGGCGCTGGGCGCCCGCCTGCGCCAGCTGGCCGGCGGCCGCGTCCACGCCGATGCCGGCGGGCGCGGTGTAGTCGGCCCAGGCGATCACGGCCGTACGGGCGTCGGGGCGCACCGCGCGCTCCGCGTCGTACAGCGCGGAGGCCATGCCCACCGGGGCGCTGTCGGCCCGCTTGGTGCGCTCGAAATTCACCAGGTTGGTGTCGACGCCGGGCACCACCACCGAGACGCGGCGGGCGTGCGTCAGGTCGCCGAAGACCTCGGCGGCGCGGCCGCCGGCGGCCGGATCGAAGGAGAGGATCTGGCGCCCGGGCCGCATCAGGGACTCCAGCCGGTGCATCAGCCGGCCGGCGTCCTGGCGGCCCTCCGGGGTGAGCCGGCCGTCGTGCGAGCGGCGCTCGGCCACCGCCCTGGCGCGGTCCAGCGCGCGGTGATTGGCGTGGTAACGCAGCGTGGCGGGGGCACCCGCCATGTTGCCGACGGCGAGCGGGTAGCGGTCGGCGAGCCGCAGCCGGTCGGCGTGGCGGAGCTTGGCGAAGAATGCCGCTATGCGGTGCGCGCCGGCGTCCGGGGACGGCAGCCGGTGGCCGTGGAAGGTGCCGCCCGCCCAGGCGGCGCGGGAGGTGCCCAGCGGATCGGTGTCGCCCTTGGTGCCTCTGATCCCCGTCCAGCCGGTCACCGCAAGCATCACGAACACCACCACCAGGGCGAGTGCCATGCGCCAGGCGGAGGACTGCAGAAAACCGGGAGGAGCGCCGAGCTCGGAGAAAGAAGTCACCGCGGGCCAGCCTAGGAGACGGCGCGCGGCGCTCGTGGATTGGGTGAGGCAACTCACGTTTCACTGTGGGTCATTAGGGTCACAACGGACACTTCGCACCCATTTGTCCCGCTCTGACGTGCAGTGAAACGCTCATACGGTCGGATTAGGGGGTCTTTTTGCGCCACTCGCCCGCGACCGCCGGAACGATGCCGTCCAGATGATTCTCCGTGATGGCGCGGATGGACTCCACACTGCACTCGCCGGCCTCGCCCCACAGCCGCCCGGCCAGCCGCATCACGCCACTGAAGGCCGCGACCACGATCCGCGGCCGCGGGTCCGTGTTCAGGTCCAGGCCCTCGCGCCGGGCGATCACGCCCGCGATCAGCTCCTCCAGCTCGGAGCTGCGCCGCAGGTGCGCGGCGAGCAGGCCGGGGGTCGACTCGATCATCTGGTACGTCCGCATGTGCAGCTCGACCGGGATGATCGACTCGATCATCCGGCCGAGATCGTCCCAGGCGAGCAGGACGGCGTTGCGCAGCGCCTCCAGCGGGGTCTCGGCGGCCGGGCGGGCCTGCAGCGCCTCCACGAAGCGCGCCTCGACGATCTCCTGGACGGCGAAGACCACGTCCTCCTTGGTGGTGAAGTACCGGAAGAAGGTCCGCTGGGAGACGTCGACGGCCTCGGCGATCTCGTCGATCGTGGTGCGGTCGTACCCCTGCTCGGTGCAGAGCTCCAGCGCCGCGCGGATCAGGGCGTCGTGCGTACGCCGCTTCTTCCGCTCGCGCAGTCCGCACCGCACACCGCCACGCGGCGTCACCTCGGCCGCCATGCGCCGCCCTCCCTCGTCGTATCAGTGCTGCTCACGATACCTGTGAGTTAACTGACAGTTACCGACTCATGAAACGCTTTGTCAACTGTCAGTCGCTGACATTATTGTCGGAGCATGAGCTCACAGACCCCGGTCGCCGACCCGATACCGGACATCACCGAGCCGGAGCCGCGCAGGGGACTGCGTGGCCATCCCTGGCTGACCCTCTTCTCCGTGGCGATCGGCGTGATGATGGTGGCGCTCGACGGCACCATCGTCGCCATCGCCAACCCGGCCATCCAGAAGGACCTCGGCGCCTCGCTCGCCGACGTCCAATGGATCACCAACGGGTACCTCCTCGCGCTGGCCGTCGCGCTGATCACGGCCGGCAAGCTCGGTGACCGCTTCGGCCACCGGCAGACGTTCCTCATCGGCGTGGTCGGCTTCGCCCTCGCCTCCGGCGCCATCGGCCTGTCCAGCGAGGTCTCGCTGGTCATCGTCTTCCGCGTGCTCCAGGGCCTCTTCGGCGCCCTGCTGATGCCGGCGGCGCTCGGCCTGCTGCGCGCCACCTTCCCGGCCGAGAAGCTCAACATGGCCATCGGCATCTGGGGCATGGTCATCGGCGCCTCCACCGCCGGCGGCCCGATCGTCGGCGGCCTGCTCGTCGAGCACGTCAACTGGCAGTCCGTCTTCTTCATCAACGTCCCCGTCGGCATCCTCGCCCTCGTCCTGGGACTGGTGATCCTGAAGGACCACCGCGCGAAGAACGCCCCGCGCTCCTTCGACGTCCCGGGCATCGTGCTGCTGTCCGGCGCGATGTTCTGCCTCATCTGGGCGCTGATCAAGGCCGGCGAGTGGGGCTGGGGCGACGGCAAGACCTGGGCCTTCCTGATCGGCTCGATCGTGCTGTTCGCGGCCTTCGGCGTACTGGAGACCAAGGTCCGAGAGCCGCTGATCCCGCTGCGCATGTTCCGCTCCCTGCCGCTCACCGCCGGCACCGTCCTGATGGTGCTGATGGCGTTCGCCTTCATGGGCGGGCTGTTCTTCGTCACCTTCTACCTGCAGAACGTGCACGGCATGAGCCCCGTCGACAGCGGCCTGCACCTCCTGCCGCTCACCGGCATGATGATCGTCGCCTCGCCGGTGGCGGGCGCCATGATCACCAAGTTCGGCCCGCGCGTCCCGCTGGTCGGTGGCATGGTCTTCACCGCCGTCGCGATGTTCGGCATGGCGACCCTCGACACCGACACCGGTACCGGCGCGATGTCCCTCTGGTTCGCCCTCCTCGGCCTGGGCCTCGCGCCCGTCATGGTCGGCGCCACCGAGGTCATCGTCGGCAACGCGCCGATGGAGCTCTCCGGCGTCGCCGGCGGTCTCCAGCAGGCCGCGATGCAGGTCGGCGGCAGCCTCGGCACGGCAGTCCTGGGCGCCGTCATGGCCTCCCGGGTCAACAGCGAGCTGCCGGACAACTGGAACGCGGCGCACCTGCCGCCCATCCCGGCCGCCCAGCTGGACAAGGCCGCCGACGCGGTCGCCGTCGGCATGGCGCCGGTGCCCAAGGGCACCCCGGCCCCCTTCGTCGAGAAGATCACCGCGGTCGCCCACGACACGTTCATCTCCGGCATGGGCCTGGCCTTCACGGTCGCCTGCGGCGTCGCTGTTGTCGCGGCGGTGGTCGCGTTCGCGACGAAGCGCGGCGAGAACGAGGTCGAGGGCGGGGTCGGCCACATCTGACCTGCGGTGCGCCGCGGGGGCTTTGTGTGGTGCCCTGCGTGCGGCGCCGTTGTGGCTGGGCGCGCCCACGCGGCGGAGCCGCATATCGACATGCCCCGCGCCCCTACGGGGCGCGGCAACCTCCGGGCTCCGTTTTCCCCTATCAGGGTGGGCGGGGCCCGGTTGTGTTTTCCACGTACCGGTGGGGCCGCCAGCGTGTGTCCGAACCGATCGTCACACGATCACCACCCGGGGGGACCCATGCGTACGACACTTCTCGCGGCCACCGCAGGCGCGGCCGTGCTTCTGGCCTCGGCGGCAGCGGCGCACCCGGCGCCTGCCGCCTGCGCCGCCGGGCAGCTCTGTCTCTGGCCGAAGGCCGGATACGGCGGCCCGCGCACGACCCATGAGCTCGCCGGCACCGACATCGAGAGCTGTGTGCCGCTGCCCGCGGGCCGCGCCGCGCACTCCTTCGTGAACCGCACCGGGCGGCCCGTCACCACGTACCAGAGCGCCGAGTGCGCCGAGACCGGCGAGTACGACACGTATCCCGGTGGCGGCACCTATGTGCCGGACTCGCCGTACGAGGTGCGGGCGATCAAGATCTGGGAGCGCTGAGCCGAGCGCGGGACCGGGCGCAAAAACGGGCGAGGGCCCGGGCAGCGTGCTGCTGCCCGGGCCCTCGCCGGAAGAACCACCGTGGAGCGGTTACGCGTCGCCGCCCGCCTCGCCGGCCTCCGCCGCCGTGACGTCCAGCAGCTGGTACCGGTCGATGGCCTGCTTCAGCGCCGAGCGGTCGACCTTCCCCTCCTTGGCGAGCTCGGTGAGCACGCCGAGGACGATCGACTGCGCGTCGATGTGGAAGAAGCGGCGCGCCGCGCCACGGGTGTCGGCGAAGCCGAAGCCGTCCGCACCCAGCGACTGGTACGTGCCCGGCACCCAGCGCGCGATCTGGTCCGGAACCGAACGCATCCAGTCGGAGACGGCCACGAACGGACCCTCGGAGCCGGAGAGCTTCTGCGTCACGTACGGAACGCGCTGCTCCTCCTCCGGGTGCAGGAGGTTGTGCTCCTCCACGTCCACGGCCTCGCGGCGCAGCTCGTTCCAGGAGGTCGCCGACCAGACGTCCGCCTTGACGTTCCACTCCTCGGCGAGGATCTTCTGCGCCTCGATCGCCCACGGCACGGCCACGCCGGACGCCATGATCTGCGCCGGGATGGAGCCCGCCGTGGCCGGCTGGACCTTGTGGATGCCCTTGAGGATGCCCTCGACGTCCACGTCCTCCGGCTCGGCCGGGTGCTGGATCGGCTCGTTGTAGACGGTGAGGTAGTAGAAGACGTCCTCGCCCGGCTGCCCGTCGGCGGTCTCGCCGTACATGCGGCGCAGGCCGTCCCGCACGATGTGCGCGATCTCGAAGCCGAACGCCGGGTCGTACGCGACGCACGCCGGGTTGGTCGAGGCCAGCAGCTGGGAGTGGCCGTCGGCGTGCTGCAGACCCTCACCGGTCAGCGTCGTACGGCCCGCGGTCGCACCCAGGACGAAACCGCGCGCCAGCTGGTCGGCCATCTGCCAGAACTGGTCGCCGGTCCGCTGGAAACCGAACATCGAGTAGAAGACGTAGACCGGGATCAGCGGCTCGCCGTGCGTGGCGTAGGCCGAGCCCGCCGCGATCAGCGAGGCGGTGCAGCCCGCCTCGGTGATGCCGTCGTGCAGCATCTGGCCGGTCGGCGACTCCTTGTACGCCAGCAGCAGCTCGCGGTCGACCGACTCGTAGATCTGGCCCAGCGGGTTGTAGATCTTCGAGGTAGGGAAGAACGCGTCCATGCCGAAGGTGCGGTACTCGTCCGGGGCGATCGGCACGAAGCGCTTGCCGATCTCCTTGTCCCGCATCAGGTCCTTCAGGACGCGGACGAACGCCATGGTCGTGGCGATCTTCTGCTGGCCGGACCCCTTCTTGGCGGTCGCGTAGGCCTTGTCGCCCGGCAGCTCCAGCGGCTTGGCGCGCACGACACGGGTGGGCACATAGCCGCCGCACTCCTTGCGGCGGTCGTGCATGTACTGGATCTCTTCGGAGTCCCGGCCCGGGTGGTAGTACGGCGGGTTGCCGTTCTCCAGGTCCTTGTCCGGGATCGGCAGGCGCAGCCGGTCGCGGAACATCTTCAGGTCGTCGACCGTCAGCTTCTTCATCTGGTGGGTCGCGTTGCGGCCCTCGAAGTTCGGGCCGAGCGTCCAGCCCTTGACGGTCTGCGCGAGGATCACGGTCGGCTGGCCCTTGTGGGCCTTGGCCGCCGCGTACGCCGCGTAGATCTTCTTGTGGTCGTGACCGCCGCGGCCCAGGTGCAGGACCTGGTCGTCGGTCATGTTCTCGACCATGGCGCGCAGCCGGTGGTCGCTGCCGAAGAAGTGCTCGCGGATGTACGCGCCGGTCTCCGTGGCGTACGTCTGGAACTGACCGTCCGGCGTCGTGTTCAGCTTGTTGACCAGCACGCCGTCGCGGTCCTGGGCCAGCAGCGGGTCCCAGGAGCGGTCCCAGACCAGCTTGATCACGTTCCAGCCGGCGCCGCGGAACTGCGACTCCAGCTCCTGCATGATCTTGCCGTTGCCGCGGACCGGGCCGTCCAGGCGCTGCAGGTTGCAGTTGACGACGAAGGTGAGGTTGTCCAGGCCCTCGCGCGCGGCGATGGACAGCTGGCCGAGCGACTCCGGCTCGTCCATCTCGCCGTCGCCGAGGAACGCCCACACGTGGCTGTCGGAGGTGTCGGCGATGCCGCGCGCCTCCATGTAGCGGTTCATCCGGGCCTGGTAGATCGCGCCGAGCGGGCCGAGGCCCATCGAGACGGTCGGGAACTCCCAGAAGTCCGGCATCAGCCGCGGGTGCGGGTAGCTGGACAGGCCGTTCGGGGCCTTGGACTTCTCCTGGCGGAAGGCGTCCAGCTGGTCCGAGGAGAGCCGGTCCAGGAGGTAGGCGCGGGCATAGACGCCGGGGGAGGCGTGGCCCTGGAAGAAGATCTGGTCGCCGCCGCGGCCGTCGTCCTTGCCCCGGAAGAAGTGGTTGAAGCCCACGTCGTACAGGGAGGCCGAGGAGGCGAAGGTGGCGATGTGGCCGCCGACGCCGATACCGGGGCGCTGGGCGCGCGAGACCATGACGGCCGCGTTCCACCGGGTCGCGTTCAGGACCTTGCGCTCGATCTCCTCGTTGCCGGGGAAGAACGGCTCGTCCTTGGTGGCGATGGTGTTGACGTAGTCCGTGCTGCGCATCTCGGGCACGGCCACGCGCTTCTCGCGGGCCCGCTCGATGAGGCGGAGCATGAGGTAGCGGGCACGTTCCCGGCCTCGCTCATCGACGGCTGCGTCGAGCGAGTCGAGCCATTCCTGGGTCTCTTCAGGATCGAAGTCCGGGACCTGGCTGGGAAGGCCGCCAATGATGATCGGGTTGCGATCGGATCCGGAAGCCACGCTGTTCCTTCGCTGTTCTGGTCGTGTCGGGCTCTGACCATTCGTGATGCGTACATGAGGCACACGGATGTCGAGCCCGAGGTCAGATTTCTGTCTCTGCTGGTGTCGCGCCGTCTTCCATCGTGTACCGAGGCACGCGGATACGTCATCTCTACCTGCTGGTAACCGCCCCCTTGGAGACGCGGCCGGCGGGTGCGCTCCGGGGAGACCAAATCGCAACCATACGCCCATGTCACGCACCTGCGGCGGGCGGCCGTACGGATATCGAACATTGGCCCGTCGTCGCCCCGGTCCCGCCGTCCGGGCCGGTCGCGCGCGTGTACCCCACGGAGCCGGTGCGACGCTGTGGCGTGAATCACCGCAGTACGGGGTAGAAGGGGTCGCAGTTGCGGCGAGACGGCCGTATCCGTCACCGTTTTGGCGGTCTGGACGGCTGGGTACTTGCGCGATTCGCCCCGCCCGTGTGGACTACGCCCAATGCCCCGCGCACGCGCGAGGTGTAAGGCATATCCACAAGACATGACAGGAGGCAATCCGTGAGCGCGACCGCGGACCACGCGGAGGAGCGGACCAACCCGGCCATCAAGCTGGGGTTCGAGCCCGGACAGGTGGTCCAGGAGATCGGCTACGACGATGACGTCGAGCAGGAGCTCCGTGAAGGCATCGAGGCCGTGATCGGCCAGGAGCTCGTCGACGAGGACTATGACGATGTGGCCGATGCCGTCGTCCTGTGGTTCCGGGAAGACGACGGCGACCTCACGGACGCGCTGGTCGATGCCATTGGTCTGATCGAGGACGGCGGCGCCGTATGGCTGCTGACGCCGAAGACCGGGCGCGACGGCTACGTCGAGCCGAGCGACATCAATGAGGCCGCGCAGACTGCGGGTCTGTCCCAGACGAAGAGCATCAACGCGGGCAAGGACTGGAGCGGCAGCCGGCTGGTGACGCCGAAGGCCGCCAAGTCCGGCAAGCGCTGAGCCGTCACGCCGGCACATCCCGAGCCCCCTTCCGACCCCTTCCCCCGCCTCTTGTGCCCGGGGAAGGGCCGCCGGGAGGGGGCTCGACCCGTAGCGGCCCGAGGGTCGCGACGTAGGGTTGGCGGGTATCTGTTCAGCATCTGCGAAGGGAAACAGAACCCATGGCGATCGAGGTCGGCGCGAAGGCCCCGGAGATCGAGCTGAAGAACCAGCACGGGGAGACCGTCAAGCTCTCCGACTTCCGCGGCGAGAAGAACGTCGTGCTGCTCTTCTACCCCTTCGCTTTCACCGGCGTGTGCACCGGCGAGCTGTGCGCCCTGCGCGACGAGCTGCCCCAGTTCGTCAACGACGACGTGCAGCTGCTCGCCGTTTCGAATGACTCGCCGTTCTCGCTGCGCGTCTTCGCCGAGCAGGAGGGCCTTGAGTACCCGCTGCTCTCGGACTTCTGGCCGCACGGCGAGGCCTCCCGCGCCTACGGCGTCTTCGACGAGGAGAAGGGCTGCGCGGTGCGCGGCACCTTCATCATCGACAAGGAGGGCGTCGTCCGCTGGACGGTCGTCAACGGCCTGCCCGACGCCCGTGACCTGGAGGAGTACGTCAAGGCGCTCAAGGCCCTCTGAGCAACACCCGGAGCCCGCCGCCGCAACATCGGGTAATCGGTGGGAACCGGTCACTAGGATCAAATCGTTGTTCTGATGCCATGCACGACGGGGGCGATTGTGTACCCCTCGAATCTATGGGAGGACTCGTGGGAGTCAGCCTCAGCAAGGGCGGCAACGTCTCGCTGACGAAGGAAGCCCCCAATCTGACCGCGGTGATCGTCGGTCTGGGCTGGGACGCGCGTACCACCACCGGTACCGACTTCGACCTGGACGCCAGCGCCCTGCTGACCAATGACCAGGGCAAGGTCGGCAACGACCAGAACTTCGTGTTCTTCAACAACCTGAAGAGCCCGGAGGGGTCGGTCGAGCACACCGGCGACAACATCACCGGTGAGGGCGAAGGCGACGACGAGCAGATCAAGGTGAATCTGGCCGCCGTGCCGGCCGACGTCGCCAAGATCGTGTTCCCGGTGTCGATCTACGACGCCGAGACCCGCCAGCAGAGCTTCGGCCAGGTCCGCAACGCCTTCATCCGCGTGGTGAACCAGGCCGATGGCAACGAGCTGGCGCGCTACGACCTCAGCGAGGACGCCTCGACGGAGACCGCCATGGTCTTCGGCGAGCTGTACCGCAACGGCGCGGAGTGGAAGTTCCGCGCCATCGGCCAGGGCTACGCCTCGGGCCTGCGCGGCATCGCGCAGGACTTCGGCGTGAACGTCTGACCGAGGACGTACCTCCGCCCGGCGCCGTACGCCCCCCAGGGGAGTGCGGCGCCGGGCGCGCTTGGGACCACTGAACCGACACCGGGGAGGAAGCGAAGAACATGGGCGTCACACTCGCCAAGGGGGGCAACGTCTCCCTCTCGAAGGCCGCACCCAATCTCACGCAGGTCATGGTCGGCCTCGGCTGGGACGCGCGCTCCACTACGGGCGCGCCGTTCGACCTGGATGCCAGCGCCCTGCTGTGCAGCAGCGGCCGGGTGCTCGGGGACGAGTACTTCGTCTTCTACAACAACCTCAAGAGCCCGGAGGGTTCCGTCGAGCACACGGGCGACAACCTCACCGGTGAGGGCGACGGCGACGACGAATCGATTCTGGTGGATCTCAGTACGGTCCCGGCCCAGGTCGACAAGATCGTCTTCCCGGTCTCGATCCATGACGCCGATGCGCGCAGCCAGAGCTTCGGGCAGGTCAGCAACGCTTTCATCCGTGTGGTGAACCAGGCCGACGGCAGCGAACTGGCCCGCTACGACCTCAGCGAGGACGCCTCGACGGAGACCGCGATGATCTTCGGCGAGGTTTACCGGTACGGCGGTGAGTGGAAGTTCAGGGCCGTCGGACAGGGGTACGCGTCGGGCTTGCGGGGCATCGCTCTAGACTTCGGGGTCAACGTTTCGTAAAGCGCCGTCCACCCGTGCGCGGGGGACCCCACACAACGAGGGAATGGGTAGGAAGTGCTCCTGAAAACCTTTGGCTGGTCATTCGCCGTAACGGCGGCGGGCCTGGCGTTGGCCGGTGTCCTCTGGGGGTGGCAGGGGCTCGCGGTCGTCGGGATCCTCTCGATCCTGGAGATCTCGCTCTCGTTCGACAACGCGGTGATCAACGCCGGCATCCTGCGGAAGATGAATGCCTTCTGGCAGAAGATCTTCCTGACCATCGGCATCCTGATCGCCGTCTTCGGCATGCGCCTCGTCTTCCCGGTCGTCATCGTGGCCATCACGGCCAAGCTCGGTCCCATCGAGGCCGTCGACCTGGCGATCAACAACAAGGCCGAGTACGAACACCTCGTCACCGCCGCCCATCCGGCGATCGCGGCCTTCGGCGGCATGTTCCTGCTCATGATCTTCCTCGACTTCATCTTCGAGGAGCGCGAGTACAAGTGGCTGGCCTGGCTGGAGAAGCCGCTGGCCAAGCTGGGCAAGCTCGACACGCTCTCGATCATCATCGCGCTGGTCGTCCTGCTCGTGTCGGCCATGACCGTGGCCACCGACGTGGCACACGGCGGCGGTGACAAGAGCGCCACCGTCCTGCTCTCCGGTGTCGCGGGTCTGCTCACGTACCTCCTCGTCGGCGGCATCTCCGGCTACTTCGAGGACAAGCTGGAGGAGGCCGACGACGACGCGGACGCCGAGGAGGAGCGCGCCCCGGCAAAGAAGAACGGCAACGGCTCGGCCGTCGGCCTGGCGGGCAAGGCCGCGTTCTTCATGTTCCTCTACCTGGAGGTCATCGACGCGTCCTTCTCCTTCGACGGCGTCATCGGTGCGTTCGCCATCACCAACGACATCTTCGAGATGGCGCTGGGTCTGGGCATCGGCGCCATGTACATCCGGTCGCTGACCGTCTTCCTCGTCCGCCGGGGCACCCTGGACGACTACGTGTACCTGGAGCACGGCGCGCACTACGCGATCGGCGCCCTGGCCGTGATCCTGCTCGCGACCATCAAGTTCGAGATCAACGAGGTCATCACGGGCGGGATCGGCGTCGCCCTGATCGCGCTGTCCTTCTGGTCCTCGGTGCGCAAGAATCGTCAAGAGGGCAAGCCGGGCGCGGGATCGGCGTCAAAATCCGAGGTCAGCTCGGGAGTGTGACACGCGACCGCGTGTGACCGGCGTCCGAATGAGGAACGCTTCTCTGCGGGGCGGCCACGAGAGCCGGGACCGGGGGCATCGCCTCCGGCCCCACCGGCTCCTCGGGGCCGCCCCGCGGCAGTTGGCGGCGAGGGACCCGTAAGCGAGGGGTGGGGCAGAAGTGTCGTTCTTGGGGAACTGGCGACGCGGCGGTACGCCGCAGTTCGACAACGGCGGAGCGTCGTACGTCGTCAAACTGACCAAACGCGACCCGGTGGTCTCGCTGACCAAACAGGGCGCGGCCAGCGGCAACCTCCGGGTCAACCTCTCCTGGCAGATGCGCACCACCGACTTCGCGGAGTTCGGCGGCCGCAAGAAGAGCCTCTGGCGGCACCCGGGCCAGATCTTCAAGCCCGAGGTGGTGCAGGCACAGGGCCCCGCGGTCGTCAAGATCGACCTCGACCTGGCGTGCATGTACGAGCTCAAGGACGGCACCAAGGGCGTCGTGCAGCCGCTGGGGAACTTCCTCGGCGACCTCAACAGCCCGCCGTACATCCAGCTCAGCGGCGACGACCGGTTCGGCTCGGGGTCCGGCGAGACGCTCTACATCAACCTCGACCACCAGGACGAGTTCAAGCGCCTGCTGATCTTCGTCTACATCTACGACGGCACCCCCGCGTTCGACCGCACCCACGCCATCCTCACGCTCTATCCGAGCAGCGGGCCGCGCGTGGAGATCGGCCTGGACGAGCGGGCGCCACAGGCCCGCTCCTGTGCGGTCTTCATGCTGGAGAACGTCAAGGGCGAGCTGACCGTGCGCCGCGAGGTGCGGTACGTCTACGGCTTCCAGGCCGAGCTGGACCGGCTGTACGGCTGGGGCCTGCAGTGGGGCCGCGGGTACAAGAGCAAGGTGTGAGGGCCGGGCGCCCGCGGTGCGCGCGCCCGCCCTCGGCAACGGTTCAGCGGCGCTCGCTCAGCGGCGCTGGAACTGCGGTCCCTGGGGCGGCAGTACCAGCGGCGCGGCCTCCGGCACCGGGCCGGTGGGCTGCGGGCCGGGCGCGGGCGGCGGGTAGCCGTAGCCGTCGGCCGCGGTCTGCGGCTGCGGATAGCCGTACGCGGGCCGGGCGCCGCCCTGCACCGGGCCCGGGTAGCCGTACGCGGGACCCGGGGGCGCCTCGGGCGGCGGGCCCGGATAGCCGTACGCGGGCGGGCCGGGCGGCATCGGGGGCGGCGGGGGCACGTTCTCCGGATAGCCGTAGCCGCCCGCCGGCGCGCCGGTGGACTGCGGCGGCGGCGCGAAGGCCGCCGCGGCGGCCCCGGTGGGCCCGGCGGTCCCGGCGGCCGGTTCGGGGAACGGCACCGGCTCCGGCACCGCCTGCGTGACGTCCTCGGGACCGGCGGAGGGCGGCCCGGGCACCGCGCGGGTCGCGTCCTCCGACCCCGGCGCTGCCGTCGCCCCCTCGGGCGGCCGTACGGCCCCGTCCCCGGCGTCCTCGCCCTCGTCCACCGAGATGCCGAACTCCGTCGCCAGCCCGATCAGTCCGCTGTCGTAGCCCTGGCCCAGCGCCCGGAACTTCCAGGCGTCCGCGCGCCGGTACAGCTCGCCGCAGATCAGTGCGGTCTCCTCGCCGGTCTCCGGCTCCACCTCGAACACCGCCAGTGGCCCGCCGTCTCCCCGTGCCGCGTCGTAGAGCTCCAGTCGCAGGTCCGTCACCCGCCCGAAGGGGGCGCTGTCCGAGGAAGCGGCCAGCACCACCCGGTCCACCGACGGGTCCAGCGCGGCGAGGTCCGCCTCGATGGTGTCGGTCAGCGCGTCGGCCAGCTGCTTCTTGGGAAGATGACGCACCAGGCCGCTGGGGTGCCGGGGCTGGTTGTAGAACACGAAGTCCGCGTCCGCGCGCACGCGCCCCTCGGGGCCCAGCAACAGCGCCGAGGCGTCCACATCGGGCACTCCCGTGCCCGGTGTCCAGCGGAGGACGGCCCGTACGGCAGTGGCGTCGAGGGGTACGTTCGACCCCTTCTGCATGGCGTGCGTCATGGCGTCATCCTGCCTGCTGAGCGGGGTGACGGACAACGCGGGGGCACGCCGGCGCGGGGATCGGCGGCGTCCCGCACCCGTTTGCCGGGCACATGACACGTGATTTTCACCCGCGCGGGAACTTTCCGCAGGGGCCCACACGTACGATTACCGGCCGGATCCGGACACCGGACACCGAGGAAAGAACCACAGGGGTGGCCGAATCCCGCCCGCACCCGGGGAGTTGTATGCGTCATTTCGGACACCTGTCATCCGACGTACGCGCCACGCTGTTCCACCAGGAGCCGGCGGAGTTCACCGCGGACTCCCCGCAGCGGCTGCTCGCCGTCGCCCTCGGCGCCACCCTCTACTCGCCCGCGACCAGGGAGCGGCTGGCCGCCGACGTGATCAAGCAGGCCAAGCGCGGCGTGGTGTCGATGGTGCTGTGCCTGGAGGACTCCATCGGCGACGGCGACGTGGCGGCCGGCGAGGACAACCTCGTACGGCAGTTCACCGAGCTGGCCGAAACCGGATCTTGTCACCCCGGCACCCCGCTGCCCCTGCTCTTCATCCGCGTCCGCACCCCCGACCAGATACCCGACCTGGTGCGGCGGCTCGGCCCGGCCGTCCGGCTGCTCACCGGATTCGTGCTGCCGAAGTTCACCGCACTGCGCGGCGTCCCCTTCCTGGAGGCCCTCACCGCCGCCGAAGCGTCCTGCGGACGGCGGCTGTTCGCGATGCCGGTCCTGGAGTCCCCCGAGCTGCTCCATCTGGAGAGCCGGACGGAGACCCTGCAGGGCATCGCCCGCACCGTGGACGCCTACCGGGACCGCGTCCTCGCACTGCGGCTCGGCGTCACCGACTTCTGCTCCGCCTACGGCCTGCGCCGCGCGCCGGACATGACCGCGTACGACGTACGGATCGTCGCCTCCGTCATCGCCGACGTCGTCAACGTCCTCGGCCGCGCCGACGGCACCGGCTTCACCGTCACCGGGCCGGTCTGGGAGTACTTCCGGCTGCACGAGCGGATGTTCAAGCCCCAGCTGCGGCAGAGCCCCTTCCTCGGGCGCGCCGAGGAGCTGCGCACCTCCCTCATCGAGCACGCCATGGACGGCCTGCTCCGAGAGATCGAGCTGGACCGGGCCAACGGCCTCCAGGGCAAGACCTGCATCCACCCCTCGCACGTCGCCCCGGTGCACGCGCTGTCGGTGGTCAGCCACGAGGAGTTCAGCGACGCGGCCGACATCCTGCGCCCCGAGCGCGACGGCGGCGGCGTCCTGCGCTCCTCGTACACGAACAAGATGAACGAGGTGAAGCCGCACCGCGCCTGGGCGGAGCGCACGCTGCTGCGCGCCGAGGTCTTCGGCGTCGCGCGCGAGGGCGTCAGCTTCGTGGAACTGCTGGCGGCGGGGCTGCCGGGGGCGGACGCATGACAGAGAAGACGGCGAAGGAGAACAACACGGTGGTGTGGACCGGCGAGTGGGTCGCGGAGCGGCTCGGGGTCGAACTGAACGGTGCGGCCGAGCTGCCCGGCCTGGTGGGGCTCGCGCTGCGGCGCAACCCCAAGCGGGCCCACCTGCTGGTGTCGCAGGTGCTCGGCAAGCACGTGCCGCAGCGCCCGTCGGTGGTGCATGACGCGGGGCACGGCCTGGGCCGCCGGGTACGGGCCCTGCTCGGTGACGAGGCGGCGGCCCGCGCGGTGGTCCTGGGTTACGCCGAGACCGCCACCGGGCTCGGGCACAGCGTCGCCGACGGTCTGGCGCTCGCCCCGTACGTGCACTCCACCCGCCGCCCCGTGCCCGGTGTCGCGCAGGCCGGCGGCTTCGAGGAGGAGCACAGCCACGCCACCTCGCACCTCCTGCTGCCCGAGGACACCGGGCTGCTCACCGGCGACGGCCCGCTGATCCTGGTCGACGACGAGTTCTCCACCGGACGCACGGTCCTCAACACCATCGAGGCCCTGCACGCCCGCTTCCCCCGCCCGCGGTACGTGATCGTCGCGCTGACCGACATGCGGTCCGCGGCCGACCGCGCCCGTCTGGAGAAGTTCGCCGCCGACCTGGGGACGCGGGTCGACCTCGTCGCCCTTACGGCGGGCACGGTGGCGCTGCCGGACGGGGTACTGGAGCGCGGGCAGGAGCTGGTGGCGCGTTACGAGCCGGCCGGCGCACCCGAACCGGCCGCCCCCGCACCGGCCGGCCTCACCCGCGTCGAACTGGCCTGGCCCGCAGGGCTCCCCGACGGCGGACGGCACGGCTTCACCCCCGCCCACCGCGCCCGCCTGGAGGCCGCGCTGCCGGACATGGCGGCCCGGATCGCCGCGGCGCTGGGGGAGACCGGGCGCACGGAGCGGGCCCGGGTCCTCGTCCTCGGCAACGAGGAGCTGATGTACGCACCCCTGCGGCTGGCCGGCGCGCTGGACGACGCCCTGCCCGCCGAGGTCCGCTTCTCCACCACCACCCGCTCCCCGGTGCTCGCCGTGGACGACCCCGGCTACGCCATCCGCACCCGGCTCGCCTTCCCGGCCCACGACCGCCCGGTGGACGGCCCCGGCGAGCGCTACGCCTACAACGTCGCGCCCGGCGCCGACCCGGCCCGCCGCTTCGACGCGGTCGTCGCCCTCGTCGACTCGGCCGGCGACACCCCCGAACTCCACGCCCCCGGCGGCCTGTTGGCCGCCCTCGCCGCGCACACCGACCGCGTGCTGCTCGGCGTCGTCCCCTCGTACGTACCGCCGTCGCCCGCGGCGCCGGACGTGCCCCGTCCTCGTACGGAGGTCCGTACCGACATGCAGGCGCCCCTGCGCGGCCCCGCCTTCTCCTCCTACGCCGCCGACGACGTCGGCTGGCTGCTCCAGGACTTCTCCGACGTCACCCTCGAAGCCCCCACCGAGGAGCGCGAGGAGGCCATCCAGCGCGGTGGCGCGCACTACGCCGAGTCGCTGCCCGTGGAGTACCAGCCCAGCGAGGAGTACCAGGCCCTCTTCCACGCGGCGCTGGAGACCTCGGCGGCCCGCATCGCCCGCGCCGTCGGCGCGGTCACCGAGACGGTCCTCGCCGAGCGGTCTCCCCGCCCGGTTCTGGTCTCCCTCGCCCGCGCCGGCACCCCCGTCGGCGTCCTGATGCGCCGCTGGGCCCGGCACGCGCACGGCCTGGACCTGCCGCACTACGCCATATCGATCGTGCGGGGCCGCGGCATCGACACCACCGCGCTGCGCTGGCTCGCCGCCCACCACGACCCGGCCGACGTGGTCTTCGTCGACGGCTGGACCGGCAAGGGCGCGATCACCCGGGAACTGGCCCAGGCGCTCGACGGCTTCCCCGGCGCCGGCTTCGACCCGCGTATCGCGGTCCTCGCCGACCCCGGCGGCTGCGTGGACACCTACGGCACCCGCGACGACTTCCTGATCCCGTCCGCCTGCCTGAACTCCACCGTCTCCGGCCTGGTCTCCCGTACCGTCCTCCGCGCCGACCTGGTGGGCCCGGACGACTTCCACGGCGCGAAGTTCTACCGCGAGCTGGCGGACACGGACGTCTCCCAGCACTTCCTCGACACCGTCGCGGCCCGCTTCGACGAGGTCGCCGCCGACGCCCGCGCCGACGCAGCCGCGCTGCTCGCCGCCGACCGCGCGCCCACCTGGGCGG
Source organism: Streptomyces sp. NPDC047117 (assembly GCF_040643545.1). Classification (NCBI taxonomy): domain Bacteria; kingdom Bacillati; phylum Actinomycetota; class Actinomycetes; order Kitasatosporales; family Streptomycetaceae; genus Streptomyces; species Streptomyces sp. NPDC047117. Next base: position 88,499 of record NZ_JBEYUN010000005.1, on the reverse strand, counting down.
GCTGGGCCGCCGTGGAACGGATCAGCGAGACGTACGGCATCCACGACGTGAACCTCGTCAAGCCCGGCGTCGGCGAGACCACCCGCGTGCTGCTGCGCCGCGTCCCCTGGAAGATCCTCGCGCGCAAGGGCGCGGGCGCGGACCTGGAACACATCCGGCTGCTGGCCGCGCAGCGCGGCGTGCCCGTCGAGGAGACCGACGACCTGCCGTACAGCTGCGTCGGACTGATCCACCCGCGCTACACCCGCGGCGCGACCGGCGCCGACGGCCGGGCGGTGGCGGCGAAGTGACCGGCTCACCGACGCCCGTGCTGGTCGCCAGCGACCTCGACCGCACCCTCATCTACTCGGCCGCCGCGCTCGGCCTGACCGGACCCGACGCGCAGGCGCCCCGCCTGCTCTGCGTCGAGGTGTACGGCCACAAGCCGCTGTCGTACCTCACCGAGACCGCCGCCGCGCTGCTCGCCACCCTGGCGGCCGCCCGCGGCGCCTGTTTCGTACCGGCCACCACCCGCACCCGCGAGCAGTACGGGCGCATCCATCTCCCGGGGCCCGCGCCCCGGTTCGCGGTGTGCGCGAACGGCGGCCATCTCCTGGTCGACGGCGAGTCCGACCCGGACTGGCAGCGCACGGTCGCGGCCCGGCTGGCCGACGAATGCGCCCCGCTGGACGAGGTCCGGGCACACCTCCTGCGCATGGCGGACGCGTCCTGGCTGCTGAAGGAGCGCACCGCCGAGGACCTCTTCGCGTACCTCGTCGTGGACCGGGAGCGGCTGCCGGAGACCTGGGTGAAGGACCTCGTCGGCTGGGCCGAGGGGCGCGGCTGGACCGTCTCCCTCCAGGGCCGGAAGGTCTACGCCGTGCCGAAGCCGCTCACCAAGAGCGCGGCGGTCCGTGAGGCCGCCCGCCGCGCGGGCGCCGACCGTGTCGTCGCGGCCGGCGACTCCCTCCTGGACGCCGACCTGCTGCTCGCGGCCGACCGCGGCTGGCGCCCGGGCCACGGCGAACTGGCCGATGCGGGCTGGGCGGCGCCGCACGTCACCGCGCTGGAGGAGCGCGGCGCGGCGGCGGGGGAGGAGATCGTACGGGCGTTTCTGGGGGAGGTGGCGGACGCCGCCGGGGCCCGCTAGCGGCCGCGGGTGGCGGCTCAGCCGCAGCAGCCGCCCCCGCAGCAGCCGCCGCCACCGCCACCGCTCGGGGCCGGCGCGGCGGCCGTGCCGCCCACCGCCACGGCCGACAGCAGCTTCACTGTGTCCGCGTGCCCGTCGGGGCAGGGCGCGGGCGCGGCGGACTCGGCCATCGGCCGGCTGACCTCGAAGGTCGTCTCACAGGAGCGGCAGCGGTACTCGTAACGGGGCATGGCCCAAGAATACGGTGGCCCGGCGCGCCGGGCGTGCCCGCCGGGAGAGCGGTCTCCGCACCGCTCACGCCAGTCCCTCCGCGCCCTCCGCGCACTCCGTCAGGAAGTCCGCGGCGCGCCGGCGCAGCCCGGCCAGGTCGCCGCCGTCCGCCGCGTCCCCGATCAGCGGCGAGCCGACGCCCACCGCCACCGCGCCCGCGGCCAGGTACGCGCGGGCCGCCGCCGCGTCCACCCCGCCCACCGGGACGAACGGCAGCTCGGGGAAGGGCGCCCGCAGCGCCTTCAGGTACGCGGGCCCGCCGAGGGAGGCGGGGAAGAGCTTCAGGGCCGTCGCGCCCGCGGCCTGCGCCGCGATCACCTCGGTCGGCGTCAGTACCCCTGCCACCACCGGCAGCTCACGGCGTACGCACTCGTCGACGCCCGCGCCCAGCCCCGGCGTGACCGCCAGGTTCGCGCCGGCCTCGGCGGCCCGTACGACGTCCTCGGCGGTGGTGACGGTGCCCGCGCCCAGCCACGCGTCCGGCCCCAGCTCCTGCCGCGCCCGCCGGATGACGCCGAGCGCGTCCGCGCCGCCGAGCGAGACCTCCACCAGCCGCACCCCCTCCTCGGCCAGGGTCATGACCGTACGGAAGGACGCCTCCGGGTCCTCGCCGCGGATGATGGCGACGAGTCGCCCGGCCCGGAGCGCTGTGCTGAAGTCCATGATTCTCCCGGTGCGTGCGGCGGCGTGTCGTCCCGGCGCGCGCGCCCCAGCTTCTGCCGGAGCCCCGCCTCGCGGCTGTACCGCCGGGCCGTCCGGCCGCGGTGCGCACGGTTCAGCAGCTCCCGCTGCGCCGCCTCCCGCTCGGCCTTGCGCAGCAGGGCGGCCTGCTGGGGCGTCGGGCGAGCGGCGAGGGGAACCGCCTCCGGGTGCCGCGCGCGCCAGTACGGGTTGTTGTGCGGCAGGCCGCCGCTGACCCGGCCGTACATGCCGAAGACCAGCAGCAGCAGTCCGACGGCGAAGCTGAAGAGGACGTTCTGGAGGCGGAAGGCGAGATAGTTGAAGCCGGTCTCCAGGATGGCCAGGTTGATGAAGCCGCTCAGCAGGAAGGCGACGCCGAGCACGGCGTTCAGGGTGGAGGCGAAGTTCCCGCCGATCACCATCCCGACGAAGAGCAGCAGGCCGATGAGGACGGACAGCACGCTCAGCGCGCCGTTGGTGTTCAGACCCGCGACCGTGTCGCCGCCGGTGTCGAAGAACCCGATCCGGTCGATCAGGCCGAGGACGCCGAAGGCGACGAGCACCAGCCCCATCAGCCCGGCGCCGAACCGGTAGAACCTGCTCAGCCGGTGGTCGACGGGCAGATGCTCATCGAGCGTGATGCGCCGCCGGTGGCGCGGGAAAGGCCCGCGAAGGGCATGGCCGACAGCCATGACCGGCCTCCTTTGCACAGACGTACGCGGCAGGACCGCCGGAAAGCCGTACGTCCTCCAGCTTCCGCCAGGGCGCGCGCGGGCGCCATCGCAGGCACCGCCGCCGGTGGCCGGGGCCGTGCCTCGCATCCGTCCTCGCACGGCGCCGCCGGATCAGCCGGTCGTGCCGCCCCGCTCCTCGCGGATCGCCCGGACCACGCCCGCGGCCGTCTCCCGTACCGCGTCCGTCTCCGTCAGGAAGTGCCACCAGTCCGGGTGCCGGCTGCCCTCCAGTCCGGCCTCCGCCCGCTCCAGCCGCGCCACCGCCTCGTCCAGCGGCCGCGCGTGCCGCGGATCCGGCGTACTGCGGCCCGCCATCGCCAGCCGCTGCGCGTCCCGGATCGCGAACCGCGTCCGCTCGACCTCCTTGCGCCGGTCGAAGGAGACCTCGTCCAGCCGCCGCAGCCGGTCCCCGGCGGCCGTCACCGCCTCGTCGGTCGTATTCAGCAGGACCCGCACGGTCGCCAGCAGGCTCGTCGCGTCCGCCCACCGCTGCTCGTCCCGCGCGCCCTGCGCCTCCCGCAGCTTGGCCTCCGCCTGCCGCACCGCGTCCGTCGCCTGGTCCGGCACCTGCTGCAGGTCCTGCCAGCAGGCCACGCTGTACCGCCGGCGCAGCTCGCTCAGCACCGGCTCCACGCCGCCGGCCCGCGTCGTGATCGCCTGCGCCCGCGTCCGCAGCGACACCAGCCGCTTGTCGATCTCCGCGGCCTTCTCCGGGAGCCGCTCCGCCTCCGTACGGATCGCCTCGGCGCGGCGCAGCACGTCGTCGGCCCGGTGGATCGTCTCCGGCACGCCGTGCTGCCCGGCGCCCTGGTTCAGCTTCGTCAGCTCCGGCGACAGCGCCGCCAGCCGCGCCGCCAGCTCGTCGGCTCTCAGCCCGCGCGCTCTGACCGCGTCCAGCGCCTGCGTCGCGGCCAGCAGCGCCTGCCGCGCCCGCTCCACCGCCGGCGCCAGCCGCGCGAGCTGCGTCTCCGCCGTCCGCAGCAGCGGCCCGAGCCCCTCGGCGAACCGCTCCAGCTCCTTGCCGACCGCCGTCAGCTCGTCCTTCGCCCGGGTCAGATCGGCGCGTGCCCGCGAGGCGGCGCCACCGTCCAGATCATCACGATCCAGGTCGTGCGCGTCCACGGCCGCGATGTACGTTCGGCTGACCTCGTCGATCCGCCGCCCCAGACTCGCGTACCCCTCGGCGGCCCGCCGCGCCCCGGCGGAATCGTCCACCGCCGTGATCGTCTCGATCGAGATCCGCAGGTCCCGCTGCGCGGTGTCCAGCTCGTAGAACGCGGCCGCCGCGGCGTCCTTCGCCGCCTGCGCCTCGGCCCGCTGGCTCTCCCCGCGCCCGAACCAGCGTCGGGTCCCGCCCCCGGCGAACGCCATCATCCCCCCACCGGCCACCGCCGCGGCCAGTACCGGCACCGGCAGCAGCACCAGCGCCGCCATGTCCCGCACCGCCGCGGCTGCCCGGGCACTCCGGCCGCCCCGGAAGCCCCCACCGGCCTGACGACGTGCTCGCTGCTCGTACGGCCGCGTGTATGTCGCCGTCACAACCTTCTCCCGATCGCGTCGCCCCAGGCCCGAAGCCATTCTCCCACCCTGTACGGACGAACACACCGGCCGGTCGGTTCACCATCCGGACGCTTCCCCCACCGGTTTGCGAACCATCCCTGCGGGCAAGGTAGTCTGTCGGTTCATCCGGGCGCATAGCTCAGCGGTAGAGCGCTGCTCTTACAAAGCAGATGTCACAGGTTCAAATCCTGTTGTGCCCACCGGCGCGAAGACCCCCAGCCGATCAAGGCTGGGGGTCTTTGACATCCAGATTCGACATCAACGCCGCTGATCAGCGACTTTCGGGACGCCTCCGGAGCAGCAGCCGATCCATGTGGCTTACGGCCTCACGCTGCGTGTCCTGCACCACGTGCGTGTACGTGTTCATCGTGATCGCGATCTGGCTGTGCCCCAGGATCTCCATCACGACCCGGGGAGCCACCCCAGCAGCGGTCAACAGGGTCGCGCACCCATGCCGGGCATCGTGCAGCCGGATCACTCGAAGGTCTGCATTCTTCGCAACCCGGGTGAACGACCGGTACAGGTTCCGGGGCTCGATCGGCTTCCCGGTCCGAGTCGTGAAGATGTAGTCCGTCTCCTCCCAGTCCTTCCCAGCCCGCTCACGCATGGCGGCCTGCCGCAACCGCTGCCACCGGAGAGGCGCGAGGCACATGGCCGGCAGGGGCAAGGTCTGCCGACGACGGCGCCCCTTCGGATCATCGTCGTACGCCTCCCCACGAACCCGCTGCCGCTGCTTCCGAACCCGGATCTCCCGCTTGTCCAGGTCGACGTCCGACCACCGAAGCCCGACGATCTCACCCCGCCGGAAGCCGAGCGCGATGGCCAGCACGAAGGCCGCGTAGAGCGAGTCGCCCCGGGACACTGACAGGAACGCCAGGGTCTCGTCCAGCGACCAGGGGGAGAGGTCCCGAGACTCCGGCGACGGCGGCTCAACGAGCGTGGCGACGTTCCGCGTGATCAGCTCCTCTCGACAGGCCGCCATGAGCGCGGTACGCAGAACCCGGTGCGACTCCTTGGCAGTGGCCGCCGACTTCTTGCGCTCGACCTGGCCCAGGAAGCGCCGCACGTCCCCGACACTCAGCGATTCGAGTCGCTTGGTGCCGAGCATGGGCACCAGGTAGAGACGCACGTGTACCTCGTACTTCGCGTACGTCGTGCGCTTCCGACGCGGCTTGATGATGTTCTCCAGCCAGTACGGCAGCCACTCAGCGAGCTTGGCCGACCGCGTGGGCACAGGCACACCGTTGTCGACCTTGTTCAGCAGGTCACGACGCTTGGTGTCGCACTCGGCCCACGTCTTGCCGTAGGCGAACTTCCGGGCGCGCGTGCCGTCGGGCTGCAGGACGTACACCGCAGCCTGGTAGCGCCCGTCCTTGCGCTTGGTGATGGTGCCGGCGCCGTTGGGGTTGCGCTTGCGCTGCTGTGCCATCAGGCGGCCTCGGCGATCTGGTCGGCGATGAAGTCGCGGAGGGAGGAGAGGGGGATACGGCGGGCGCGGCCGACCTTGATGGAGACCAGGCGCCGCGAGCGGATCAGGTCGTAGATGGTGGAGCGGCCGAGCTTGAGCCGGGTCATGACCTCCGGCACCGTCAGCAGTTCGTCAGTGGCGGCAGTCATGACCAGTCGTCTCCTTCGGTGTCGAGTTCGGCGCGTACTTCCTTGGCGAGGTCGCGGTTGGCTTGGATCTCGCGGGCGATGTTGGCGGCGAGCCAGGACTCACCGGGGGTGTGGCCGTGGCCGGCGTAGGCCCAGTGGGCGATCACGCGGGTGGTGGCCTCGGGGTGGTCGTCGGGGTCGGGGAGGCCGAGGGCGGCGCGCTGTTGGGCGGCGCGGTAGTCGGCGCGGACCTGGCGCAGGGCGCCGAGGGTGGTGGAGTAGCGGCGGGATTTGGTGGAGAAGTGGCCGCGGAAGCCGAGCGTGTGAGCCCACTGCCACAGCTTCCGGTCCGGGTACAGCTCGTCCAGGTCGCGGCAGGCGCGGATCAGGCGGCGGGTGTGGTCGGGCAGGTCGGGGTGCTTGTCCAGCTCGTGCATTTCGCCGATGCGGCGGTCCACGGTGCCTGTGGTCTCGGCGGCCTTGGTGGCGTACTTCGCCACGTAGGACGCCACGGCCTGTTCGGTCAGATCCTCACCCGCACCGAAGGCCCCGATGCGCTGGACATCGAGCTGCTTTCCCCAGCGCAGGACCCGTTCCGGCTGATCGCCGACAGGACCGAGAACGATCTCAGCGCGGGTAGCGGCAGCCCGCAGGGCATCAGTGAGTAGGTCATGGGTCGCCCAGGACGGGGGCGCGGTGTCCGGGCCGTCAGGTCCGTCGAAGCGGATGACGGCGTGGAAGTGGATCGCGCCGCGCTTCTGGTACTCGGCGACCTTGCCGTAGGACACCCGGAGCCGTTCCTTCAGCTCGCGCTGGGTGATGCCGGCGCGCTTGGCCAGCTCCCGGGGCAGGTAGATGGTCACGTACCGCCACAGGTGACCGGCGTGGTTGTTCCACAGCACCGCCCCCGCGTAGTCGTAAGCCTCCGGATCCAGCGCGGTCCCCAGTTCGGGCGCGTCCTCCTGGTGGTGAACGCCGCAGCGGCAGGGACGGCGGCCCTTGTCGGGACGATTGTGCACCGGACCGAAGGACGGGGCGGTCAGGGTGGCGAAGACGCGCGGGTGGTCGCGGACGGTCTCCGGAGTGCCCTTGGCTTCGTCTCCAGTGAGCCCGGCGCGGATGAGGTGGTAGGTGTCTCCGGCGTAGGTCCAGGCGCAGGAGGGGCAGCGGGATGCGCGGCGGTTTCCGCAGGCCACCCGGAGCCGCCCACCGGGCTCGACATCGGTGGAGTAGGCGTGCAGGACGGCGCCGGTCGCGCGGTCGAACGTCTTCGTGGCGCCGGTGAGGTGGATGGGGTCGGAGCAGCCGCCGGTGCGGCGGATCTGGTCTTCCCAGCGGTCGAAGCCGGGGGACCCGGCCACCCGGAGGAGGTCCCCCAGGGTGGTCGGGTCCAGGCCCGCCAGGGTGGCGGCGTCACTCACGCGGACACCTCACGGACCGCAGCGCGGCGGGTGACGGTGCCGGTGCCCTCGCAGGTGCGGCAGACGACGGTGAGGGTCTGACGCGTTCCGTCGGAGTTGGTCTGGCCCGTGGTGATGGCGACGGTGGGGAAGCCGTCGCAGTCGGGGCAGAGCCGGACGCGGGCAGGGGCGTTCTCGGGCATCATGAGGAGTCCCTTTCGGGTCTGGGGATCTGGAAGGGGTCAGGCGCCCGGGGCGGCGGAAACTTGGCGGTTGAGGCCGCCCCGGGGGCCGCTAGCGCTTGCGAGCGAGCTTGAGGCTGACGCTGGCGCCACCCACGGTGGGCACGGCTGCAGCGGCGGCCGCGACAGCGACCTTGAAGGCGACGGCCAGGACGACGATGACGAAGGCCGCGCCGAGGGAGATCGTGATGGTCAGCAGGATCGGCCCGGCGTAGGAGCGGGGCGGGGCCTGGATGACGACGACGTCACCGGGGTGGATGCCGGGCGGGATTAGATCGGCCGGGCGGTGGTTGGCGCGGAGCTGGGCGTCCGGGTGACGCATGACGCTTCCCTCCCTCCGGTCAGGGGTTGCAGCGGTGGGTGCGGGCGGCGAGTTCGGCGGCGGCGCGGTCGTCGTAATCGACGGAGAAGCCGCAGCGGGGCACGGTGCACGCGGCGGTGTGCTTGGTCCGTCCCCGGCCGTCGTAGTGGGAGCCGACCTTGACCGGGCCTAAGCGGAGCACGTTGTAGAAGCGGTTCGGGCGGGGCATGTCAGACGTCCTTTCAGGCGAGTTGCGCGGAGATGGCCTCGGCGACGACCGGCGGGATACCGAGCCGGGCGCGGAGGGTGTCGGAGTCGATCGGGGCCCCGGTGGTGGCCTGGTGGGTGTCGGCGACCTTCCGGGCGTGATCGAGCAGCGCCGGGGGAACCGCGGGCGGCGACGGGGCGGGCCGGGGCGACGGCGCGACCGGAGCGGGCTTGGGAAGCGGTTCGGGCACTGGCTCGGGTTGGGGCACCTCTTCGGTGGCAGACTCAGGTTCGGGCGCGGCCAGTTCGGCCGGCATGGGTTCCGGGGCCCGTTCGACGGTGACTGGCTCTGGGATCGGCTCGGCCGCCGGGGCGGGGTCGGTGACCAGGGTGTGGACCTGCCGCATCAGGGCGCCGAAGGCCAGCAGTGCGGCGGACGGCGGCACGGCGGCCACCACGTAGTCCAGGAGCGGGGCATCAGTGCCGACTCCGGCGACGTTGAGCCCGATGCTGCCAAGCGATCCGGCAACCGTGAGACCGATGGCCCACCAGTCGGTCACGTGCCGGAGCGCGGCGCGGAACATCAGGACCTCACCGGCCAGGATGAACAGGTCGATCGTGCCCGGCCAGGCCCACCGGCGTACCGGAGAGGCGGCCAGGCCATGGGACTCGGCGACCGAGGCGAGATGGGCGTAGGACAGCCAGAACGCGGCGATCGTCAGAAGCATGATCACGCTCCCGGCGACGAGGATCGCGGTGCGTTCCGCCTGCGGCTTGGTCATCGCGTCCTCCTTTCTTCAGAACAGGCAGAGCTGCTGGGTCAGTGGGGGCGTGGGCAGGGCGTTCAGGACGCGGGTTCGCCAGGCCAGGGCGTATTCGAGGCAGTTGGCGCAGTTTTTGTGCGGGTGGCCGGGCATGGGGGGGCCGTTTGCGGGCGTGGTAGCTCCAGGCGGCGGAGTCGGCGGAGGCCATGAGGTGGCCGACCTTCTCTAGGCCCAGGGTTTTGAAGCCGAAGCCGTGCAGGCGTATCCCGTGGGCGGCGAGGGTGGTGACGATGGTGGAGGCTTCGCGGGTGGCCTGCCGGCGGCAGACCGAGCCCAGCCCCACCGTGGGCTCGCGGGTCAGGTCCACCCCGGCCCGCTCGTACAGGGTCACGCAGCGCTTGTAGTCCGGGAGCTCCCAGCCCTGGAGCACGGGCACGATCGGCAGGTCCGGAGCGAGGGAGCGCAGCTCCAGGTAGTTGGCCACGGTGCGGCGCTGGTGCTCGGTGATGCTCAGGTGCGTGCCGACGAAGCGCTGGCCGCCGGCGGTGCCGCCCTGGATCATGATCGGCTCGCACATCCAGTCCTGCGGCGCCGCCCAATCGAACGGACCCACGCACTCCCAGATACGCCGCAGGTCCCCGATGTACTGGCGCGGGGTACGCGTCCAGCGCCCGTGTCGCTGAAGTTCCGAGAAACCACCGGAGTCCACCGCGTATGGGCCCTTCGCCTGCGGCAGGGTGCGCGCGTTGGCGAAGTGCTCGGCCTTGAGAAACAGCGGTTTGTCGGTGAGCTTGACCCAGTGCTTCTTGTGGGTGGTCAGGTAGAACCGCACCCGGGAGCTCCCTCCTCAGCCCGCGGCGCGGGTGATGTCGCCGGTGCCCCAGCAGGTGGTGCACAGCGCGGCCTGCTGGTGGTCGGTGAGCTTCTTGCCACGGGGACCGACGCGGACGGCAGTGCTGGTCTCGCCCTTGCCGTTGCAGTCGAGGCAGTTCGTCGGAGCCTTGCTGGGGGACGTGCGCTTGGAGGCGGCCATGACCAGGAGTCCTCTCGATCCGGTTTCCGACATGGGCGGGGTAGGGACCTGGCGCGAGACGGCGCACCAACCGGTGACGGGGGGTGTTACTCGGTGACGGGCTGCGGCTTGATCAGCGAGGGCGCGTCATCGGCGGCGGTTTCGGCCGGCAGCACCGGGCGGAACGGGGCCAGGTACGGCGGGTGCGGGGCGAGGTGGGCGTACTGGCGGCAGACGGCCGTTGCCACGGCGGGGGTGGTCTCCGGGGTGCGGATGCGGAACCAGCCGCCGGAGGAGTCCCCGGCCACCGCGACACCGGGCCGGTCAGCGGCGATGGCGGTGGCGGCCATGACCGCGTCCGGAGACACATCTCCCAGGCCCATTTCGCCGGTCTGCTTGTCGTTGACGCGATGGACGACGCGGCCGGTGAGCTGGGCACGGAGCATAGTGGCGCCCTTGCCCAGCTCGGAACCGAAGCGCTGGCCGCAAACCTCCAGGTAGATGCCGACCGCCCGGGCCATCTGAGCCAGCCGCACCATCCGCATGACCATACGGTCCCGGCGTTCCTCATCCTTCTTCGCGGCGGTCAGGAACAGCTCGGCGACCTCATCGACAAGGAGCACCAGCGGATCCGGCCGCACCTCCTCCGGCAGGCCCCACAGGTCCGAGACGTGATGGGCACTGAGCACGTCGAAGCGCTCTTCCATCTCCGTGATCAGGACCTCCAGCAGCCGGTCAGCGTCCTCCGGAGTGGTGGCCAGGGCGGAGAGCCGGTGGAGGTAGGCGGACTGTTCCACCCCGCGCTTGCAGTCGATACCGAGCAGCCCCACCGGCAGCTTCGCCAGACCCGTGATCAGGTTCCGCTGATACATGGACTTGCCGGACTGGTTGGCACCCAGGGTCAGGGCGTGGGGGACCTTGCGGTAGTCCCGGACGAACGTGCTGCCGTCCTCCCGCAGAGCCACCGGCACCACCATGTGCCCGGCCGTCTTGCGCCGACGCGGCATCTTGACTCGGCGCAGCACGTCGTAGCCGGTCATCCGCAGCTCCACCACGCCGGGCTTGGTCTCCACCACGGTCACGGAGTGAACTCCCCAGGCGTGCCGGAGCCGGTTGGAGGCCGCCGCCACATCCGAAGGCTCCAGTCCGGCCGGCAGCCGCAGCGTGGCGATCAGACCGGTGGAGGTGCCCCGCACCCGGCGGACCTTGGGCGGAACGGGCTGGACCTCTCCGCGAGTGACGTTGCGGACCATGAACGCCCGCAGCTTCGACGGCTGCACCGTCAGCCCGCACACGTCCATCGTGGTGCCGTAGCTGAAGGTGAACCGACCCACCGTGACCGGCAGGCCCACCAGCGACCAGTACACGCGCGGAGCGTGGGCCTTGGCGTAGCCGAGGCCACCCGCACCGGCGAGAGCACCGGTGGCCTCCAGCACCGTGGTCAGGTCCGTCATGATCAGGCACCCGCCGCGAGGGCCGTCGCGCGAAAGGCGATGCCGTGCCGCTTCTCGCCGTTGAACTCATTCTCCCAGTCCCGCGCCTTCAGGCCCACGACCGAGACCGGCATGCCCGGGGTCAGGCCGTCGGGGATGCCCGTCTCCGGCACGGACACCTGGTAGAGGTTGCCCTCCCCCTCATCCGAGACCAGCAGGCCCACCGTCATCAGGTCGGCGCCGGTCTCGCGGTCCTTGGCGACCTCTCCCGTCTTCCGGTTGGCGACCTTCGGGGTCGGCGCGGTCGCGACGAACACCACGGCGGTCGACGTGTCGATCTTGAACGAAGGCATAGAGCACCCCTTGTTGCTGGGAGGCCACCCCTTCCGGCGACCTCTCTAGACATCTACGAGTGAAGCGCAGATCTCTAGAGACGTCAATAGAGATCTCTAGAGATGTTCACTCGTGGCGGGAAGGGGCACCAGGCCCGGATGCAGCGACGTAGGCATGTCCTAGGCTGTCTAGAGAGGATGAAAGGAGGGAGACGCAATGACCGCGAATAACGGCGCTCGACAGCCGAAGTACCAGCGCATTGCTGACGCGCTTCGGGAGGCAATCACGGCAGGTGAGTACGGCCCTGGTGATCGCTTGCCGGGTGAGAACGACCTCATGGCCAAGTACGACGTGGCCCGGATGACGGCCCGGCAGGCTCTTGGAGTCCTGCAGACCGAGGGACTCGCCGAGTCACGCAAGGGCGCCGGCGTGTTCGTCCGGGCGTTCCGACCGCTGCGACGGCGCGGCATCCAGCGCCTCTCCCAAGAGCAGTGGGGCTCAGGCCGCTCGATCTGGTCGGCCGACACCGAAGGCCGGCAGCTCACGGTGGACCAAATCACCGTCACTGAGGAGCCGACCCCCGAGCGGATCGCGGGGGTCCTGGACGTCGACCCGGAGTCGGCTGTCTGCGTCCGCAGCAGGCGATTCGTCCTCGACGGGAAGCCGGTCCTGCTGGCCACGAGCTACCTGCCAGCGGAACTCGTCGCGGGCTCGGCGATCACCCAGAAGGACACGGGGCCGGGCGGTACCTACGCCCGCCTTGCGGAACTCGGAGCCAAGCCGGTCCACTTCCGCGAAGAAGTGCGGTCCCGCATGCCCTCCCAGGACGAAGCGAAGCGGCTCAACCTCTCCATGGGCACGCCAGTGATGCTCATCTGCCGAACCGCCTTTGCCGACGGAGGCCGGCCTGTTGAGGTCAACGAGATGACTCTCGACTCCGCTTCCTACGTGCTGGAGTACGACTTCGACGCGTAGGAGCTCCCAACGGTGGGGTGGGGAGCTGTTACAGGTTTCTCTACCTCATCAAGCTCCCCGTCCTTCGGCCGGGGAGGAGGGGCGGGGGCCACTCTCAGAGCCCTCGCTAAGGAGTGCCGTTCCCTGCCAGGCCTACCTGGCGCCGATCACTGGGATCCGCCGTTGAAGCCCGTGGGCGTCGATCAAGGCCCGCATCCGCCACGAGCCTTGTAGGTCGGGAGCTCCGCGAAGGGCCCTCCGGGAACCGCCCGGCTTGCGGCTTGTGGCCTTGTGGGGGCTCTTGCCTTCGGCATCCGGCGCGCAGGCCAACGGCTTGTCCAGCCGCCGCTACGAATCACACCCCACCGGCCCGTCCAACGGGCCGGCGCGGGCACGGGGACTCGGGCGCCGCTCCTGCCTCCGGCCCGCTCCGCCCGGCCCCGGCCCCGCGCCACCGAAGATGCCACGGGGTAATTCGCTTCACGCTTTGTCCCGCCCAAAGCAGCGCCGGAACGAGCAGTCATCCCCACCAGCCAACACCTCCACCGGCGGATCCCGGGGTCATCACGGACACCCACCACCAGGTCCAGGGGCAGCAGCCAGAGCGCGGCCCGTGGCTCAGGGCGTGTCCATCGGGGAGCCCGGGGGCGGCGAGAAGAGTGCAGGTGGGAAGTGGTGAAGGTGGGGCGGAAGCGGTGAGCGGTTTACGTGGCGCGCGCACTGCCGACCGCCCCATAGGTCCTAGTCCTGAAGAAGGCCAGCTACGGGAGGGGTGGGGTCGGCGCGGCCGAGCACTCCGGACGAGAACGCCGGCATGGGGCAGGCCGCCGTACCGCCACCGTCACGGATGCACCAACGTGCGCGGACCGGGCCCGAAGCGCATGGTTGAGGGGGAGCACCTGCTGCCGCCATGTGGCCGAGGTTCGTAGGCGTTCCACTCGACGCGGCGCCGTTGGGGCTGAGGAGCGTGTCGCGCCTACGGACCGAGCCATTATCCCGCCGCGGGCGCCGCACCTGTCGTTTTCGTGCAGTGGACGAGAGCCCCCCGGTGCGCTCCAAATGCATTTGACTGCGCCCTACCTAGTTGGCACATGCAGTGGCACACTCATCTATCCAAACGACGGGGAGGGGCCATGCGCTTTAGCGAGGTTTTCGACGTCTCCATCACTGCTGCGGATGACTGGTTCGATACGTTTCTACCCGCTGACACGAAACTCTTCATTGATCCCTTCCTGATCTGGGAGGAAGCGTCGGGGCAGTGGGCTGGAGCGCACGATCACCTGATTGACTTCTTTGAAATGGTCTTCGACCTAGTCAAGGAGTCGGAAGGCGACGCGGAGTCCGTGTCATGGAAGCAAGCGCAAAAACTCCTCTTGTTCCCGGAGCCTTACGAATTCTGCTTGGGGGTTGCAGAGGGGAGCCCTCATGGTTCAGGTTCCGGGCGCGGGCTTCAGCAGGAAATGCTCGAAGGCGTGAAAGTTGCTACCGGGCTGGGCATGAGTCGAGTGGCCCATATGGAGATGCTCACCCTCTTCCAAGGGGGTATGGGAGTCGATCGTCTCAGTGACATGACGTGCAACATCTTGAAGAGCTACTTCATCAAGTACACGCAGGAAGTGGCGAGGCGGCACGAAATACCCATTCAGTCGGTCACGGTGGCTAACGCAGCGTGGAGCAGACAATTCTGTCGCTGGAAGGAGGGGACGTTCGAACTGCCGATCAATCCATACATCGGGAAGCCGGTGATTCTGACGCCGGAGCGCTTCCTGAGGCAGATCCCCGTTGCCACGCCTGACGGCTTCTGGAGTTACGCCTGGTCGACGACTTCCGAGGAGTTGAGGGGGGACCTCACCTTCGATATCGCCCGCAACGTTGGCCGGCGGGCGAAGGCTAAGCTCGCCCGCCAGAACCCGGACGTAGTAGCCCTCTACCTGAAGCACCTCGAGGAAGAGGAGAAGGAGCCGTACTCGGTTGCGGATGACCCGAACCTCGTCGTCAAGTGGTACGAACTCGGCTCGCAACTCAGCGAACGGGTGCCGCTGAACTTCATACCGCAGGCCGCTGATGAATTCGAGAGATTCATCGAGGTGGTCATCGACAACTTCCGGCACAGCATTGAGGAACAGGACGGATGGCAAATCCTTCGGAACGGCAACTACGGGCGCGAAGAGCGTGTTGCGCAAGCCCTCTTCCGTAGTTGCGTGATTCACTATTGCCGCGCCAACGACATCGACCTGACAGGCGAGTCGAATGCTGGCAGAGGCCCGGTTGACTTCAAGTTCTCGCAAGGTTGGTCGAAGCGGGCTCTCGTGGAGATAAAACTCGTCCGCAACAGTAAGTTCTGGGATGGTGTGCTGGCTCAACAGCCTCAGTACCAGGTCTCTGAAGAAGTTAGTCGAGGGTTCTTTGTGGCAATCGGCTACACAGACGCCCACTGTCACCCAGAAATCAAGAAAAAGATCAGCAAAGCGGCTGAACTCGTTTCGAGAACAAGCGGGAAGAAGATCACGGGCGTGCTAATCGATGCGCGCGAAAAGCAGTCTGCATCAAAGCTCCACAATCCTGGCCTCTCGGACAAGCTGCGGCAGAGTGACGCTGCGACTGGCGACGATGCCGACGCCTCGCCCAGTGACGCCTGAAACTGTGCGACACAGCAGCCGGGCACGGAAGCACACCATCGCTGTGTGAAGGCCCACAGTGAGCGCCACGAGACTGACATCCGCAGCTGACACCAACAGTGGCGGACGACGGTAGACCCGAGCGGTTCACTGCAGCCCCGGGGCCGTACGGCACACGGGCCCCGGCAGGCAGCCGGGTGAACTTACAAAGCAGATGTCACAGGTTCAAATCCTGTTGTGCCCACCAGCGCGAAGGCCCCTCGTCGATCCGACGGGGGGCCTTCGGCGTTTTCGGGGTGGCCGGGGTGTGGTGGGGGAAGTGACTGTGTTCGGTGGCGGGCATTAGGCTGGGGGCGTGTTCGGTACCGGGCAGAGGACGGGGGACAGGGTCGCCTTCGACGTGGTGTGTCTGGCCGCTTCGCTGGGGGGTGTGAGCGCCTACCGGCAAGTTCTGGCGGCGTTGCCCGAGGGGTTCCCCGCGGCTGTGGTGCTGGTGCAGCACCGGCCCGTGCGGGAGTACGACGCGCTCCTGAAGGTGCTGGCGTACCGCTCCGCGCTGCCGGTGCGGATGCTGGATGAAGGGGACCGGCTGACGCCCGGCGTCGTCCATGTCGTGCCGGCGGGTCACGCGGCCTCCTTCACCTCCGAGGGCAAGGTGTCGCTGAACCTCGTGGACGGTCATGAGGCGGCGGACCTGGTGTTCGCGTCGGCGGCCGCCGCGTTCGGGCCCCGGCTGCTGGCTGCTGTGCTGACGGGCCGGATGGACGACGGGGCGCTCGGGGTGCGGCACATACGGGGCGCCGGGGGACGGGTGCTGGCCCAGGACATCACCACCTCGGAAGCCTTCGGCATGCCCCGCGCCGCGATCGCCACCGGCTGCGTAGACTTCGTACTGCCCCTGCCGGTACTCGCGCACGCGCTGGTCAGCCTGGTGATGGTGCCGGGCGCGGCGGGCCTGATGCGGGTGTCGTTGCCTCCGTGGGCGACGGTCATTCCGCCGGCGGCCGTCGGCTGAGCACTGAGGAAGAGGCGAGCGGGTCATGACGGGCAGCGCAGCCGGTTACGGAGACTTGCTGGCCAACCGGCTCCTGGCCGCGCTGCCGGAGGCGGAGCAGGAGCGGCTGCTCCCCCAGCTCAAGCCGGTCGAACTGGCGCTCTCCGACGTGCTGTACCGGCCCGGCGAGCGGATCGACGCCCTGTGGTTCCCCGCGCGCGGCGTCTGCTCGATCATCGCCGAGCTGGAGGGGGGCCCGGACGTGGAGGTCGCCACCGTCGGCGACGAGGGCGTGGTCGGGCTCCCGGTCTTCCTGGGCATCGGCATCCCGACCGAGCGGGCGATCGTCCAGGTCTCCGGGTGGGCGCTGCGGATGGACGCGGACCTCTTCCGGCAGGAACTGGCCGTGGTGGACGGCGCGCTCCAGCAGGTCATGCAGCACTACACCCAGACGATGTTCACCCAGCTCGCGCGGAACGCCGCCTGCAACCGCAGCCACCGCACCCGCGCACGGTGCGCCCGCTGGCTGCTGATGACGGCCGACCGGATGCACAGCGACCGGTTCGGGCTGACGCAGAAGTTCCTCGCGCAGATGCTCGCGGTACGCCGGTCCTCGGTGAGCGAGGTCGCCGGTGAACTGGCCGACGAGGGGTGCATCAGCTACCGCCGCGGCACCATCACCGTGCTGGACCGGGAGCGGCTGGAAGCCCGTTCGTGCGGTTGCTACCGGGCCCTCCGTGAGGTCATCGACACCGCGTTCCCGCCTGCCGGGACCCCGCCGGAGCACCGCAGGGCGCTCTGGGGAGGGGGCTGAGCGGCGGTCCGCCGCGCCGGCGCCGTACGCCCTTGTGCGGGAGGGCTGGCGGGGGTGGCGCGCGGCGCTACGCTCCGGGCACGGGGGAGTCGACCGGCTGGGTACCAGGGGGTATCTGATGGCATCCCGTGAGGTGAGCGGTGCGGCGGTGACGGGTCTGCGGGCCGGGTTCGCGGGGGAAGTCACCGTGCCGGGGGATCCGGCGTACGACGCGCAGCGCAGTGTGTTCAACGCGATGATCGACCGCCGTCCCGCGGTCATCGCCGGGTGCGCGAACGCCGGGGACGTCGCCGTGGCGGTGCGGTTCGCGCGGGAGCACGGGCTGGAGATCGCGGTGCGCGGCGGCGGGCACGGCGTGGCCGGCCGGGCGGTGAACGACGGCGGGCTCGTCGTCGACCTGCGGCGGATCAACGCCGCGACGGTCGACGCCGGGAGCCGCACCGTACGCGTCGGCGGCGGCGCGACGATGGGGGACCTCGACCGGGCGGCCGGCGCGCACGGCCTGGCGACCACCGGCGGGCGGGTCTCGACCACGGGCGTGGGCGGCTACACGCTGGGCGGCGGCTCCGGCTGGCTGGAGCGCAAGTACGGGCTGACCTGCGACAACCTGGAGGAGGTCGAGCTGGTCACGGCGGCCGGGGAGGCCGTGCGGGCGAGCGCGACGGAGCATCCCGAGCTGTTCTGGGCGCTGCACGGAGGCGGCGGCAACTTCGGCGTCGCGACCTCCTTCACGCTCCGGCTGTACGAGCTGCCGGAGTTCAGCTTCGCGCTGCTCGTGTGGCGGCCGGAGGCCGGCCCCGAGGTCATGCGCGCGTACCGCGACTTCATGGCGGCGGCGCCCGACGAGGTCGGCGGCGGGCTGCTGTATCTCACCGGGCCCGCCGAGGAGTTCGTGCCCGCGCACCTGGTGGGACGACTGACCTGCGCCTGCCTCGTCACCTACGCGGGGCCGCTGGCGGCGGCGCGGGAGGTGATCGCGCCGATGCTGCGCCTCGGGCACGAGGGCGAGCTGCTCGCGGACATGCCGTACGCGGAGTTCCAGCGCCTGCTCGACGACCCGCCCGGTTACCGGAACTACTGGTCGGCCGAGTACCTGGCCGAGCTGCCCGACCCCGCCGTCGAGACCTTCTGCACGCGCGCCGGTGACATGGTCGTGCCGTCGCCGTCCCAGCATCTGCTGCTGCCGCAGGGCGGCGCGGTCGCGCGGGGCGCGGCGGACCACCCGGTGCCGTGGCGGACCGCGCCGTGGGCGGTGCACCCGCTGGGCCTGTGGGAGGACCCCGCCGACGACGAGCGGGCCCGGAGCTGGGCGCGCGGCCTGCGGGACGCCGTGCGGCCCTGGTCGAGCGGGGCCGTGTACCTGAACTTCATCGGGGACGAGGGCGGCGAACGCGTCGTCGCCGGGGTCGGCGCCGACAACCACCGGCGGCTCGCCGCGGTGAAGGCCGCATACGACCCGGACAACGTCTTCCGGCTCAATCACAACATCGCTCCGGCGCCGGCCGCCGCGTAGCCGTACCGCCGTCCCGTACGGACTGTCCCTTCTGCCGGTTATGCAGGCGTGGTGACTTACCGCGCCGGACGTGGGCGGGGAGGGACGGGTGTGGTGTGCCGATGGCCCAGGGGGCGGATGAGGTCGGTACGGGGGCACGTGGCCGGAATTGGCGGGTTCCGCGTCGATCGTGAGTTCTATGGTGAGGCCAAGTGGCCCCGGACCCCGGTCATGGGCTGTTCAGCGCGTTGACCGTGGACAGCAGCCCCGCAGAGAAGTCCGCTTCCGAAGGAGAGCAGGGTCCGGCCATGGAGCAGAGTACGGCCGTCTCCCGTATGTCCCCGGCCGCCGGCCGAGTTCCCGCGTTCCGCTGGGCACTCAGCGCGCGACGACGCCCCGGTGGTGACAAGGAGGCCACCGTCCTCGCCTGTGCGGTGCTGGACGCGCTCGGTGTCGTGGGGGAGGGGGCCGCGTCCGTGGCCTCGGACCTCGCCAGGGCGACGGCCTATGTGATGTCCCACGGCAGCGCCGACGCGTACCGCCTCACGATCGAGGTCGACGGCGGGCAGTGCGCGGTACGGATCGACGACCGGGACGAGGACGACCGGGACGAGGGCGGCGGGGACGGGTGCCGGGCCGTGGACGGGCCCGCCTCGGACGGGCCGGCGGCGCGGGAGTCGGCCGACGGGGCCACCGGGCAGGTCGCCGCCGACCTGTACGGCGGGCGGCTGCGGGTGCAGCACCGTACGGACGGCACCCTCGCGGTGTCCTTCCGCCGCCCGTTCCCGCTGGTCGCTGCGCTGGCGGCGGCCGGGGAGCGGACGGGCGCCGCGGACGTCGTCCCGCTGCCCGTCGTGGCCTGCGGCCTGGCGGCGGAGGCCGTCGCGACGGACCTGGTCGCGGAGGGCTGAGCCGCCCGCCCGCCGGGGGCCGCGGTGAATGCGGCCCCCGCAGGGTGAAACACGGTGGCCGCGGCCTCGAAAGGGTTGACCGGCCGTCGTGGACCCTTATGCTTTCCCCGTCGGGGATTTCGTGCATAAATGCAGAGTTCCAGTGTTTCCCGTGGCTTTTTCCGATGTCATTCGGCCGCCGCGGGAACTTGGCCTGCCGTCAAGCAATGTGGCGAAAATTCACCCGACAGAGGCGTTCTGTCCTGGCTGATCGATTCTGCGTCACAAAGCCCGGTTACGGTGCCTGTGCATCCCAGACCCTGGTGCGCATCGGCCCATCGCCGTGTTCGATACGGCCTTAAGCACAACTGGGGGTGACGTGGGGGGAAGCGACGCCGACGTGCAGGTAACCGTTCGCCAGGGTGGCGACACGGTGGTCCTGGCACTTCACGGCGAACTCGACCTGGCCATGGCACTACGCATCGAAGCCGACGTCCTGCTGGCGCTCAACGCACTGTTCGCGCTGCGCCGGTCGGTGATATTCCCCGCTCCCCGGTCCCGTACGGTACCGAGCGAGCCGAAGGGCATGCCGAGACTTCTTCCCAAGGTGCACGCGCTGCCCGAAGTGCGTACCGAAGCCTGCCCCGAAGTCCTGCCCGAGGCGCCGGCCGACATGATCCCGTTGCCGGACGTCTTTCCCGTGACGCTTTCCGGATTTCCGACGCTGTCGCCTGGGGTGCTGCCCGACGGGTTCCCGGACGCCGGAAGCGGCGGCGCGGGGCGAGAGAAGACCATGATGATCGACCTGCGGCACGTCACGTTCATGGACTGCAGCGGTCTCGACCTGCTGTGCCGGGTACGGGACCAGCTGGCGGAGCGCGGCGGCCGGCTGGTGCTCATGAATCTCCGGCCCATCGTGATCCGGCTGCTCAAACTGGCCGCGCTGCGCGAGCCGTTCGAGCTGGACGGCCAGGTGGACGGCGACTCTCCCGGCGTCTGACGCGGTCCCCCGTGGCGCGTGCGCGGCCACGGGGGACGGGGGAGGTGGAAGGCCCCGCCGGGTCCGGCGGGGCACGGCCCGAGCGGGGGCGCGGGCGCCGGTGGTCAGTACGCGGCGCCCCGCAGGAATCCGGCCAGTTCGCGGTCGAACTCCTCGGCGTTCTCCAGGTTCACCATGTGCCCGGCGGCGGGGATGCGGGCGCGCCGGGCGCCCGGCACCGCGAGGGCCACCGCGTGCGCGTTGGCCGAGATGTCGGTGCTGTCGAGGTCGCCGTCCATGACGAGGGTCGGTACCCGGATCTCCGCCAGCCGGTGCGCCGCGCCGACCTCGAACGCCGCGCCGCGACCCATCCCGTCGGCGTGCGCGGTCACCGTGGCCCTCGCCGTCGCCCGGACGCGTTCCCGCAAGGCCGGGTCGACCTGGGCCGGTTCGCGGTGCGGCCCGTCCACCCACATCCGCAGGAAGTGCTCGATGAAGCGCTTCACGCCGCCCGGTGCGCTCACCGCGGCCACCTGCTCCCGGATGTGCTGGAGCAGGAACGGGTCGGTGAACGTCCGGCCGCTGATGCCGGGCGCGGCCAGGACAAGGGCCGCCACGGTGTCCGGGTGGGCCAGCGCGCTGTCCAGCGCGACCCGCGCGCCGTGCGAGTGGCCGATCAACGTCGCGCGGCCGACGCCGAGATGGGCGAGCAGCGCCCGGAGGTCCTCGTGGTGGGCGTAGTCCCCCTCGACCGGGGAGGAGCGGCCGTGGCCCCGGGCGTCGTACCGGATCACCCGGTGACCGGCGCGCGCGAGCCACTCGAACTGCTCGTCCCACATGGTCAGGTCGAGCATGCCCTCGTGCAGCAGCACCACCGCCGGGCCCGAGCCTGCCGCCTCGTAGTACAGCTCGCCGCCCGCGACGGGCGCGGTGCCGGTCTCGACGGCCGGCCCCGTCCCGCTGTCCGGCGCACCGGATCCGACGTCCACGGGAACCCTCATATCGCTGCTCATGGTGCCATGATCACACTTTTGCCCCGGAAGGGGGAGGGGTGGGGTGGATCGGACGGAGTCGGTCACTTCGGTGTCCGTCCTGAAGGGGGCCGCCGCCCCGCCCGTCCTGAAGGGGGCCGTCGTTCCGGCGGCCGTCTCCGGCGGTGGCTCGCCAGAGCCGTACGGCGGAGAGTCCGGCGGCCGCGACCAGCAGCAGGTTGCGGACGGAGAGGTTGGCGATGGCCAACCAACCTGCGTCGTCCCGCAGTTCGCGGTAGAGCAGCGGGAAGTCCAGCGTCGTGCACAGGCAGGCGGCCAGCAGCAGCCGGGCGACGGGCCGTTGGGTGGTGCCGGGGCGCAGCAGGCAGACGGCCGCCAGACCGACCAGCCAGATCAGGTACTGCGGGCTGATCACCCGGCTGGTGACCACGAAGAGGAGCGTCGCGGTGAGCGCCGCGTCCGGCAGCACCCAGGGCGCGTCGGCGACTGTCCGCCGGTGCCGCCACCACAGCAGCCACGCCAGGCTCAGTACGGTCAGTGCCTGCATCGCGACGGTGACCTGCGGGACGTACGGGCCGACGAACTCGTGCGAGCCGTCCTTGGCGGCCCAGGTGCCGTGCCACCCGAAGTGCCGGGCGAGGTGGAACGGCAGCGATCCGACCGACTCGATCTGGATGCCGCGTGCGCTCTGCGCCGTGAGGAACGAGAAGGCGTGCGGCATGGCGAGGGCGGAGGCGGCGGTGAGCACGGCCGCGCCGACGGCCGCCGCGGTCCAGCCGGCGCGCGTACGGCGCCCCCGCTCCGTACCGAGGAGCAGCAGTACCGGCCACACCTTGATCAGTGCGGCGAGCGCGGTCAGCGCGCCGAACGCGCGGTGCGCCCAGGCGCGCCCGGCCGGCCGGGAGGCCATGGCCGCCACGGCGAGCGCGGCCATGGCGGCCGCGGTGACGTGCAGGTCGAAACGGTTCCACGGGACCGTGCTGAGCAGCGCGAGGCCGGCGGTCCACATCCAGGGCCCGGCGAGGGGGCCGGTGAACGCCCGGCAGCGGCTGCCGGTGAGCGCGGGGGTGCCCCGCTCACGGCGGACGGCGGTACGCAGCAGCAGCGCGAACACGATCGCGTCGCACAGTGCAGCGCCGATGATGAAGGCGTGCCCGTAGTCGAGGCGCGGGGCGAGCGCGGGTGAGAGCAGGGGGAGGGCCGCGCCGGGCGGGTACTGCCAGCTGACGTCGTGCGCGGGGAAGGCGCCGGAGGACAGGACCGCGAACCAGGAGCGGTAGACCCGGTCCACGGACGGGTCGAGGCCGCCGTCGCCGTGGAAAGGGCCGAGCTTCAGCGCGGCGGGCACGAGCCACAGGCGGGTGAGCACCCAGGCGCAGATCACGGCGGCCAGCGGGGCCCGGCCTTTCCTCACGGGGCGATGTCCTTTCCTCGGCGGAGCAGCGACGGGCCCGTGGGCTCGTATAAACTACGTGTATACGTGGAGTGTAGAGTGCCGCCCATGTCCGCAGATCTCGCCCCGATACCGACTCGTGCGGTCCGTACCCCTGCGCGTGCGTACCGCACGACGGCCCGGCCCGCCCCTCGGCGTACGGCGCCCACGGGCGAACGGACCGCACTCCGTTCCGCGCTGGTCCCCGTCCTCCCCGCGCTGCTCGCGCTGGCACTCGGCTGCTGGGGCCTGACCCGGCAGCACAGCCTGTGGCGGGACGAGGCGGCGACCTGGCAGGCGGCCCGGCGCTCGGTGCCGGAGATCTGGGCGATGCTCGGGCAGGTCGACGTCGTGCACGGCCTGTACTACCTGTGCCTGCACGCCGTCTTCGCGCTCGGCGGGCCGGGGCTGGTGGCGCTGCGGCTGCCGTCGGTCCTGGCGATGGCGGTGGCCGCTGCGGCGACGGCGGCCACCGGGCGGCGGCTGGCGGGCCCGTGGACCGGGCTGGCCGCCGGCCTCGTCCTCGCGCTGATCCCCAACATCCAGCACTACGCGCAGGAGGGCCGGGCCTATGCGCTGGTGACCGCGTCGGTCGCCGTCGCCACCTGGCTCCTGGTCCGGGGCGCGGGCGCGCACCGGGAGCGGCCGGAGCCGGGCGCGCGCCTCCGGCTCCTGGGCCGGTGGGCGGGGTACGCCGCCGCCGTGCTGTGCGCCGCCCTGCTGAACTGGTTCTCGCTGCTGGTGCTGCCCGCGCACGCGGTGACGGTGCTGCTGGCCCGCCGCCGTGGACGGCGCGGAGTCCTCGTACCCTGGCTCGTCTCCGCCGCGGTCGCGGTGGCCGGAGCGCTGCCGCTCGTACTCGCCAGCCGCGCGCAGGCCGAACAGGTGTCATGGATCAAGCCGGTCGCCTGGACCACGCTGCTCGGCATCGCGGCGCTGGTCGTGATCGGCTTCGGCTGCGCGCGGGTGCCGTACGGACGCGGCCACCGCGCCGGGGCCGGGCAGCGGCCGCCCGCGCTCTCCCTGGGGTCCGTCGCGCTGCCGCTGCTCGTCGTCCCGCAGGCCGGTCTGCTGCTCGCCTCCCTCGTGCGGCCGCTGTACATCGACCGCTACGTCCTCTTCACCAACATCGGCTTCGCGCTGCCGGCCGGCCTGGCCCTCGCGGTGGCCGTACGGGCCGTCGCCGCGCGCCGGCACCGCCTCCGTACCGGTGTGCTGCTGGCCGGCGTGACCGCCGTCGGGTTCGTGGCGCTGCTGCCCGTGGAGACGGGGCTGCGGACGGCGGCGAGCCGGGTGGACGACGTGCTCCGGCCGGCCGAGCTGGTGGCCGCGCAGGCGCGCGCCGGGGACGGGGTGCTCTTCCTGCCGGCGGCCCGGCGCGACACGGCGCTGGTGAGCCCGGCCGCGTTCCGGGGGCTCGACGATCTCGCGCTGCGCGAGGGGCCGGTGGCCGGCGGCACGCTCAAGGGCACCGAGCACACGCCCGCCCGGATCCGGGCCGGGATGCGCGCCCACCGCCGGATCGTGCTGGTCACGGACGCGGCCCCGGCCGCCGCCCGGCCGGTACCGGCGCGCGAGGCCATGAAGAAGCGGGTGCTGGCGGAGGAGTTCGCACGCGTCACCTCGACCGAGATCCGCGGCCGCCGCGTCGACGTCTACGTACGCAAGGACTCCTGACGCGTACGGAAATGAGCCGTACGCACCTGACGTGGACAGGGCCCGGGGAGGCCCCGGGCCGTCGTCAGCTTCCGGCGGGCACCAGGCGCCACAGCGACGTCACCTCCGCCGCGCGCGCGGCGTGCAGCGGGTCGGTGGCGTCGCGGGCCTTCGGGTGCCGGGGGGCGATGTCCAGCCGGTCGCGCACGGTCAGGCCGGCCGCCTCGAAGAGGGCGAGGAGATCGGCACGGGTGCGCAGCCCGAGGCGCTCGGCGAGGTCGGACAGGATCAGCCAGCCCTCGCCGCCGGGCGTCAGATGGTCCGTGAGGCCCGCGAGGAAGCCGCGCAGCATCCGGCTGTTCGGGTCGTAGACGGCGTACTCCACCGAGGAGGTGGGCTTGGCCGGCAGCCACGGCGGGTTGCAGACCACCAGCGGGGCGCGCCCGGCGGGGAAGAGGTCGGCGGCGACGGCCTCGACCCGGTCGGCGACGCCCAGCCGCTCGGCGTTCCGGCGCGCGCAGGCCAGCGCGCGCGGGTCCTGGTCGGTGCCGAGGACGCGCCGTACGCCGCGCCGGGCCAGCACCGCGGCCAGTACGCCGCTGCCGGTTCCGATGTCGAAGGCCAGCTCGGTCGGGTCGGCGGGCAGCGGGGCCCGGGCCACCAGGTCGACGTACTCGCCGCGCTGGGGCGAGAAGACGCCGTAGTCGGGGTGGATCCGGTCGCCCCCGAGGGCCGGGATCTCGACGCCCTTGCGGTGCCATTCGTACGCGCCGACGAGCCCGAGCAGCTCGCGCAGCGAGACGACCGAGTGGGTGTCGCCCGCCGCGCCGCTCGCCGCGGGCGCGGGGCCGTACGCCTGGGCGCAGGCCGCGCGGACGTCGGGGGCGCGGTGCAGCGGAACGCCGTACTCGGCGTCGAGGGGCACCAGCAGCATGCCGAGGATGCGGGCGCGCTGGCTCTGCGCGGCGCGGTGCAGGTGGAAGGCGCGGGCCGGGTCGTCGGCCGGCGCGGGCCTGCGGGGGCGGCGGTCGATCCGCCGGGCCAGCGCGGTCAGCAGCTGCCGGGCGTTGTGGAAGTCGCCGCGCCACAGCAGCGCGGTGCCCTCGCAGGCCAGCTTGTACGCGGCGTCGGCCTTCATGCGGTCGTCGGCGATCGTCACGCGCCGCGGCGGCAGCGCGCCGTTCTCCGAACGCCACTGGGCGGAGCGCGGTTCCCCGGCCTCTCCCCAGGTGAGGACGGGGGCCGGAGGGCTGTCCGGCAGGGCGGTGGCGGCGGTGGTGATGCCTGGAGCGGGCGGCCGGTGAGCGTTCATGACGTCCTGGATCAGGCGGCACGGCCGGCGGAGGGCGCGTCCCGGAGGAGGGCATCGCCCAGGAGCCGGGCGGTGCGGGGAAGTTCGATTTTACCGGCTTCGGGGCACCCGCTCAGTTGCTGATCATGCCGTCGCCGTTCCGGGCGCCTGCCCGGAATACTCGCCCGAATCGCCTGTAATGCGTACTGGCCGGACCGCTCGCCCGAGTGGTACCGATCGCAGTGGCCGCGACGGCCGCGGAAATCGGCGGACCGCGGGAGCCGTGCGGCCCGTCGGCGGATCGTAGGGAGGCACAGATGGACAGGATGCCGGTCATCGTCGGGGTGGACGGGTCCCCGGACAGTGAGCGGGCGCTGCACTGGGCGGCCGAGGCGGCCCGGCTCCGGTCGGCGCCGCTCCAGGTCGTGCACGTGTGGCCGTACGTCACCTCGGCGCGCGCCGCCGACGCCGAAGCGGGCACCGGCGACCCCGTGCTGGAGGAGCTGCGGGCGCAGCTGGCCGCGGGGCCCGAGCTGCCGGAGGTCGAGTTCCGCAGCCTCAGCGGGCTCACCGACGTGATCCTGCCCGGGCTCGGCGACCAGGCGGAGCTGCTGGTGCTCGGCTCGCGCGGGCGGGGCGGCTTCGCGAGCCTGCTGCTCGGCTCCAACAGCATGGCGTGCGCCGCGCACTCCACTTCCCCCGTGGTGGTCGTCCCGCGCCCGGACCGGAGCGGCGCGCGGCCGGAGGAGGCGGACGAGGCGCGGCCCGGAGGGGCGCACGGGCGCGTGGTCCTGGGGATCGACCCGACGTCGGAGGACGTGGGGGAGAGCAGCGCGATCGACTTCGCCTTCCAGGAGGCGGCCCGGCGCGGAGCCGTCCTCCAGGTGGTCGCCGCGTACATGTGGCCGATGGCCGTACCGGTCGCCTTCGACTACATCGTCGCCTACGACACGACCCAGCAGGAGTACGAGGGCGCGCTGGTCAAGCAGGTGTCGCAGGTGCTCGCGCGGTACCGGGAGCGGTATCCGGACGTCGCGGTGGAGGCCGAGCTGCGGCCCGCGGACGCGGCGGGGCAGCTGGTCGAGGAGTCCGGGCGGAGCGACCTGGTGGTGGTCGGGCGGCACCGCCGGAAGCTGCCGATCGGCCGCCGGCTGGGCTCGGTGGCGCACGCGGTGCTGCTGCACGCCCTCTGCCCCATCGCGGTGGTGCCGGAGGCGGCGCGCGAGGAGGCGGAGGCGGCGGCGGAGTGACGGCCCTTCGGGTGGTTACCCGGAGTGCGCCGCGCCGCGCTCCGGCCGGCGCATCACGTACAGCGCGGCGGAGCCGGCGGCGAAGAGGGCGAAGACCGAGACGGCCGTGCTGAACCAGGTCGCGCCGAGCAGATGGCCCCCGAAGTAGCCCAGGGTCACGCTGTACGCGGCCCAGGCCACGCCGGCCAGCATCGACCAGGGCAGGAACTCGCGGACGGTGCGGTGTGCGACGCCGGCGCCGAGGCTGACCACGGAGCGCCCGGCGGGTGCGAACCGGGCGAGGACGACCACGATCCCGCCGCCCCGCGTGAGCGCGGTGCCGAGACGTTCCTGCGCCGCGGCCAGGCGGCGGGAGCGGGCGATGGCGCGGTCGAAGCGGTCGCCGCCGCGCCAGGCCAGCCGGTACGCGGCCAGGTCGCCGAGGACGGAGGCGGTCGCGGCGCACAGCGCGAGCGCGAACAGATCGGCCACGGCCGAGCCCCCGCTCATCGACGGGACGCCGACGGTGGCGGTGCGGGTGCCGGCGGCGGTCGCCGCGGCGATGAGCAGCACGCCACTGGGGAGGAACGGCACGAAGACGTCGAGGAGAACACACAGCCCGACGATCAGATGAATCCACGGGGGGTCCGCCAGCGCCCCCAGACTTTCCAGCACCTCGTCACTCCAAGTCGTCCCCGGCCGCGACGTCGCATGGCAGCGGCAGGGGCGGCTTGTCGCTCGTACAGCCATACAGCGTACGCCTGACATGTCCTGAGATCGGGCCGCAGAGCCTCAGGTGTTGTCCGAATCACGCGTTTCCTGCCAGGCAGATCGCCTGCTGGGCTACACGGTGGGCCGCCCGGGGGCCCGCGTGCGGCGCCCGCCCGGCGGTCGGCACGGCTCGCGCGACGGCCGGCCGGCGGAGACGGTGAGGTCATGGCGCGCGTCGCGCGCTTCGGTTACGGGGAGTGACGAGGAGACGAGTATGGCGGCAGGAATCCTGACGGGAGCGGCGACGGCGCTGCTCATGGCGGTGCCCGTCGTGGCGGCGCCCGCGTACGGCGGCACGCCCGGCGGCGGAGACCTCGTGGTGGGGAAGGAGAGCCGGTTCGCCCCGGTGTCGAAGTTCGATCCGTCGAACGCGGTCACGTACGACACGAAGAAGGTGCCGGCCAAGGCGCGGATCGTGGTCGCGCAGTGGAAGAACGATCACGGGATGACCATCCGGCTGAAGGTGAAGGGGCTGCAGCCCCATCGCACCTACGGCTCGCACGTGCACACCAAGCCGTGCGGTCAGAAGCCGGACGACTCCGGGCCGCACTACCAGAACCGGAAGGACCCGCGTCAGCCGTCCACCGACCCGAAGTACGCCAACCCGGAGAACGAGGTCTGGCTGGACTTCACCACGGATTCCGACGGCGACGCCTCGGTGTCGTCGAAGCACTCGTGGTGGTTCCGGCAGGGCGAGGCGCGGTCCGTGGTGATCCACGACCACAAGACCCACACCGGGCACGGCCACGCGGGCATGGCGGGCGACCGGCTGGGCTGCCTCACGGTGCCGTTCGAGCACGCGGCGAAGTAGCGGGGCCGGGAACGACCTGAGGGCCGCCGGGACGGGCGGCCCTCAGGGCTGAGCGGAGAGCGGGTGGAGTCCGCGCGGCGGGTCAGGCCGCGCTGGGCTCCCGGGCGGGTGCCGCCGGAGCGCCGGCGTCCTCGCCGCGGTCGCCGGAGCCGAAGAGGACCCCGTCCAGGGCCCACGCGCCGGGGCCGGTGAAGACCAGCAGGAGGAAGGCCCAGGAGAACATCGCGGAGGGCTCCCCGCCGTTCTGGATCGGCCACAGCGCCTCGCCCTGGTGGACGGAGAAGTACGCGTACGCCATGGAGCCGGAGCTGATCAGGGCGGCGGTGCGGGTGCCCAGGCCGAGCAGGACCAGCAGGCCGCCGACGAGCTGGATGACGGCCGCGTACCAGCCGGGCCAGGCGCCGGTGGGGACGGTGCCGCCGCCGGCCGCGCCGCCGAGCACGCCGAAGAGCGACGCGGCGCCGTGGCAGGCGAAGAGGAGGCCGGTGACGACGCGGAAGAGTGCTGTGGCGTGCGGTCGGCTGCGTTCGGTGAACGCCGAGAGGGAAGCGGGCATGACAAGACTCCTGCGGTCGGGGACGGAACCGAGAGGCCTGAAGGTTAGGCGTGCCTTATTCGTGCTTGCAAGTTCAAGTGTTTTCGGGCCGCTTGGTCTGAACCAA
This sequence comes from Streptomyces sp. NPDC047117, assembly GCF_040643545.1. Taxonomy (NCBI): domain Bacteria; kingdom Bacillati; phylum Actinomycetota; class Actinomycetes; order Kitasatosporales; family Streptomycetaceae; genus Streptomyces; species Streptomyces sp. NPDC047117. Next base: position 59,252 of record NZ_JBEYUN010000005.1, on the reverse strand, counting down.
TGACGCGCCCGTCACCATGGTCCAGACCAATGCGGTCGTCAAGGGGGTGCGCAGCCCCCGGTTTTCCCGCGTGCCGCTCCCGGTTTCCCCGGGGATCACGTCAGCGAGCGCTCCAGCACCCGCTCCAGACGCGCCATCCGGCCCGGTGCCGGCCGCCGCCGCCCGGCGCGCCGATCGTCCGCGCGGGCCTGGTCCAGGCTCAGCCGGGCGTCCCGGCCCCGCAGGGTCAGCGTCATCAGCTGATTGCCGAACCACGGCCCGCCGGTGCGCCGCCAGGACACCGGCGGCCGGCCGGCCGCCACGTGCCGGGCGAGCGCGTGCCCCAGCCACCGGCCCACCCGGCTCCAGCCGAACCGGAAGCCCACCCGCATGGCCGCCGGAATGCTGTTGTGCACCGGCGAGCAGGTCAGCTGGAGGACCCGGCCCGCCGGCTCCTCGCCCGCCGGCCAGTGCGGCTCGGCGATGTACGCGTGGTGCACGTCCCCGGACAGCACACACACCGTCGCGGGCGCCTCCGGGCCGGAAGCCGCCTCCGAGAGCAGCTCGGCCAGCGCCGCGAACGACTCGGGGAACGCGGCCCAGTGCTCCAGGTCGGCCCGCTGCCGCAGCGCCTCGCCGCGCCGCGCCCAGCGCGGGCCGCGGGCTCCGCGGCACAGCGCCGCGTTCCACACCTCCGCGTCGTGCACCAGGTGGGGCAGCAGCCAGGGCAGTGAGCTGCCGATCAACAGGTGGTCGTAGCTGCCGGGCGCGTCCAGCACCTCCTGCCGCACCCACTTCGCCTCCGCCGCGTCGAGCATCGCGCGGCGGCCCTCGTCCAGGACGCGGGTGGCGCGGGTGTCGATCATGACCAGGCGCACCCGCCCGAAGTCGCGCCGGTAGCTCCAGCGCGCGCAGGTGGGGTCGGCGTCCGCGGCGGCGGCGAAGGCGCGTACCGGTTCGGTGCCGTCGGCCGCGGTCCGCACGCGTGCGTACAGCTCGTCGCGCGCCAGGTCGGCGGGGGAGAGGTTCCCGAGGTGCTGGTGGACCCAGTACGACATCAGGCCGCCGAGGATCCGGTCGCGCCACCACGGGGTCGCGCGCATCCGGGCCTGCCAGGCGGCCGAGGTGTTCCAGTCGTCGATCACGTCGTGGTCGTCGAAGATCATGCAGCTGGGGACCGTGGAGAGCAGCCAGCGCACCTCCGGGTCCAGCCAGGACTCGTCGTAGAGGTGGGTGTACTCCTCGTAGTCCGCGACCTGCGTCCACGGCGGCTGCGAGGTGTCCCGGCGGCGGGCCAGCAGGGCGGCGGTCGCCTCGGAGGTCTGGTCGGCGTACACCTGGTCGCCGAGCAGCAGCAGGACGTCGGGGCGGGGGCGGTCCGGATCGCGGGCGAGCGTGGCGGCGAGGGTGTCCAGCGCGTCCGGCCCCACCGGGTCGTGGCTGTCGCCCGGAATGCCCGGCACGGCCGCCAGGTGGCTCCTGCTCCCGGAGGGCGGGGCCGCCCAGCGGCAGGAGCCGAAGGCCACCGCGAGCGGGCCCCGCCCCTCGGGCGGCAGCGTGCGGATGACGGACGGCGGGTACGGGCTGTCCGGCAGCGGCCAGACCTGCTCACCGTCCAGCAGCACCCGGTAGGGCGTCTCGTCGCCCGGCGTCAGGCCCTCGACGGGGACCAGCGCGTAGTGGTGCCCGGCGACCTGCCAGGTCCGGTCGGTGCCGGTGGCGCCGCTGCCGCAGGCCACGGTCACCTCGCACGGCGCTTCGGTCTCCATCCACACCGTCGCGCTGTCCTCGTCCACGTAGCGCAGCAGCGGTCCGAGCCGCAGTCCGGTCATCGCGGTCCTCCCTCGCGCGGGCCGGTGCCCGCACCTCAGTACGGGCAGCCGCCCGCGCCTCGGGTCCGAGGATAGGAGGAGCGCACGGGCTTCCCGGCGGGACCCGGGCCGCGGCGGGAAAGCGGGGCGGGCGGCTCCGCGGGCATGGGGTGGAGAGCGGAACCGCCCGGGCGGGTGGGGCGCCGGGTCAGCAGCCGTCCAGGATCTTCTTCAGCGCGGCCTTCTCGGCGGAGTCGGCGGTCATGCCGTACTCGTGCTTGACCCACACCCACATCCGCGCGTACTCGCAGTGGAAGGAGGTCTTCGGCGGCAGCCACTCGGCCGGGTCCTGGTCGCCCTTGGACTGGTTCACGTTGTCGGTGACCGCGAGCAGCTGGGCGTGCGTGAGGTCGTTGGCGAGCTGCTCGCGGCGGTCCGTGGTCCAGTCGGCGGCGCCGGACTTCCACGCCTCGGAGAGCGGCACCATGTGGTCGATGTCCACGTCGGAGGTCTGCGTCCAGGTCTCGCCGTCGTACGGGGAGGTCCACGAGCCGCTGGTCGCGGCGCAGCTGCCGTCGGTCTCGACGTCCTTGCCGTCGCGCTTGAGGACGACCTCGCGGGTGTTGCAGCTGTCGCCCTGGTCGCTCCAGTGCGGGAACTTGTCGCGGCTGTAGCCGTCCTGCGATCCCTCGGCCTGCTCCTTGATCTCGCCGAGATAGGTACGGGCGGTGGCGGCGCTGGGCGGCGCGGGCGGCGCGGCCTGGGCGGACTGGCCGCTGAACAGCAGCGTGCAGACGAGCGCGGCGGCCGAGCCGGCGGCGAGTGACACGCGACGCGCGTAGACCTTGGACATCGGAACTCCCGTTGGTGTGGGGGGTGAGGAAGTCGTGATCGGTCGGGCCGGCCGGTCGGGGTGACCGGCCGGGCCACACGATGGCGCGTGGGGGTTGCCGCCGTGTGGGCTCCAGGTAACAGAGTGACGACATGCTCACGTCAGATCAAGAGGTGACGCGCCGCCAGAACTCCTCGAACTCGCGTCCGTTGAGCCCACTCCCGGCTCCGCAGTCCTAAGGTGATCGTGTGCTGTTGCCGGTGAACGTCACCCTCGGGGTCGTGCTCGCGGTGCTGCTCGCCGCCGCCGTGACGGTAGCCGCGCTGTGCCGGCTGGACCACGCCCGGGACATCGCCGTCGCCGGGCTCCGCGCCGCCGCCCAGCTCGCCGCCGTCTCCTTCCTCATCGGCTGGGTGATCCGCGCCGTCCCCCTGCTGGTCTGCTTCCTGCTGCTGATGTTCCTGGTGGCGGTGCGTACGGCGGGCCGCCGGATCACCCGCAACCGCACCTGGTGGTGGGCCGCCGCGCCGATCGCCGCCGGGGTGCTGCCGGTGGTCGCCGCGCTGCTGCTGACCGGCCTGGTGCCGCCGCGCGGGGTCACCCTCATCCCCGTGACCGGCATCCTCATGGGCGGCGCGCTCACCGCCACCGTGCTCGGCGGGCGGCGCGCGCTGGACGAGCTGGAGACGCGGCACGGGGAGCTGGAGGCGGGGCTCGCGCTGGGGCTGCCGGACCGGGAGGCGCGGCTGGAGGTGGCCCGGCCGGTCGTCTCCGAGGCGCTGCTGCCGGGGCTGGACCAGACCCGGACGGTGGGGCTCGTCACACTGCCGGGGGCGTTCGTCGGCATGCTGCTGGGCGGCGCGTCGCCCGTTCAGGCGGGTGCGGTGCAGCTTTTCGTCCTGGTGGCCCTGCTCGCCGTGCAGGCGGTCGCGGTGGCGGTGGTACTGGAGCTGGTCGCGTGCGGACTGCTGCACCGCGTACCCTTGATCCCAGCAGAAGGGGAGTAGCTCTTCGCCGGACCGTCGACATACTGCGCGCTCTTGCAGCGCGCCGGCGCCCGGAGCGTACGGATTCCGTCCGTACGCCAGCGAGACCTTCGGCCGCAGTGTCCGACGCTGCCGTGCCGAAGCGACCCCTTTTCCCGGGCCCCTTTCGGTGCGGCCCTATCGAACGAGGTATTCCACCCCGTGATCAGCTTCTCCGTCGCAGCCGTCGTCTTCGGCGTCGTCTTCCTCGCCGAGCTGCCCGACAAGACCGCACTCGCCGGGCTGATGCTCGGCACGCGCTATCGCGCTTCCTACGTCTTCGCGGGCGTCGCCGCGGCCTTCGTCGTGCACGTCGCGCTCGCCATCGCCGCCGGCAGCGTGCTCACGCTGCTGCCGCACCGCCTGGTCCAGGCGATCGTCGGCGTGCTCTTCCTCGCCGGCGCCGCCGTCCTGCTGTTCAAGAAGGACGACGACGAGGAAGAGGTGAAGAAGCCCGCCGACCAGAGCTTCTGGAAGGTCTCCGGGGCCGGCTTCATGATGATCCTGGTCGCGGAGTTCGGCGATCTGACCCAGATCATGACCGCGAACCTCGCGGCCCGCTACGGCGACCCGGTCTCCGTCGGCATCGGCGCCGTGCTCGCCCTGTGGGCGGTGGCCGCGCTGGGCATCCTGGGCGGCCGCACCCTGATGCGGTTCGTGCCGCTGAAGCTCATCACGAAGGTCGCGGCCTGCGTGATGATCGTGCTCGCCGGGTTCAGCCTGTACGAGGCGATCGCGGGCTGAGCGCCTGGACAGCGACGAGGGGCCCCACCCGTACGGGTGGGGCCCCTCGTGGTTCCCGGCGTGGTGTGTGCTCAGGCGGTGATGTGCAGCCGTACGCCGCCCTCGGCGAGCGGCTCGACGCGCAGCTGCGTCAGGTCGTCCACCTGCACGGTCGGTCCGAAGGCCGCGGCCCGGTCGCCGACGCCCACGACGCGCATCCCGGCGGCCAGGCCGGCCTGGATGCCCGCCTCGGAGTCCTCGAAGACGAGGCAGTCCTCGGGGGCGAAGCCCAGCTCGGCGGCGCCCTTGAGGAAGCCCTCCGGGTCCGGCTTGCTGGCGCTCACGGACTCGGCGGTAATCCGTACGCGGGGCATCGGCAGCCCGGCGGCGCCCATCCGGGCCTCGGCCAGCGGCACGCTCGCGGAGGTCACCAGGGCGTGCGGCACGGCGGCGATCGCGGTCATGAAGGCGGGCGCGCCGGGCACCGGCACGACACCGTCGGTGTCCGCGGTCTCCTGCTCCAGCATGCGCCGGTTGTCCTCGAGGTTCTGCTCCATCGGGCGGTCGGGGAGCAGCGCGGCCATGGTGGCCCAGCCCTGGCGGCCGTGCACGACCTTCAGCACCTCGTCGGCGTCCATGCCCTGCTCGGCGGCCCAGCGGCGCCAGCAGCGCTCGACGACCGCCTCGGAGTTGACGATGGTGCTGTCCATGTCGAGGAGCAGGGCGCGGGCGGTGAGGGTGCGGGTTGCCGTCATCGGCGGACTCCTGTGCTGGAGTGGTGGGACAAGAGCGGCCCCGCCCGCCGGTCAGGGGAAGCGGGCGGAACCACTTTGTTCATCCACGATACAAAGCGGTCCGGCCACACGCCAAGCCCCCCTGGTCAGCAGGCCAGGGGGGCGCGGTGATAAAGGGGGCGAACGGGGCAGGTCAGGGCTCGTCCGTGAGGAACTCCAGAGAGGTGCGGGTCGCGGATCCGTAGACGCCGTACGGGTCCTCGGTCTCGCCGTACGTCCGCTGGTACCTCGCCACGGAGGCCGCCACCCCGGCGTCGTACCGGCCGTCGGCGGGCCCGGCGTACAGCTTCAGCTGCGCGAGCCGCCGCTGCAGCTCCACCACCTCGGGGCCGCTCGAACCCTCCGACACTACGGCCGGGCCGGTGTCCGAGCCCGTGCGGAAGCGGCGGGCCTCCTCGCGCGTGCGCTCGGCGGAGCGCGTCGTCGGCGCGTCCGGCGGGCGGGTGAACGGCGTCTCGGCGGCGCTGGCGGCGGCCCGTGCGCCGGGCAGTCGCGTGGCCGAGCGGGACGCCGTGCCCGGGTCCGTCGGCCGGGCCTCGGCGGCCCCGTCGGGCAGATCGGCGACGGGGCGCTCGCCGCGGTCGGCGAGCACGTCGCCGGCACCGCCCCCCGCGTGCAGCTCGCCCCCGAAGAGTGCGGCGCAGACCGAACCGGCCGCCGCGGTGACCATCAGCCCGGCCAGCAGCACCGGGCGCCTGCGCCGCTCCGGCTCGGACCGGTCACCCGCCTGCCCGAGGTCCCCGCCCGGCGGGTCCATGAACGCCACCGGCCCCGCGAGCGGCAGCCCGTCGGGGCGCCGGCCCGGCGACTGCCGGTGGCCCGGTCCGGGCCCCTCCCCGCCGCTCTGTGGCGCGTACAGCGGGAGGTACGGCGCCGCGGCGGGCGGCTCGTGGGCCGCGGGTAACTCCCCGAGGGGCGTGGCGGGCGGCTGCGCCGTGCGGGGCGGGGCGTACGGGGGCCGGGGCACCCGGACGTACGAAGGCGGGGGAAACGCCGGCGGGCCGTAGGCGCGCACCGTGAAGGCCCGCGGCTTGCGGGGCGGGTGCTGCGGATCGTCGGGATCGGGCGCGTCCGGCAAGGAGACGTACGGCCGGATGTGCAGCGGGTCGAAGTCCTGGGCGGCCGCCTGCTCGCACCGGCAGCCGGGGCGGCCGCCGGTCCGAGCGGGGGCTAAGCAGGTCGGGCAGTTCCTGGCCGTCACGCGCGGTCCCCTCCCTAGTCTCGGCTGCGATTATGCATATGCCGTCGCCTCCTGCACAGGGCCCCAGGACGTGAAGAAGCGGAGTACGACACATCGCTCAACGTGTCATAGCGGGGCAAAATGAGCGGGACGGGAGTGCGGCTCCGCTCCCGGCCGCGGTCCGGAGCCCCGCCCCGCTCCTCGTCGCGGTACCGACGTAAGGAGACGTCCATGGCGCAGGACACCGGTGCTCCCGCCGTCCCCGCCGAGGCCCGGCCGCAGCGGACCGTGCTGGTCGCGATCGGCGCGCTGCTGCTCGGCATGCTGATCGCGGCGCTCGACCAGACCATCGTCTCGACGGCGCTGCCCACGATCGTCAGCGAACTGGGCGGCCTGGACCACCTCTCCTGGGTGGTCACCGCCTACCTCCTGGCGTCCACGGCGGCCACCCCGCTGTGGGGCAAGCTCGGCGACCAGTACGGCCGCAAGAAGCTCTTCCAGACCGCCATCGTGATCTTCCTGATCGGCTCCGTGCTCTGCGGCATCGCGCAGAACATGCCGCAGCTCATCGCCTTCCGCGCGATCCAGGGCCTGGGCGGCGGCGGACTGATGGTGCTGTCGATGGCGATCGTCGGCGACATCGTGCCGCCCCGCGACCGCGGCCGGTACCAGGGCCTCTTCGGTGCGGTCTTCGGCGCGACGAGCGTGCTGGGGCCGCTGCTCGGCGGGCTCTTCGTGGACCACCTCAGCTGGCGCTGGGTCTTCTACATCAACCTGCCCATCGGCGCGGTCGCCCTGATCGTCATCGCCGCCGTGCTGCACATCCCGTCGAGCCGCACCCCGCACCGCATCGACTACCCCGGCACCGCCCTGATCGCCGCGGTCGCCGCCTGCTTCGTGCTGATGACCTCGCTCGGCGGCGTCAGCTACCCGTGGGGCTCCTGGCAGATCATCGGCCTCGGCGTGCTCGGCGTCCTGCTCCTCGTCGCCTTCGTCCTGGTCGAACGGCGGGCCGCGGAGCCCGTCCTGCCGCTGCGCCTCTTCACCGGCCGTACGTTCGCGCTCTGCTCGGCGATCGGCTTCGTCATCGGCTTCGCGATGTTCGGCGCGATGACGTACCTGCCGACGTTCCTCCAGGTCGTGCACGGGGTCTCGCCGACCATGTCCGGCGTGCACATGCTGCCGATGGTCATCGGCATGCTGCTCTCCTCCACGGTCTCCGGCCAGCTGGTCAGCCGGACCGGGCGCTACAAGATCTTCCCGATCGCCGGCACCGGCGTCACCGCCGTGGGCCTGCTGCTCCTGCACAACCTCGACCGGTCCAGCGGCGTCGCCGAGATGAGCGGCTACTTCTTCGTCTTCGGCCTCGGGCTCGGCCTGGTCATGCAGGTACTGGTGCTCATCGTGCAGAACGCCGTGCCCTACGCCGACCTGGGCGTCGCCACCTCGGGGGCCACGTTCTTCCGCTCGATCGGCGCGTCCTTCGGCGTCTCGATCTTCGGCACGATCTTCGCGAACATGCTCGGCCCGCGGATCGCCGACGCGCTCGCCGGCCGCCGCCTCCCGCCGGGCGTCGACCCGGGCAAGCTGGCCGAGGACCCGCGCGCGGTGTCGCAGCTGCCGCCCGGCGAGGCCTCCGGCGTGCTGGACGCCTACGCGACCTCGATCACCAACGTCTTCCTCTACGCGGTGCCCGTCGTCCTGCTCGCCTTCGTGCTGGCCTGGCTGCTCAAGGAGGAGCCGCTGCGGGGCTCGGTGACGGCCCCGGACACCACCGAGGTGCTGTCCTCGAACCCCGTCGAACGGTCCTCGCACGACGAGTGCGCCCGCGCCCTGTCCAAGCTGGGCTCCCTGGAGGGCCGCAAGAAGCTCTACGAGACGATCACCGCGCGGGCCGGGTGCGACCTGAGGCCGGCGGCGAGCTGGATGGTGCTGCGGATGTACCGGTACGGCTCCGTGGAGCCCGCACTGCTCGCCGAGCGCAGCGCCGTACCCCTCGGTGTGATCTCCGAGGCCACCCGGCAGCTGGAGGCACGGGGGCTCGCCGAGCGGCAGGGCATGCCGATGGTGCTCACCGAGGCGGGGCGGCGGGTCGCGCACCGGCTCGCGGCCGCCCGCCAGGAGACCCTCGCCGAGCTGCTCGGCGACTGGTGGACCGAGGACCGCCCCACGGACCTCACCGAACTGGTCCAGCAGCTGACAGCGGAGCTGGGCGGCTCGGACGGTGAATGCCCGCGCAACGGCGACGCCCGGCCCGTACAGCGCCGCCCGGCGGGCCCGCGCCCGGTATGAGAATGCGGGCCGCGGCCGCTCACCCGGAGCGCCGTGACCCGCGCGGGTGCCCGGCGGTGGCCGGGCGGTCGTACCGGCTCAGGCGGTCTTCGGGGCGGCCTGCTGGACGACGTCGAAGGACCAGACGGTGGAGCCGGAGGCGGCCGGCTTCGGCCGCTCGCCGCCCTCGCCGCCGCCCTGGTGCGCGGCCTTCATCGGGCCCTCCATCCACGCCTGGAAGGCCTCCTCGTCCCGCCAGCGGGTGTAGACGAGGTACTGGTCGGTGCCCTCGACCGGGCGCAGCAGCTCGAACCACGCGAAGCCGTCCGAGGACTCCACCGCGCCGGCGCGGGAGGCGAAGCGCTTCTCCAGCACCTCGCGCTGCTCCTCGGGGACGGTCAGCACATTGATCTTCACGATGCTCATGCCGCCATCCTGCCGCATCGCGCCGGACGGCCCCCGGGCGGCCCGGGCACGGATCCGGACAGGACAGTTACGACACAGCCCCCTGCTGCGGAGCAGGGGGCCTCGTCGGGCAGTCGCGCGTGCGCGGCGGGGTCAGGCCGCCTTGCTCAGCTCGCGGGCCTCGGCCTCGCTGGCCACCGCGGGCTTGGAGCCCGGCAGCGGCCGGCCGGCGCTCTCGGACATCTTCCACACCGCGATACCGCCGATGACGCCGGCCGCCATCATGTAGTACGCGGGCATCATCTTGTCGCCGGTGGCGCCGATGAGGGCCGTCACGACCAGCGGGGTGGTACCGCCGAAGAGCGAGACGGAGACGTTGAAGCCGATGGAGAGCGAGCCGTAGCGGACCTTCGTCGGGAAGAGCGCGGGCAGCGTGGACGGCATCGTCGAGGTGAAGCAGACCAGCAGCAGGCCGAGCGCGGCCATGCCCAGGCCGATCGCGGCCAGCGAGCCCTGGCGGATCAGCAGCAGCGCCGGGACGGACAGGACGAAGAAGCCGATGCAGCCGACGGCGATCACCGGGCGGCGGCCGAAGCGGTCGGAGGCGCGGCCCGCGAACGGCTGGACGCACATCATCACGGCCATCACGGCCAGCACGACCAGCAGGCCGTGGGTCTCGTCGTACTTCAGCTCCGAGGTCAGGTAGCTGGGCATGTACGACAGCAGCATGTAGTCGGTGACGTTGAAGACCAGGACCAGGCCGATGCAGAGCAGCATCGCGCGCCACTGGCCGACGATCATCTCGCGCAGGCCGGTCTTCTTCTCGGCGGTGCGGCGCTGCTTCTCCTGCTCCGCCGCCTCCTTCTCCATCGCGGCGAAGGCCGGGGTCTCCTCCAGGCGCATCCGCAGGTAGAGGCCGATGATGCCCATCGGGCCCGCGATCAGGAACGGGATCCGCCAGCCCCAGGAGATGAGGTCGTCATGGCTGAGCAGCGCGGTCATCAGGGTGACCAGGCCGGCGCCGCCGATGTAGCCGGCGAGCGTGCCGAACTCCAGCCAGCTGCCGAAGAAGCCGCGCTTCTTGTCGGGCGAGTACTCGGCGATGAAGGTGGAGGCGCCGCCGTACTCACCGCCGGTGGAGAAGCCCTGCACCAGGCGGGCGATCAGCAGCAGGACGGGGGCCCAGACGCCGATGGCGGCGTACGAGGGGATCAGGCCGATCGCGAAGGTGCCGATCGCCATCATGATCATGGTGATGGCGAGGACCTTCTGGCGTCCGATACGGTCGCCGAGCGGACCGAAGACCATGCCGCCGATGGGCCTTACGAGGAACGCCGCGGCGAACGCTCCGAACGTCGACAGCAACTGCGCGGTCGGATTCCCGGACGGGAAGAACACCTGTCCGAGGGTGACCGCGATGTAGCTGTAGACGCCGAAGTCGAACCACTCCATCGCGTTGCCGAGCGCGGCCGCCGAGACCGCTCGCTTGGCCATGGCCGGGTCGACGACCGTGGCACCGTGCCGCTCCTCGCTGGAAGGAGCCCGGTCTTTCGCACGGGCACCGGGGCCCGGGGCGACGGAGGTGTGCGTCGGCACGTGTTCGCTCGCCTGCGCTCTCTGGGACGACTGCATTGCAAAGCCCGCCGGGCCACCGACGGGCGAATGTCGACCTTAGGGGCAGAACGGATCGTCACGGAAGGTGTTCGTCCGTATACGGGAAGGGGGTGAAACCCCCTCGTTGCAGGGGCGATGCGGCGGACAGAACGGACACGGAAAAAGTATTCCTGTGATCCTTATCGCTGCGATCACGTGCAACTGAGGGCCCTGATGTGACCCATCCCACGTGACGGCGCGGCATTCCGGGGAACGCCGCGCCGTCGGATCGTCGCCCGTCCAGCATCCGTCCGGCGGCTCCGCGGCGCCACTCGGACGGATGTGGACCGGCACGTCGGGACGGCCGGTGCGGGCGGCCGCTCGGTCAGCCGGTGACGGTGATCTGCGACGCCGGGTCCGTCGTGTCGGACACCGCGTACGTGGCGCCGAACGTCGAGGCCGTCGCGCTCGTCGGGCAGCCGAAGCCGCCGGTGACGGTCACCGGCACCGAGGCGCCGGAGAAGGTGAGCGTGGACGGCGCGCCGTTGGTCCAGCTGCCGTTGACGGTGGCCGGGCCGCTGGGTGCCGCCGTGACCGTGCAGGTGGCGAGGCCGCTGGTCTTCACGACGACACCGCCCTGCGGAATGTTCATCACGGCGGTGCTGGGCGAGCCGTTCTGCATGGACACGCCCCACGCGCCGCTGGTGGTGACGGTGGCGCTGACGCCCGGCATGCTCGTCGTGCACGAACCGTACGTGGGCGCGCTGATCGTGCTGGACACCGGTCCGGCGTCGTTGTGGTTGCCGGGAGCGGCCGGCACCTGGCCGGTGGAGTTGGACGCCGAGCAGGTCACGGTCACCGAACCGGCCTTGAAGGTGGCCTTGCCGGTGAGCTTCGCGGCGAAGGCGTGGCCCGCGGGGGTGACGGTGGTGGAGCCGGCGGCCACGCCCGGGGCGGGCGCTGCCGCGGTGGCGGGTGCGGTGACGGCCAGGCAGAGTGCGCCCGCCGCCGCGACGCCGGTGCCGGCGGCGAGCAGCGTACGGGCATGCGTACGGGGTCTGAGCTGCATCATCGAGGGGTCTCCTTGCGGTTGCCGTTGCGGGTGATCGAGTGATCGTGCGGTACCGGTACGGAGTGCTGGTGGTGCAGGCGGTACTGGTGGTGCATCAGTGCTCGTGGTGCTGGTGGTGCGTCGGTGTGCTGTGAGGTGCGGTGGTGCAGGGCGTCCTCGGCCACGGCCGAGGCGGCCGAGGACGCCGTTCTTGGGAGGGGCGGCAGAGCCGCCGCGCGCTAGACGGCCGGGCCCGCGGCCGTGGGCGCGCCGCCGGCGGCCGTGCCCGCCGGCGAGGGACCGTCGGCGGCCGGTTCCGGCTCCGGGACGGGCTGCCACGCGAACATCAGGGCGCCGCCGAGGATGCCGAGCACGGTGCCGATGAAGAAGCCGCCGAGGTTGGACATGACCAGCGCGGCGGCCGCCATCAGGACGGTCAGTACGCCGGCCAGCCCGCGGTAGTGCGGCGCGAACCAGGCGGTCAGGCCCATCACGATCATCACCAGGCCCATCAGCACGGACGGGATGCCGGCGATGCCCTGCTGGAGCATGACCTTCAGCGGGGCCAGCGGGATCACGCAGATCTCCAGGCCCGCCAGGACCGTGGCCAGCCCGCCCCAGAAGGGCCGCGCCTTGCGCCAGCGCCACCAGGCGGAGCGGGGCCGCCGCGCATCGCCCCGCGCTGCCCGGCGGCCGCCCGCGCGCCGGGTCAGAAGCATTCCTTCTTGCCCTTGCTGATCTTCATGCTCAGGCCGGAGAGCTTGAAGGTGCCGGCGTTGGTCGCCCACGCGGTCTGCTTCAGGTCGGTGATGTTCACGTCGTCGGCCTGCTGGGCGAAGGCGTCCTGCATGCCCTGCGCCTCGGCCGGGCCCTTGTCCAGCGTGGAGGCGTCCCGGCCGATCTCGATGTTGTTGAACGAGGCGTTGCCCGAGAGCTGGGTGGCGTCGACGTAGAGGTTCTTGGCCTCGACGGGCTTGCCGCCCTTGCCCGCGGTCAGGTTCAGCGAGATGTTGCCCAGTACGGGCAGCTTGGTGACCACCGACTGGCAGAGGTTGTTCAGCTCCGCCTGCTTGATGGCGGTCACCGCGACCGGAAGCAGCTCACCGCGTGCGTTGGCGTCCACCCCGCCGTACTGCGCGAAGCCGTCCCCCTTGAGGCTGCTCGCCGAGACCTTGAACTGCTGGCCCGAGACGGCGAACGAGGCCGCCAGCGCGCCGTTGCCCAGGGCGATGGCCAGGGCCGCCGTGCCCGCGAAGGCCGGGACGGCCAGCACGGCGAACTTCCGTGCGCTGACCCGTCCCGTGACCGGTCTGCCGTGTGCGTCTTTCATGGCTGCTGTCCCCTTCGATGCGTGGATCGATAGCTGGCTCATCGACCGGCGACGCGTCGGCCCGGGAGCGGCCGGCGCAGGGCTGATCGATGCGTGGGGGGCGAACGAGGCGCGTGGGGGGGCGGACGCAGCGGGTCGTGGCCGCGTGCCGAGTGTTACCGCCGGTGTTACCGACGAGTTGAGTTGAATGTAAGTGCGCCAGTGGGGGTTGGCAAGGTTCCGGGTCGGGCGGTTTTCCGCCAAAAGGAAAGACGGTGGCCACCGGGGGTCCGGTGGCCACCGCCCTTGCGGGGCCCGGGAGTTACCCGTAGCTGACCCGCAGCTCCTTCACGCCGTTCAGCCACGCCGAACGCAGCCGCCGCGGGTCGCCGCTGAGCGCGATGTCCGGTACGGCGTCGGCGATGGCGTTGAAGATCAGGTCGATCTCCAGCACGGCCAGCGACTTGCCCAGGCAGAAGTGCGGGCCGCCGCCCCCGAAGCCCAGGTGCGGATTGGGGTCACGGGTGATGTCGAAGTCCTCGGGCCGGTCGAACACCTCGGGGTCGTTGTTGGCCGACGCGTAGAAGATGCCGACCCGCTGGCCCTCCTTGATGTGCGCGCCGCCCAGCTCCGTGTCCTGGGTGGCGGTGCGCTGGAAGGAGACCACGGGCGTCGCCCAGCGCACGATCTCCTCGGCGGCGGTCGAGGGGCGCTCCCGCTTGTACAGCTCCCACTGCTCGGGGTGGGTGAGGAAGGCGTGCATCCCGTGCGTGATGGCGTTGCGCGTGGTCTCATTGCCCGCCACCGCCAGCAGCAGGACGAAGAAGCCGAACTCGTCACTGCCCAGGTTCCCCTCGTCCTCCGCCGCCACCAGCGCGCTGACGATGTCCTTCGCCGGGCACTCCTTGCGCGCCGCCGCGAGGTTCATGGCGTACGAGATCAGCTCCATCGCCGCGTTGACGCCGACCTCTTCGGTGATCGCCAGCTCGGGATCGTCGTACGCGACCATCTTGTTGGACCAGTCGAAGATCCTGGAGCGGTCCTCCTGCGGGATGCCGATCAGCTCCGCGATGGCCTGGAGCGGCAGCTCGCAGGCGATGTCGGTGACGAAGTCGCCGCGGCCGTTCTTCTTCGCCTCCGCGACGATCCGGCCGGCCCGGTCGCGCAGCGCGTCCTCCAGGGCGCGGATGGAGCGGGGGGTGAAGCCGCGCTGGACGATCTGCCGGACCCGGGTGTGCTCGGGCGGGTCCATGTTCAGCATGATCAGCTTCTGTACGTCGATCTGGTCGCGGGTCATGGACTCGTTGAAGCGGATGATCGAGGTGTTGCGGTGCGCCGAGAAGACATCGGGCCGGGTGGAGACCTCCTTGACGTCCGCGTGCCGGGTCACCACCCAGTAGCCGTCGTCCCCGAAGCCCGCGATGTTGTGCGGCTGGGCGTTCCACCACACGGGCGCGGTCCGCCGCAGCTGGGCGAATTCGGGGAGGGGTACGCGGTCTCGGTAGACGTCGGGGTCGGTGAAGTCGAACCCGTCGGGCAGCGCTGGACAAGGCATCGGCGTCTCCAGGTCCGTCTCTCCGGCTTCGGCGGCCGGTTCTCCCGTACTCCTGACGGGCCATCAGAAGATGTCGCGAAGGTAGTAACGAGTTCTACAAGTGGCAAGGCTCACGCGGGAAATACTTGCGAATACGGTCGGCGCAGCACTCTTGCGCGGGCGCGTGAGGCTCGTGAGACTGGGCGCGGAACTAGAACGCGTACTAGTTCTGCCCGGGTGCCGGGCCGCCCGGACAGCCAGGAGAGGACGAGTCATGGCCGCTGAACCCGTCATCGTCGAAGCCGTCCGCACCCCGATCGGCAAGCGCGGAGGCGCGCTCGCCAACCTCCACCCCGCCTACCTACTGGGCGAGACGTACCGCGAACTCCTGGAGAGAACGGGCATCCAGCCGGACTGCGTCGAGCAGATCGTCGGCGGCACGGTCACCCACGCCGGCGAACAGTCCATGAACCCCGCCCGCAACGCCTGGCTCGCGGTCGGCCTGCCGTACGAGACCGCCGCCACCACCGTCGACTGCCAGTGCGGCTCCTCTCAGCAGGCCAACCACATGGTCGCCAACATGATCGCGGCCGGCGTCATCGACGTGGGCATCGGCTGCGGCGTCGAGGCGATGTCCCGCGTCCCCCTGGGCAGCGGCTCCAAGCACGGCCCCGGCAAGCCCTTCCCCGACGAGTGGCACGTCGACCTGCCCAACCAGTTCGAGGCCGCCGAACGCATCGCCCGCAAACGCGGCCTGACCCGCGAGAACGTCGACGCACTGGGCCTGATCTCCCAGGAACGGGCGGCGCAGGCCTGGGCCGAGGAACGCTTCAAACGCGAGACCTACGCGGTCCAGGTGCCCACCACCGAGGAGGAACAGGCCGCCGGGCAGGGCATGTGGCGGCTGGTCGACCACGACGAAGGGCTGCGCGACACGAGCATGGCGGCGCTCGCCGGCCTCAAGCCGGTCATGCCCACCGCCGTCCACACCGCGGGCAACTCCTCCCAGATCTCCGACGGCGCCGCCGCCGTCATGTGGGCGTCCAAGCGGATGGCCCGGGCCCTCAGGCTGAAGCCGCGGGCCCGCATCGTCGCCCAGGCCCTGGTCGGCGCCGACCCGCACTTCCACCTGGACGGACCGGTCGACGCGACCCGCGCGGTGCTCGGCAAGGCCGGCATGTCCCTGAAGGACATCGACCTCGTCGAGATCAACGAGGCCTTCGCCTCCGTCGTCCTGTCCTGGGCCCAGGTCTTCGAACAGGACCTGGAGAAGGTCAACGTGAACGGCGGCGCCATCGCCCTCGGCCACCCGGTCGGCGCCACCGGCGCCCGGCTCATCACCACGGCCCTGCACGAACTGGAGCGCAGGGACAAGGAATTCGCCCTGATCACCATGTGCGCGGGCGGCGCACTGGCAACCGGGACGATCATCCAGCGGCTGTGACGGCCCGGCCGGCGAGGGCGCGGACCCTGCCGCGCCGCGGCGGCCGGCGGCCATTGTCAGTGGCGCCTGTCACACTCCAGACATGACGACAGAACCGACGGGCGCGGCAGAGCCGGCGGACTCCACGGCTCCCGCAGCACCGCCCGCCATTCCCCCGGAGAACCTTCCGCCGGTCTGGGCGGGGCCCGAGGAGCGCCCCGCCCCGCCGCTGGTCGGGGACGAGCGGGAGATCCTCACCTCGTTCCTCGACTGGCACCGCAGGACCTTCGAGCTCAAGTGCGCCGGGATAGACGCCGATCGCCTGTCGGAGAAGAGCGTCCCGCCCTCCGGCCTCAGCCTGCACGGGCTGATCCGTCACCTCGCCGGCGTCGAGCACTGGTGGTTCCGCGTCCAGTTCGCGGGTGAGCGGGACGACTTCCCGTACTACTCCGACGACCACCCCGACCAGGACTTCGAGATGCTGGACGGGGACGCGGCGGAAGAGCTGGCGTTCTGGCGCGCCGAGTGCGCGCACTCCCGCAAGCTCGTCGCCGCCACGCCTTCGCTGGACGCCACGGGCACCCACGCGGCGAGCGGTCAGCCGGTCTCGCTCCGCCGCATCCTGGTCCACGTCATAGCCGAGTACGCCCGGCACAACGGCCATGCCGACCTGCTCCGCGAACGCCTCGACGGCGCGACCGGGGTCTAGGACCCGGGCCACGCCGCCGGCGGAAAGGGGGGAGCGGAGTCAGGACGCCGCTCGTGCTCAGTACCAGTTGTGGGACTGCCAGAAGGACCAGGCGCCGCAGGGGCTGCCGTAGCGCTCGTTCATGTAGTTCAGGCCCCATTTGACCTGGGTGGACGGGTTGGTCTTCCAGTCCGCGCCGGCCGAGGCCATCTTCGAGCCGGGCAGCGCCTGGACCAGGCCGTAGGCGCCGGAGGAGGCGTTGGAGGCCTGCGGGTCCCAGCCGCTCTCGCGCTCCACGATGTTGCTGAAGCACTGGTACTGGCGCTGGTCCGGGATCTGCTGGTGCGCCGCGGCCTGCGCCTCGCTCGCACCGGCCCGCTCGGCGGCGTGCGCCGGGGTCGCGGCGACGGCGGCGGTGGCGGCGCCGAGGGCCACGGCACCGGCGGCGGCAGCGCCCGCGGCGCGGCGACGGGTGACGAGACGGGGGGCGGTACGGCCGGCGGCAGAGGACACGGTGGACAGCACGGAGGGAGAACCTTCCGACGGGGGCACGGGGCGGGGTGCGTCGCCGGGCAGCGGTGAGGTTTGCGGACCCGGCGACCACTTCACCGTGCGAGGCGGTCGGGGGCACCCGCAACCACCCCCGGTACGTACGCGCTTCGTACCGGGCCGCGCGGCGGGGACCCGGGCCCCGGACCGGTCACCGGGCCGCAGCCCGCGCGCGGGACAGGGCGCGCAGGCGGGCAGGGGCCGCGCGGGGACCTGCTATCGCGCTTCGTATGTGACCAAGGTCCCTGTGCGTGGCTTCACAGAAAACGGGGTGGAGGGGGTGGGGCGGGGGAGGGGGGAGGGGGAGGGGGGAGGGGGCCCCACCCGAGGAGGGAAGGGAGGGGAGGGCCCCGGAGTCCACCAGCCCCGTGGCCGCTGCCCCTCCTCAGCCGCTGTCCGTCGTGGCCCTGTCCGTGGCCGTGGTCGTGGTCGTGAAGGTTGCCGGGGCGTCGAAGGCTGCGCGGCGGGTGGCGCGGCGGAGGGCCTTCAGGAGGACGGGGCCGACGGTGAGGGTCAGCACGATCGTGACCAGCGCCCGGGGGAGGTCCCAGCCGAGGGACGTGGCCAGGCAGTACGCGACGAAGCGGGCGAGGTTGTCCGGGAGCGGGTCGCCGGGGACGAACGAGACACCGGAGGCGAGGCCCGCGATGTACGGCCAGCCCTGGAGGTTCATGACCAGGCCGTACAGGAGGGACGCGACCGTGCCGTACGCGGCCAGCAGCAGCATCTCGCGCCGGCCCCGGAGCCGGTCGGCCCCGGGAAGCAGGCCCGCGCCCATCGACACCCAGCCCATCGACAGCATCTGGAACGGCATCCAGGGGCCGACACCCCCGGTGAGCAGCGCTGACGCGAACATCGACACCGCGCCGAGCACGAAGCCGAAGCCCGGCCCGAGCACCCGCCCCGACAGCACCATCAGGAAGAACATCGGCTCGATGCCCGCCGTGCCCGCGCCGAGCGGCCGCAGCGCGGCGCCCGCCGCCGCGAGCACGCCGAGCATGGCGATGGCCTTGGCGTCCAGGCCGACGTCCGCGATGGTCGCCACGACGACCGCGAGCAGCAGCGGGAGCAGCGCGGCGAAGAGCCAGGGCGCGTCCTTGGAGTGCGCGAGGCCGGACGCGGAGTCCGCCAGCAGCGGCCAGCCGAAGGCCATGATGCCGACGGCGGAGACGAGGACGAGGGCGGCCACCGACCGGGGGCCGAGGTGGATCGCCCGGACCTGCCGCTGCGCGGCGCCGGCGGCCCGTGCCGTTTCCGTGGCCCGGCTCATGCCGTGCGCTCCAGTGCGGCCAGGGCGTGGGTGACCTGGGGGACGGTGAGCCAGGGCAGCGGGGCGAGGACCTTGGAGACCTGCGGCGCGAAGGACGGGGAGGAGACCACGACCTCGGCGGTCGGGCCGTCCGCGACGACCTCGCCGTCGGCGAGGATGACGACGCGGTGGGCGAGTTCCGCGGCGAGTTCCACGTCGTGGGTGGCGAGGACGATGGCGTGGCCTTCGGCGGCGAGGTCGCGCAACACGGTCACCAGCCGGGCCTTGGCCGCGTAGTCCAGGCCGCGGGTCGGCTCGTCCAGCAGGAGCAGCGGCGGCCGGGCGGTGAGGATCACCGCGAGTGCCAGGGCGAGGCGCTGGCCTTCGGAGAGGTCGCGGGGGTGGGTGTCGTCGGGGACGTCGGGAAGCAGCCGGGTGACCAGGGCGCGGCAGCTGCCGGGGGCAGCGCCCGCGTCGGCGTCCGCGGCCGCGCACTCGGCGGCGACGGTGTCCGCGTACAGCAGGTCGCGCGGCTCCTGCGGCACCAGGCCGACCTGGCGGAGCAGCTCGCGCGGGCCGGTGCGGTGCGGCACGGCGCCGCCCACCCGGACCGATCCGGCGGCCGGCTCGTGCAGGCCGACCAGGGTGTTCAGCAGTGTCGACTTGCCCGCGCCGTTGCGGCCCATCAGGGCGACGGTCTCGCCGGGGCGTACGGCCAGGTCGACGCGGTGCAGCGCGTCGATGCGGCCGCGGCGTACGGACAGCCCGGCGGCCTCGGCGACCGGCGCCGCGGCGGACGGCACGGGCGGTGCGCCGGCCGCCGCGCCCGGGGACGCCGGGGACTGCCCGGCCAGCCGCTCGCGGAGCGCGCCGGCCTTGCGGCGGGCGTCCCGTACGGTCAGCGGCAGCGGTGACCAGCCGGCGGCCCGGCCGAGGGCGACGACCGGCGGGTGGACCGGGGAGACCGCCATGATGTCGGCGGGCTCGCCGATGACCGGCGCGGCCCCGGGCGCGGGCAGCAGGATGACCTGGTCGGCGTACTGGACGACGCGTTCCAGGCGGTGTTCGGCGAGCAGGACGGTGGTGCCGAGGTCGTGGACCAGCCGCTGGAGCACGGCCAGTACCTCTTCGGCGGCGGCCGGGTCCAGGGCCGAGGTCGGCTCGTCCAGGACCAGCACCTTGGGGTGGGTGGTGAGGACGGAGCCGATGGCGACGCGCTGCTGCTGGCCGCCGGAGAGGGTGGTGATGGCGCGGTCGCGGAGGTCGGCGAGGCCGAGGAGGTCGAGGGTCTCCTCGACGCGGCGGCGCATCACGTCGGGGGCGAGGCCGAGCGACTCCATGCCGTACGCCAGCTCGTCCTCGACGGTGTCGGTGACGAAGTGGGACAGCGGGTCCTGGCCCACCGTGCCGACCACGTCGGCCAGTTCGCGGGGCCGGTGGGTGCGGGTGTCGCGGCCGTCGACGGTGACCCGGCCGTGCAGCGTGCCGCCGGTGAAGTGCGGTACGAGGCCGGAGACGGCGTTCAGTACCGTCGACTTGCCGACGCCGGACGGGCCGACCAGTAGGCAGAGCTCGCCCTCGGGGACGGTCAGGTCGATCCCCTGGACGGCGGGCGTGCCGGCGTCCCCGTAGGTGACCGACACCTGCTCGAACCGGATCACGTCGTCCTCTCCTTCGCGTTCTGCACGTTCTCCGTCGCGCTGTCCGGGTGCGGCGCCACGCTGTCCGGGCGCGCCTCCACGCTCTCCGGGCGCGGCCCCGCCTGCTTCGTGCGCCGTTCGGCGGGCGGGCCGGGGGAACCCGCCGGTACCGGTGCGGCGAACGCCGGTACCAGCCCCACCAGGACCGACAGCGCGGGCCAGAGCGGGAGTGCCGGTGCGGTCAGGGGCACGGCCGGCGGGTGCAGGGCCGTGGGCGCGTAGGAGTTCGCCCAGATCATCAGCGCGGCCACCGCCACGCCGGAGCCCGCGACCAGCCAGGCGCGCGGACCCCAGCGGTCGGGCCGGTAGCGGGTGCGGACCGAGCGGCGGCCGCCGAGCCACAGCCCGGCGAGCGCGGCGGCGAGCCCCGCGGCCAGCACCGGCAGCCCGTATCCGGCGCCCTGGGCCGCGAGCAGCCCGTACGTACCGGCGCAGATGCCGAGGAGGCCGCCGAGGGTGAGTGCCGTGGTGGTGTGCCGGACGGCGCGCGGCACCTGTGCGGTACGGCCGTACCCGCGGGCGTCCATCGCCGCCGCGAGCGCCACCGAACGCTCCAGCGCGCCTTCCAGTACCGGCAGGCCGACCTGGAGCAGCGCCTTGAAGCCGCGGTCGGAGCGGCCGCGGAGCCGGCGCGCGGCACGCAGTCGCTGGACATCGGCGACCAGGTTCGGGGCGAAGGTCATGGCCACGACGACGGCGACGCCCGCTTCGTAGAGCGCGCCGGGCAGGGACTTGAGGAGCCGGGCCGGGTTGGCGAGCGCGTTGGCGGCGCCCACGCAGATCAGCAGCGTGGCCAGCTTCAGCCCGTCGTACAGCGCGAAGACCATGCCCTCGGCGGTGACCCGGCCGCCGATCCGCACGCCCCGCGCCCAGTCGGGCAGCGGCACTTCGGGGAGCGTGACCAGGGTGTGCGTACCGGGGACGGGCGAGCCGAGCACGAAGGCGAAGACCAGCCGGACGGCGAGCACGACGAGGCCGAGCTTGACGAAGGCGCCGTAGGAGCGGGCCCACGGCGCGTCGGTGCGGCGGGCCGCCACCACGTACCCGGCGACGCCGACGAGCAGCCCGAGGAGGAGCGGGTTGGTGGTGCGGGACGCGGCCGTCGCCAGGCCCAGCGCCCACAGCCACCACGCGCCGGCGTGCAGCGTGCGCCCCCGGGTGGCGAGGGGAGCGCGCAGCCGGCCGGGCGCCGTCATCCGCGCCGACGCCGGGCCTGCCACACCGCGGCGGCGCCGAGCACGGCGACCGCGGCGATGCCGCCGATCAGGCCGGCGGACGGCCCGCCGGCGCCGCTGTCCCCGTCGGACGCGCCGGCATCGGGCGCCGCGGAGCCGGTGGCCTCCTTGGAGGACCCGCCCGCCTGCTCGGCGCAGCCCTTCTCCGGGAAGCCGGAGATCGCGCACAGCAGCGCACTGGAGTCGTACCGCAGCGGTGCGGCGACCGCGGCGAGGGCCTCACCGGCGCTCGCGTCCTCGGGGACCCGCGCGCACTTCTCGCGGGCGGCGGGCGGCGTCTCGCCCTTGGGGGCGTCCGCCGCCGTGCCGAAGTCGACGACGACGGCGACGCGCTTGCGGCCGTCGGCCGCCTTCGTGCCGCCGCAGACCGCGTCGAAGTCGGCCGCCGCGCGCGGAGTCGCGGCGCGCGCGGAGTCGGCGCTGACGGTGAAGCGGAAGCCGACCGCGCCGCCGTCCTCGGGGCGGGCGGTCGAGGGCCCTTCGGTGGCGTACGACCAGGTGCTCTTGCCGCGCGCCGGCGCGTCCGCCGTCCAGAAGGACCAGTAGCGGTACTCGTCGGCGTGCGCGGGGCCGGCGGCCAGGCCCGTGGCCGTACCGGCCAGGACCAGGGCGCCGGCGCCGCGTGCGATCCGGGCGGCGTGCCTCACAGCTGGTTCTGCTTCCGGCGGCCGCTCAGCAGGAAGCCGATGCCCGCGCCCACCGCGAGGCCGACGAGCACGACCCACCACACGGAGATGCCGCCCTCGTCCTTCTGCTCGGCCTCCTGGCCCTGCGCGTGCTGCTGCGCCGCCGGCTTCGGCCCGGTCGCGTTGAGCTTCGCCACGAGGTCCGTGCCCCCGAAGGCGCGCGGGTCGGCACCGGTGGCGTGCGCGGCGAGGATCAGCTGTGCGTAGGCGGCCGGGCCGCTCTGCTTCGCCCAGGCGGCGGAGTGGCCGCGGAGCCACTCCAGCGGCTGCTTCGCGTCGTCGGGCCGGCCGGCGGCCGCGAGCGCGACCACGGCGTCGGCGGTGTTGCCGACGTCCGGCTGGTCCTCGGCGCCGGGCATGGCGGACATCAGGTGGTGGCCGTGCGCGGCCATGGCGGAGACGAGGTGATCGGCGCCGCCGCTCGCGGCACCCTGCGCGTCCTCGGCCGCTTCCTCGCAGGACGTCTTCTTCGCGGCGTCCCCACCGGGCTCGACGACGAAGCCCTTGCCCATGGCCCCGGTCACCGCGGCCGCCGTCGCGTCGTCGTTGGCCGCGAGCTTCCCGTCCTTGGCCTGGAACGCGAACGCGCCGCGGTCCGCCCTCTTGACGTCGCAGCCGAGGCGGAAGGCGAGCAGCGCGTCGTACGGCGACTTGCCGTCCTTCTTCGGCAGCGCCGCCTCCTTCGTACCCGTGGCGGTCAGCGCGCCGATCACGACGGAGGTGGAGTTGGCGTCGCTGTCGGCACCGGCCGCCGAGCCCCAGCCGCCGTCGTCGTTCTGCGCGGACTTCAGCCAGGAGACGCCCTTGCGGACCGCGTCGGAGTGCCCGCCGACGGCGGCCAGCGCCTGGACGGCGGCGGACGTCTGGTTGGTGTCCCGCAGGGTCTTCGCGTCGCAGTCCTGATGGGGGTCCCCGCTGTTCGAGCGGAGCCGAGAACTTGGGGGAGGGTCGGCGCGGTACGCGGTGAACGCGCCGTCGGCGCACTGCTGCCCCACGAGCCAGTCCACTGCCTCGTCCGCCGGGCGCACGCCCGTGGCGTCCTGGGCCAGCAGCGCCAGCGACTGCCGCCAGACGCCGTCGTACTTGGGGTCCGTGCTGCCGTACAGGCCCTTCGGGAGCTTCGGGGAAGCGCCGGGCGCGGGGGAGTCGGCGAACGCGGCGGGGGCAGCGGCCGCGCACAGCACGGCGGCGGCCAGGGCCGCGGCGCAGCGGCGCACCGGGGCGGCGAGGGAGCGGGCCGTGATGGCCATGGGGTCGGTGCCTCTCGGTCGGTTCGCGGGGTGCGCGAGGTGGGGCTCACACAGCCGTGGGGGACACGCAGCCGCACTCCGCCGCACCACGTCCGCGACTCGCGCGCGGCGCGGTGGCACCGGGCTCAGCTCCGTATACCTCGACGGTGCCGCGCGCCGGGCGGCCGCTGAAGGGCGGCCGGCGGCACGCGGGAGCCTTGGGTGTGCCCCGCCGGGTGTTCCGGCTCGCTCCGGCGCGCGGGTGCGCACCAGGGCTCACGGCTGCGGGTCAGCGCCGGTTTTCCACCGGCTTCCCCCGGTCGGGCACGAATGAACTTGTCGCAACACTTTAACCGGCGGGTAGCGGCCGGCTCCCGGCACGTACGGGATGCGTACGGCCGCCCGTACGCCCTCGCGTCCGGACGGCCGGTGCCTCACACCGCCCGGTACGTCACCGGGTCCGAGCCCGGCACCGGCTCCGCCAGCCCCCGCTTCACCAGGCGCCGCAGATGGGCCTCGGCCTCGGAGAGGGCGATGGTGCGCGAGGCGTACGGGATCCGCTCCCAGGGGCGGTTCCACTCCATGGCCTCGGCGAGCTGCCAGGGGGTACGCGGCGTGGCGAGCAGCGCGCGCAGGCCGCCGAGCCGCTCCTCGTGGTGGGTGAGCAGCTCCGCGACCCGCTCCGCCGCGCCGGTGAAGGCGTGCTGGTGCGCGGGCAGCACCTCGGCGGCGCCGAGCCGGCCGATCCGCTCCAGGGAGTCGAGGTAGTCGCCAAGGGGATCAGTGACGGTGACGTCGTCCGGGTCCTCGTACAGGCCGACGTGCGGGGTGATGCCGGGCAGCAGGTGGTCGCCGGAGAAGAGGCGCCCGTTCCCGGGGTGCGCCGCCGGATGTGCCTCCTCCAGGTGCAGGCAGACATGGCCCGGGGTGTGCCCCGGCGTCCAGACGGCCCGCAGCCGCCGCCCCGCGAGGTCCAGCAGCTCGCCGGGGACGATCTCGCGGTCCGGGAGCGCGGGCCGATTCTCGGGGAGCGCGCGGGTGCGCCCCTTGGCGCGGGCCGCGTACAGGGGCGCGAGGTGTTCCTCGGGCGCGCCCGCCGCGGCGAGCTTGTCGATGAGGTACGCCAGCCAGCTGCCCGGTTCGGCCTCGCGGGTGCGCCGGACGACCGCGGCGTCGGCGGCGTGCATCGCGATCCAGGCGCCGGAAGCCTCCCTGACCCGCGCCGACAGGCCGTGGTGGTCGGGGTGGTGGTGGGTGATGAGCACGCCGTGCAGGTCGGTGACGGCGGTGCCGCAGGCGGCGAGCCCGGCGGCGAGCGCGTCCCAGGAGTCCGGGTCGTCCCAGCCGGTGTCGATGAGCACCGGACCGCGGTCCGTCTCCAGCAGGTGCACGAGGGTGTGCCCCAGCGGGTTGTCCGGTATGGGCACGGCGATGCTCCACACCCCGCCCCGGTGGTCGATCACGTGCGGCATGCCATCGCCCCTCTCGGCCCGCACGCCGTCGCGTGCATTGCCCACTATAACTAGAACTGGTATCAGTTCTGATGCTGCGTCAGATCAGTTTTCCGGTGACGCGACAGGTAACGGCGGCCCGCAGGAGGCGGAATCGATGACTGGATCGATGACTGGCCCGATCGAGCACGGACAGCTCTACATAGGTGGTGAGCTGGTCGATCCGGCCGGCCGGGACACCATCGAGGTCGTCTCCCCGCACACCGAGCAGGTCATCGGCCGGGTGCCGCACGCCTCCCGGGAGGACGTGGACCGGGCCGTCACGGCCGCGCGCGCGTCCTTCGACTCGGGAGTGTGGGCCCACACCCCGCTCGAGGAACGGATCGCGGTCGTCACGCGGATCAAGGACGCGTTCGCCGTGCGCAGCGAGGAGTTCGCGCGGCTCATCAGCGCGCAGAACGGCACCCCGTACACCTCCGGGATCATGGTGCAGTCGCTGGCCGCGATGATGGTCTGGGACGCGGCGATCACGGTCGCCCGCGACTTCGCGTACGAGGAGCGGCGGCAGGGCGTGCTCGGGCCGCTGCTGATCCGCCGTGAACCGGTGGGTGTGGTCGCGGCCGTGGTGCCGTGGAACGTCCCGCAGTTCACCGCCGCCGCCAAGCTCGCCCCCGCGCTGCTGGCCGGGTGCTCGGCGGTGCTGAAGGTGTCGCCGGAGACGCCGCTGGACGCGTATCTGCTCGCGGAGATCGCCACCGAAGCCGGGCTGCCCGAAGGGGTGTTGTCCATCCTCCCGGCCGACCGGGAGGTCAGCGAGTACCTGGTCGGGCATCCGGGCGTGGACAAGGTGTCCTTCACCGGCTCGGTCGCGGCCGGCAAGCGCGTGATGGAGGTGGCCGCCCGCAACCTCAGCCGCGTCACGCTGGAGCTGGGCGGCAAGTCGGCCGCGGTGATCCTGCCGGACGCCGACCTGGACGCGGCGGTCGCCGGGATCACGCCCTTCGCGTGGATGATCAACGGCCAGGCCTGCGTGGCCCAGACCCGCATCCTCGCGCCGCGCTCGCACTACGACGAGATCGCCGAACGGTTCGCCGCGGCGGCCTCCGCGCTGAAGGTCGGCGACCCGCTGGACGCGGCCACCGAGGTCGGCCCGCTGGTCGCCGAGCGGCAGCGGCGCCGCTCGCTGGAGTACATCGCCGCCGGGCAGCAGGAGGGCGCCAAGGTGCTCGCGGGCGGCGGCAGGCCGGCGGACCAGGGGACCGGCTGGTACGTGGAGCCCACCCTCTTCGGCGACGTCACCCCCGGCATGCGCATCGCCCGCGAGGAGATCTTCGGTCCGGTGATCTGCCTGCTCCCGTACGAGGACGAGGCGGAGGCGGTGCGGATCGCCGACGACTCCGACTACGGCCTGTCGGGCTCGGTGTGGACGGCGGACGTCGAGCGCGGCATCGAGGTGGCGCGCCGGGTGCGCACCGGTACGTACTCCGTGAACACCTTCAGCCTCGACATGCTCGGGCCGTTCGGCGGCTACAAGAACAGCGGCATCGGGCGGGAGTTCGGCCCCGAGGGGTACGGCGAGTACCTGGAGCACAAGATGATCCATCTCCCGGCGGGGGCGTGAGCCATGGGTTCCCGGTGGCAGGTGGAGGTGGACCGCGGCGTCTGCATCGGCTCGGGGCTGTGCGTGAGCACCGCGCCGGACGGGTTCCGGCTGGACTCGGCGCGCCAGTCCCACCCGGTGAAGGACGAGGTGGACGCCCGGGAGGCGGTGCTGGCCGCGGCCGAGGGCTGTCCCGTCGAGGCGATCGTGATTACGGAGGCCGACTCCGGGGAAGCTGTCTTCCCGCCGGAGGAGTAACGCCAGGCGAACACCCGTGCGACCAGCTGGTTCGTACTTAGGGTTACTCGTGCGTTCCTCACGGTGACGTCATGACGTCTGTGACTGTCCGCCCCTCTCCGTACGTGGAAATCTCTGTTCCACGCCGCCGAGGGGGGAGACGATGGACAAGCGGTACGAGGTGTACTGCCTAGCCGGCAGGTATTTCTACGAAACCCCGGACCGTTTGTCCGTCGGGGAGGACGCCGCAGCCGACGACAGCGCGGTGTACGAAGCGGCGCAGCGCGCAGTCCCCGAAGGGTGGCGCTGTTTCCTCTCCGGGGACTGGCTCCACGTGAATCCCGTGGACAGCGAGGGGAACCCGCGTCCGGGCAGGCCGGCACAGGGGTGGAAGGTACATGTGTCGGCCTGCCCGGACAATGCGGAGAAGATTGCCTCCAAGGTCTGGGACTACTGCGTCGCCCATTCCGTGCCGTTCAAGTTCGTGCCGGGCCCGCGCCCGCTGCGGCTGCGGAATTCGAAATACGCGGACCGGACGGCCGGCGGCAAATTCGCCACCATCTACCCGGCGGACGTCGAGGACTGCCACCGCATTCTGGAGGAGCTGGGCTCGCTGCTGGACGGCGAGCCGGGCCCGTACATCCTCAGCGACCTGCGGTGGCACGACGGCCCGCTGTACGTGCGGTACGGCGGGTTCACCCGGCGGCACTGCGTCGACGGCACCGGGGCGCTGGTGCCCGCCATCGAGAACGCCGAGGGCCGGCTGGTGCCCGACCGCTGCGAACCGGCCTTCCGGCCGCCGGAGTGGGCCGAGCTGCCGGGCTTCCTGGCCCCGCACCTCAAGGCGCGCAACGCCACCACCGTCGCCGACCTGCCGTACGCCGTCGAATCGGCGCTGCGCTTCGCCAACGGGGGCGGCGTCTACCTCGGCCGCGACCGGGACACCGGGGAGCGGGTGGTCCTCAAGGAGGCCAGGCCGCACGCCGGACTCGCCGCCGACGGGGCCGACGCGGTCACCCGGCTGGAGCGCGAACGCGCCGCGCTGCGGCGGCTCTCGGGCCTCGGCGTGGCCCCGGAGGTGCGCGACTGGGTCGCCGTCGGCGACCACCGGTTCCTGGTCGTGGACCACGTCCCGGGCAAGACGCTGCACGCCTGCCTCACCGAGCGGCATCCGCTGCTCGCCGCCGACCCCGAGCCGGCGGCGCTGACCTCCTACACGGAGTGGGCGGTGGGCATGCATGCCGCCGTCGAGCAGGCCGTCACCGCGGTGCACCGCCGCGGCCTGGTCCTCAACGACCTGCATCTGTTCAACGTCATGGTCGCGCCCGACGAACTGAGCGTCACCCTGCTGGACCTGGAGGCCGCCACCGACGTCGCCGACCCGGCCCGGCACTCCCTCGCCCACCCGGCCTTCGCCGTCCCCCGCGACCGCACCGGCTACGACATCGACCGGTACGCGCTGGCCTGCCTGCGCCTCGCGCTCTTCCTGCCGATGACGGAGCTGCTGGCGATCGAGCGGGACAAGGCGACCGACCTGGCCGAGACGATCGCCCGCGAATTCCCCGGCGTACCGCCCGGGTTCCTGGAGGAAGCCGTGCGCACCATCTGCGCGCCCCAGCCCGTCAAGGCACGGATCCGGCGCCCCGCGCAGGCCCGCCACCTCGTCGCGGTCGACACCCGCGAACCGTACGTCTGCGACCCGGCCGACTGGCCGCGCAGCCGCGAGTCCATGGCCCGGGGCATCCTCGCCTCGGCCACGCCCGAGCGCACGGACCGCCTGTTCCCCGGCGACGTCGCCCAGTTCGCCGACGGCGGCGGACTCGGCATCGCCCATGGAGCGGCCGGTGTCCTGTACGCGCTCTCCGAGACGGGTGCCGAGGGGTTCGAGGAGGGTGAGGAGTGGTTGTTGCGGCAGACCGCTCCGCCTCCCCTCGGCACCCCCCTCGGGTGCTACGACGGACTCGCCGGCGTCGCCTATGTACTGGACCGGCTCGGCCACCGCGAACGGGCCGACGAACTGATCGAGCGGGTGCTCGCCGAGAAGTGGTACCGCCTCGGCCCCGACCTGTACGGCGGACTGGCCGGCATCGGCCTCACCCTGGACCACCTGGCGCGTGAACGCGGCGCACGCGAACTGCGCGACCGGGCGCTGGAGGCGGCCGGGCACGCCGCCGACCGGCTGGAGAGCTGCGCGAACCGGGCCGGACTGCTGCGCGGCGCGAGCGGCCCCGCCCTGCTCTTCCTGCGCCTGTACGAAGGCACCGGGGACCCCGGGCTGCTCGACCTCGCGGCGCAGGCGCTCCGCAGTGACCTCGCCCGGTGCGTGCGCAACGCGCGCGGCACGCTGCTGGTCGACGAGGGCTGGCGCACCATGCCCTACCTCGGTGCCGGGTCGGTGGGCATCGCGATGGTCCTCGACGACTACCTCACGCACCGCGCCGACGCGGAGTTCGAGGAGGCGCGGATGGCGATGCTGCCGGCCGCGCAGGCCCGCTTCTACGCGCAGCCCGGCCTCTTCCGGGGGCGCGCCGGCATGGTGCTGCACCTGGCCCGGACCACGACGCCCGACCCCGAGGTCGAGGCCGCGCTGGCGTCACAGATCGCCGACCTGAGCTGGTACACGATGCCCTACCGGGGCGAACTGGCCTTTCCCGGCGATCAGTTGATGCGGCTGTCGATGGACCTGTCCACCGGCACGGCCGGCTGCCTGCTCGCCCTCGGCTCGGCGCTGCACGAGGAACCGGTGCAACTGCCGTTCCTGCCACCGCTGCCCGAACCGGACGCGTTGCGCCTCTGACCGGCGCACCGCCCCTGATCAGGTTCGTTCCGGAACCTGTCGGCCCGAGACCGTGAGGTGATACGGGCCGGCCACAGCACGGGAGGCGGCCGTACCCGTACCGGACCGTGAGGTCCGGCCCGGTACGGCGCGGCCCGCCGCCCGTGTCGGCCGGCCTGCTCCGGCAAGCCGATCCGGCCCGGTACGGACCGGTGTGCGTGCGGCTCACACGAGCCGCACGCACACCATTTCCCCGCACACGCCGTCCACGCACCACTGCCTGCATACCGCCCACGACCGCCTGCGCAGCGCCCACATCCGCGTATCGCCCTGTCAGGTACAGCTCAGCCCGTTCGCTCCATCCAGCTCAGCCCTTGCGCTCCAACTGATCGTCAGCTCGAAAAGCTCGTCCGGGAGGAAGAACCGTGACCGCCAAACCCGCCGACCGGCTGCTGCTCGGCGCACTGCGCCACAGCGCCCCCCGGGCCTCGGCAGTCCTGCTGCTCACCACCGGCGGCGCCGCGGTCGGTCTCGCCCTCCCCGCCACCCTCGGCCACACCCTCGACCTGCTGCTCGACGGCCGCCCCGCACAGTCCTGGCTGCTCGCCTGCGCCGGACTGACCGCGCTGCTCGTACTGCTCGGCGCGCTCGACGGGCTGCTCACCGGTACGACGGACGCGCGCGCCACCGCCTGGCTGCGGCGCCGGGCGCTCCGCGGCGTACTGGCCGCCGGGCCCACCGCCACCGAGCGCCACGAGACCGGCGACCTGGTCGCACGGGTCGTGGGCAACGCCGCCACGGCCGGCACCGCGCCCACCGCGCTCGCCGCCACCGCGGCCATGGCGCTCACCCCGGTCGGCGCGCTGGTGGCCCTGGCCCTGCTCGACCCGTGGACCGCGGCCACCTTCGTCCTCGGACTGCCGCTGCTGGCGCTGCTGATGCGCGCGTTCGTCCGCGACACGGGGGACTGCGTGGCGCAGTACCAGCGGATCCAGGGCGACATCGCCGGACGGCTGCTGGAGGCCATCGGCGGCGCCCGCACCATCGCCGCCGCCGGCAGCCACGAGCGCGAGGCCGGCCGCATCCTCGCGCCCCTGCCGGCCCTCTCCCGGCAGGGCCACCGCATGTGGCGGGTGCAGGGCCGGTCCACCGCCCAGGCCGCCGCGCTGGTCCCGCTGCTCCAGATCGCCGTGCTCGCGGTCGGCGGGATGCGGCTGCTGGCCGGCGCCCTCACCATCGGCGACCTGCTCGCCGCCTCCCGGTACGCGGTCCTCGCGGCCGGCGTCGGCACACTCGTCGGCCACCTCAACGGCCTGGTCCACAGCCGCGCCGCGGCCCGCCGCCTCACGGAACTCCAGGACCTCCCGGCCATCGAGTACGGGGAGTCGGAGGCCGCCGGGGCGAGTGCTGCGCCTGCGGGGGCTTCCGAGGGGGCTTCCGCGGGGACGGGGGCTTCCGGCAGGGGTGCGGGGGAGCCGGGCGCCGACGGGGAGGAGGATGCCCGGGCGTGCGCGGGCGCGCTCGAACTGCGCGGCATCACCGTACGGAAGGCCGGCCACCTCGTCCTGGACAGCCTCGACCTGACCGTCCCGGGCGGCTGCACGATGGCCGTCGTCGGCCGCTCCGGCACCGGCAAGTCCGTCCTCGCCGCCGTCGCCGGGCGGCTGATCGAACCGGACGCGGGCGAAGTCCTGCTGGACGGCGAGCCGTTGCGCGGGCTCAGCCACTACGCGCTGCGGCGCTCCGTCGGCTACGCCTTCGAACGGCCCGCGCTGCTGGGCGGGACGGTGCACGACACCATCGCGTACGGGGTGTACGAGCCGGGGCCCGGCGACGTGGAAGCGGCGGCCCACGCGGCGGGCGCGGCCTCCTTCATCCGGCGGCTGCCCGAGGGGTACGCCACCCCCTGCGCCGACGTACCGCTCTCCGGCGGAGAGATCCAGCGGCTGGGCCTGGCCCGCGCGTTCGCGCACGCCGAACGGCTGCTGATCCTCGACGACGCGACCTCCAGCCTCGACACGGTCACCGAACTGCGCGTCGGCCGTGCGCTGCTGCGGGACGTGCGGGCGGGGACCCGCCTGATCATCGCGCACCGGGCCGCCACCGCCGCCCGCGCGGACCTGGTCGCCTGGCTCGACGCGGGCTTCATCCGCGCGCTGGCGCCGCACGCCACGCTCTGGGAGGACCCGCGCTACCGGGCCCTGTTCGGGCAGGACGAGCCGGCCCCGCTCGCGGCGGAAGGCGGGCCGGCACCCCGCCGGTGGCAGGTACCGGTCGCGGGCGACGGTACGGCGGAGGAGGACCGGACGACGGCCAGGCTGCCGGTGCGGAAGCGCCCGGCGGGCGGCCCGGCGGCGGGGAGGCCGCCGGCCGGCGCCCCCGGCTCCCGCCCGCGCCGAGCCATCGGCCACGGCGCGGCGGCCGTGCAGGGGGAGGAGCCGGGCCTCGGTACGCCGAGCGGCGCGTCGTCGGGCGACGGGGCGTCGGACGGTGCACTGCGTGGCGGCCGCCCTGGCAACGGGGCTTCGCGCGGCGGCGCGGCGGGCGGTGACTTCCCGGGGCGGGGGGCCCGGCGTATCGGGGGGCCCGCCGGTGCGCGGCCGGCCGACGCGCGGTCGGAGGGGCCGACGCCCGTGGAGGCGCAGTGGCCGCCGTCGTCGCCCGGCGCCGCGAACGTCCCGAGCTGGGCCCACGGCCAGGGGTCTGCGGACGGCCCCGCGCAGGCACCCGAGGGGAGGCCGGGGCCGGAGGGGAGGCCGGTCCCGGGCGGGTGGCCGGTGCCGGAGGGCATACCGATACCGGAGGGCATGCCCGTCACTCAGCGCCGCCGCCGCGCCCTGGCGGACCTGCTCGCCCAGACCGAACAGCAGCCACGGCCGCAGGCGCAGTCGCCGCAATCGTCGGTACCGGATCCCCGGTCGTCGGCGACCGACCCCCGGCCCCCGTCAACCGGCCGTCGGCCCCCGGGTGACGGACCGGCCCCCGCCGCACGCCGGGCGCTGCGCTCCGGGCCCGGCGTGACGGCCCCGGGCCGCGACGCGACGGCTTCCGGTCCGGTGCCCCCGTCCGGTCCGGTGCCCCCGCGTCCGGCCACTCCGGCTCCTCCGACCCCGGGGCCGGAGGGGGCGCCCCCGGCGCCTCCCGCGGCAGCGGCCCCCGGTTCAGGGGTTTCCGGACCGCAGGCCAACGGCCCGCAGGGAAGCGGGCCGGTGGTGCCCGGTCGGCAGGTCCCCGGGCCGCAGCGGGGCGGCCCCGGGGCCCGGGCCGAGATGACCGCGGCGCGGGTCGTGGCGCTCGGGGAGCGGTGGGCCGTGGAACGGCGGGGGGACCAGTGAGGGCGGACGGTGTGCGGGGTGCTCGGGAGGGGCGGTCCGCGGCGGGAGAGGTACGGACGGCAGTGACCGGCAGGAACGGGAGCGACAGCGGCGTGCGCGGCGAGGGACGACGAACGGGCGGCGGGATGCGGCTGCGGGACGGGGCCCGGCGGTTCCTGGGCCGGCGGCGGGCCGTCGTGGCGCGGCTGGCCGCCTGGTCCGTGGCCGAGGCGGCCCAGACGTTCCTGCTCGGCTTCGCGCTGGCCAAAGCCATCGACGACGGATTCCTCGCCGGCCGGCTCACCGTCGGCCTCGGCTGGCTGGCCGCCGCCGCGCTGGCCGTCGCGGTCGGCTCGTACGGCACGGGCCGGGTCTACCGTTCCGTCGCCGACCTGGTCGAGCCGCTCCGCGACGAGCTGCTCCGACGGGTCGTCACCCGTGCGCTGCGGGAGGCCGACCACGGTGCGGTGTCCCGCGCCGCGCACCAGGTGGAGATCGCCCGCGACACCTTCGGCGGGCTGGCCATGGTGACCCGCGGCTTCGTTTTCACCGCCGCCGGCGCGCTGATCGGCCTGGTGTCGCTCGCGCCGGTACTGCTGCTCGTCGTCCTGCCGCCCCTCGTGCTCGGCCTCGGCCTCTTCGTGGTGACGCTGCGTCCGATGACGCGCGGCCAGGAGACGTACCTGGCGGCCGACGAGGCCATCGTCCACGCGGTGGGCGTGGCGGCGGGCGGCCTGCGCGACGTGACGGCGGCCGGCGCGGAGCAGCGGGTGGCGCGCGAGGTGGGGGAGCGCTTCGACGCCGAGTGGCGGGCCTCCCGCACCCTCGCCCGCTGGAACGTCTGCCGTACCCTCGCGCTCGGCGTGGGCGGACGGCTGCCGGTGGTCCTGCTGCTGGTCACCGCGCCCTGGCTGCTGGACAACGGTGTGACGCCGGG
This sequence comes from Streptomyces sp. NPDC047117, assembly GCF_040643545.1. Taxonomy (NCBI): domain Bacteria; kingdom Bacillati; phylum Actinomycetota; class Actinomycetes; order Kitasatosporales; family Streptomycetaceae; genus Streptomyces; species Streptomyces sp. NPDC047117. The sequence goes on along the minus strand of NZ_JBEYUN010000005.1, from coordinate 25,671 downwards.
CGCGCTGGTCGGCGCGCTGGCCTACCTGAGCCAGTCGATGCTGCCCGCGCTGCACGCGCTGCTGCTGGGGCTGGGTACGTCCGGTACGCGGCTGGCCGTCGTGCTGCGCCGGCTGACCGGGGCCGGACGGAACGCGACGGCGCCCGGCTCGGCGGACCCGGCCGCGCCGGGGCAGTCGGCGACGGAGGGTGCGGCGCGGGCGATGGAGATGACGGAACCGACGGAGGCGGCGGAGGCGAACGGCGCCCTTCCGGCCCCGCGTCCGCCCGGTCCTGCCGGCCCCGGCCTGCCCGTCGTCGCGCGCCCCGCGCTCCCCAGCGGTACCGGTACGCAGCGCTGGTTCGCCCTTCCGCCGGCCCCCGAACCCCCGGCCCTGCCGCCGGCCGTGGGCGCGCCGGCCCCGGGCCCCCTGGCCCCCGGCACGACGGCCGCGGGCACCCCGGCCCCGGGTATTCCGGCCCGGCCGACCGTGCCACCGGCCGCCGTTCCGCCCGCTGCCGCTCAACCGCCGACCGGCCTCTCCGCGTCCACCCACTCACCGACCCACCAGCCCTGGACCGACCCCGCGTCGACCTCCCGGCTGCCGGCCGGGCTGTCGCCCGTACCCCGCCCGTTGGCCGGCCCCCCGTCGGCCGGCCGACCGCCGGCCGCTCAACGGCCGTCGGCTCAGCCGGCCGAGCAGCCGGCCGGTCCCGCGGCCCGCGGCGGGGCCCGGCATGCCAAGCGGCCGCGGCACGCGCTGCCGGCCAAGCGGCGGACGCTGCCCGGCGGTATCCCGGTACCGGGCCTCACGGCCGGCAACCGCACCGCGCGCGCGGCGGCGCAACCGTCCGGCGAGGAGGCGGCCGGGCGCTCCGGGTACGGAGTGGCCGCCCTCCCCGGGGCTCCGACTACCGAGCCCTCCCAGGGCGCCGCGCACGCCACACACCCCGACCCCGGTCCGGACGCCGCCGCCCCCCTGCCCGCATGGGCGACGCCGCCCGCCGCCAGTGGGCTGGCGGTGGCGGCGCGGGGAGTGTCCTTCGCGTACGGCGAGCACGCGACGCCCGTGGTGCAGGGGCTGGAGCTGACCCTGCCGGTCGGCGGGCACCTGGCCGTCGTCGGGCCGAGCGGTATCGGCAAGTCGACGCTCGCGGCGCTGCTCGCGGGGGTACTGGTCCCGGACCGGGGAGAGATCCGGCTGGGCGGGAACGGCGCGGGGTCCAGGCGCGTTCTCGTACCGCAGCAGGCCTACGTGTTCTCCGGGACGCTCCGGGAGAACATGCTGTACCTCTGCCCGCGCCCCGAGGCCGTGCCGGACGCCGCGCTGCGGGCCTCGGCCGTGGCGGTGGGCGCCGCGGAACTGGTGCAGCGGCTGGGCGGGTTCGGCGCGCGGGTCACGCCCGGCACGCTCTCCGCGGGCGAGCGGCAGCTGATCGCGCTCGCCCGTGCCCATCTCGCGCCCGCCCCGCTCGCCATCCTCGACGAGGCCGGCTGCCATCTGGACGCCGCGACGGAGGCCCGGGCGGAACGGGCCTTCGCAGCCCGGCCGGGCGGCTCGCTGATCGTCGTGGCGCACCGCATCAGCTCGGCGCTCCGCGCGGACCGTGTGCTGGTGATGGACGGTACGTACGCGCTGTGCGGGCGCCACCGCGATCTGCTGCGGCGCTCCGGGCTCTACCGCGACCTCGTGGGGGAGTGGGCGGACGACGGCACGCGGCCGGCGCTCGCGCGCTGACCCGGACGGGCCCGGGCCGCCCCCTGCGCGGGGTGCGGCCCGGGCCGTTGTCCGGCGGTCCGGTCACAGCCAGCCCTCCCCCTGGGAGATCCGGATGGCGTCGACCCTGTTGCGGGCGCCGGTCTTCCGGGTGATCGCGGACATGTAGTTGCGCACCGTGCCGTTGGACAGGTGCAGCGTGCCGGCGATCTCGGCGACCGAGGCGCCCTCCGCCGCCAGTGAGAGCACGCTCAGCTCCCGCTGGGTGAGCGGCATTTCGGCGGCCTGGAGGAAGCCGAAGCCGAGCGAGCCGTCGATGAAGCGCCGGCCCGCCGCGACCTGCCGGATCCCCGCGGTCAGCTGCCGGGGCGAGCCCTCCTTGTCGACAAAGCCGAGCGCGTCCGCCTCGAACGCCCGGCGCAGCGGCCCTGGCCGGCCGGCCGAGCCCAGTACGAGCAGCGCGGGCCCCCGGCGCGGCGCGTCCGCCCCCTCCCGCGCGCCGCCCGTCGCGCACTCCGCACCGCAGGGCGGGGCGCCTGCCGTGCCGTGCGCGGGGTGCTCGCGGCATCTGGTGGCCTGCTGCGGGATGTGCGCGATGGGGCCGCGGCCCGTCGTGCCGTGCCCCGGGAGGGTGCGGCCGCCGTGCGCGTCCGGCACCACCTGCGTGGTGCCCGCCGGGGCTCCCCGGCCGTTCGTCCCTCTGCCCGGCACCGCGGCGCCGTGTGTCCCGGCCGCGGTTCTCGCCCCCCGGCCTGTCCGGTGCGGGTCGGCGTTCCGATACGCACTGTCACCCCAACCGGAGTCCTCTCTCCGAGTTTCACCTTCGGCATGTGCCGCTGGCGCGACCCCGCTGTCCGATAGCTTTCGCAACGCCTTCAGTCCGATCGGCATGGCGGAGTCCACATCGACCACGCAGACGTCCGGCTGCAACGCGCGCACCCGGCTCACCGCGCCGTCCGGCGTGGACACCGCCACCTCTATGTCGTTTTCCCTGCTGAGCACCTCGGCCAACGCCCATCGAAACAGGCAGACGTCGTGCACCAGCAGCACCCGGATCACTGCAGTCCCCCTCCAGACCCCCGTGTACCGGCATATTTGTCAACCACCCCGAATTCATACCTGTAATGGGCGCGCCGTGGGGCCGCAGATCAGGCCAAGAGGGGGCAAGGGGGCGCACGGGTGCACGGCGTGATGCATGTATGCACGCTGTGAGGGGGTGCGGCCGGGGGAGAGAAAGGGGAACTACCGGAAGAGAAGCGGCTATTCCGGGCGCTGCGAAGACGTCAGCTCGATGAGCCGGCACACCGTCTCAATGTCGATCTTCACTTGCGCAATCGAAGCCCGCCCCGACAGCCAGGTGATCAGCGCCGAGTGCCAGGTGTGTTCGATCACTCGTACGGCCGAGAGCTGCTCGGGGGTGGCGGCCGAATCCAGCCCCATGGCGTCCAGGATGATCGCCGTCGTCAGCCGGGAGACGGTGTCGACCTCGGGGCTCACCGACCGGTCGGCGAAGGTGAGCGCGCGCACCATGGCGTCCGCCAGGTGCGGCTCGCGCTGCATCGCACGGAAGGCCCGCATCAGCGTCTGCGCCACCCGCGCTCCGGGATCACTCTCCGTCGGCGGGCGTTTGCGCAACGTCGCGTGCATGTGCTGCAGCTGGTCCTGCATGGTCGCCACCAGCAGGTGGATCTTGGAGGGGAAGTAGCGGTACAGCGTCCCCAGTGCGACGTTCGACATCTCCGCGACCTCGCGCATCTGGACGGCGTCGAAGCCGCCCCGCCCGGCCAGCTGCGCGCTGGCGTGCAGGATGCGGCGGCGGCGCGCTTCCTGGCGCTCGGTCAGGGCGGGACTGGCGGGAAGCGCCGACTGGGGTTCGGAAGTCATGTGTCCCATTCCGTGGCGGTCCGTCCGTGCTCCGGGGTACGTCGAGCTGCTGATCGGGTCAGCATGGCAGGGGGTGGGTCGTGGCGCGAATCACCTGGTGCGGCCCTTTTCGTCGGTTCCCCGCCCGGTAGATTCGAGCTGGTGAACTCGTCGGTAACCGATCCGTTCTGTAACTTGTTCTAGATTAGCGCCAGCGGTTACGCTCCGGCGAAAGTCCAGTGAGAGAGGGGCCGAGAGTGTCCGCTGAGGCCGTCCAGGCAGCCGCCGCTCGCCCCGCCGAGGCCACCGGCGACCGCCCCCTTCGGATCGCCCTGCTCACGTACAAAGGAAATCCGTTCTGCGGCGGCCAGGGCGTCTACGTACGCCACCTCTCCCGCGAACTCGCCGGGCTCGGCCACTCCGTCGAGGTCATCGGCGCCCAGCCCTACCCCGTCCTCGACGCCGGGGTGCCGCTGACCGAGCTGCCCAGCCTGGACCTCTACCGGCAGCCGGACCCCTTCCGCACGCCGAGACGCGACGAGTACCGGGACTGGGTCGACGCCCTCGAAGTGGGCACGATGTGGACCGGCGGCTTCCCCGAGCCGCTCACCTTCTCCCTGCGGGCGCGCCGCCATCTCGCCGCGCGCCGCGGTGACTTCGACGTCGTCCACGACAACCAGACGCTCGGCTACGGCCTGCTCGGCGACCTCGGCGCGCCCCTGGTCACCACGATCCACCACCCCATCACCGTCGACCGGCAGCTGGACCTGGACGCCGCCGACGGCTGGCGGCGGCGCGCCTCGGTCCGCCGCTGGTACGGCTTCACCCGCATGCAGAAGCGGGTCGCCCGCCGGCTGCCCTCGGTCCTCACCGTCTCCGGCTCCTCCCGCCAGGAGATCACCGACCACCTGGGCGTCCGTCAGGACCGCATCCACGTCGTGCACATCGGCGCGGACACCGACCTCTTCTCGCCCGACCCCTCGGTCCCCGAGGTGCCGGGCCGCATCGTCACCACCTCCAGCGCCGACGTACCGCTCAAGGGCCTGATCCACTTGGTCGAGGCGCTCGCCAAGGTCCGCACCGAGAACCCGGCGGCGCACCTGGTGGTGGTCGGCAAGCGCGCCGACGACGGCCCGGTCGCCGCGGCCATCGAGCGGTACGGGCTCGGCGACGCCATCGAGTTCGTCAAGGGCATCAGCGACGCCGAACTGGTGGACCTGGTACGCGGCGCCCAGGTCGCCTGCGTGCCCTCCCTCTACGAAGGCTTCTCGCTGCCGGCCGCCGAGGCCATGGCCACCGGCACGCCGCTGCTGGCCACCACCGGCGGTGCCATCCCCGAGGTCGCCGGGCCCGACGGCGAGACCTGTCTCGCCGTGCCGCCGGGCGACGCGGGCGCGCTCGCCACGGGCCTGAACCGGCTGCTGGGCGACGCGGACCTGCGCCGCCGGCTCGGCGCCGCGGGGCGTGAGCGGGTGCTCGCCCGGTTCACCTGGCGGCAGGCGGCCATCGGCACCGCCGAGCGCTACCGCGAGGCCATCGCCCGGCAGGCGGCACACCGGCCGCAGGCCGCCCGCCCCACCGCCGTGCCGGCCGCCGAGCCCGCCGCGCGCGCCTAGAACGGCCCCGCACCTCTGTCCGCCGAGACCGCCGTGACCGCCATACCGTCCCCGCCGTCCCCGTGCGGCCGGGGCCTCCCCAGGACGAAAGCTGAGAGGCCGTGCTGACCGTCGACTTTTCCCGATTCCCGCTCGCACCGGGCGACCGCGTGCTCGATCTGGGCTGCGGCGCGGGCCGGCACGCCTTCGAGTGCTACCGGCGCGGCGCGCAGGTCGTCGCGCTGGACCAGAACGCCGAGGAGATCCGCGAGGTCGCGAAGTGGTTCGCGGCGATGGAGGAGGCCGGAGAGGCCCCGGCCGGCGCCACCGCGACCGCCATGGAGGGCGACGCGCTCGCGCTGCCCTTCCCCGACGACTCCTTCGACGTCGTGATCATCTCCGAGGTCATGGAGCACATCCCCGACGACAAGGGCGTGCTCGCCGAGATGGTCCGGGTCCTCAAGCCCGGCGGCCGGATCGCCGTCACCGTGCCCCGCTACGGCCCCGAGAAGGTCTGCTGGGCGCTCAGTGACGCGTACCACGAGGTCGAGGGCGGCCACATCCGCATCTACAAGGCCGACGAACTGCTCGGCAAGATGCGCGAGGCGGGGCTGCGCCCGTACGGCTCGCACCACGCGCACGCGCTGCACAGCCCCTACTGGTGGCTCAAGTGCGCGTTCGGCGTGGACAACGACAAGGCGCTGCCGGTCAAGGCGTACCACAAGCTCCTGGTCTGGGACATCATGAAGAAGCCGCTGGCCACGCGGCTCGCCGAGAACGCGCTGAACCCGCTCATCGGCAAGAGCTTCGTCGCGTACGCCACCAAGCCGCACGAGCCGAAGGCCGCTGCTGAGCTGTCCGACGAGGCCGCGCGAGCCGCCCTGTGACGAGCCCCGGGCGCACCGAACGACTCGTCCTGCCCGGAGTGCTCACCGCTGAGCAGGCCGCCCGCACCGTGGCCGGCATCCTCGCGGCCCAGCGCGCGGACGGCGCCATCCCGTGGTTCCGGGGCCACCACCTCGACCCCTGGGACCACACCGAGGCCGCGATGGCGCTGGACGCGGCCGGCGAGCACGCCCGCGCCGAGGCCGCCTACCAGTGGCTCGCCGACCATCAGCTGCCCGACGGCTCCTGGTACGCCGCGTACGCCGACGGGGACGCGGAGCGGCCCACCGACCGCGGCCGGGAGACCAACTTCTGCGCGTACCTCGCCGTCGGCGTCTGGCACCACTACCTCTCCACGGGCGACGACACGTTCCTGGACCGCATGTGGCCGGCGGTGTATGCGGCGGTGGAGTTCGTCCTCGCCCTCCAGCAGCCGGGCGGCGAGATCGGCTGGAAGCGCGAGGACGACGGCACGCCCGTCAACGACGCGCTGCTGACCGGCTCCTCCTCCGTCTACCAGGCCCTGCGCTGCGCCCTGGCCATGGCCGACCAGCGCGGCGAACCGCAGCCGGACTGGGAGCTGGCGGCCGGCCGGCTGGGCCACACGATCCGGCACCACCCGGAGCGTTTTCTGGACAAGTCCCGCTACTCGATGGACTGGTACTACCCGGTGCTCGGCGGGGCGCTGCGCGGCCAGGCGGCCAAGGAGCGCATCGAGGCGCAGTGGGACGACTTCGTCGTGCCGGGCCTGGGTGTCCGCTGCGTCCTGCCCAACCCCTGGGTCACCGGCGGCGAGAGCGCCGAACTGGCCCTGGCGCTCTGGGCGATGGGCGAGTCCGACCGGGCCGTGGAGATCCTCCGCTCGATCCAGCACCTGCGTGCCGAGGACGGCATGTACTGGACCGGCTATGTCTTCGACGACGACGCGATCTGGCCGCGCGAGCTGACGTCGTGGACGGCGGGCTCCCTGCTGCTGGCGGTGGCGGCCCTCGGTGGCGACGAGGCGACCACGGCCGTCTTCGGCGGCGAGCGTCTCCCGGCGGGGCTGGAGCCGGACTGCTGCCGTTGATCGCCCGCCCCGGAAAATCGGGGCGAGGGCCCCGGAAGCGCACTAGTGTGCGGGTATGACACGCCTTGGGCACGAGAGGTACTGCGAAGAGATTCTGGTGCAGACCGGACTGTTCCGGGAGGCACTGCGGGGGGCGGACCTGAAGGCGACGGTTCCCACCTGCCCGGAATGGACGATCGGCGAGCTGACCCGGCACCTCGGCGGAGCGCTCCGCTGGATGGGGACGACCGTGCGGACCCGCGCGCGGGACGTCGTCCCCGACGAGGACGTACCGGATTTCCGGGGGCCGGGGGACGGGGACCCGGCCGCGCTGGACGCCTGGCTGGGCGAGAGCGCGGAGCTGGCGGCCGCGGCGCTGCGGGACGCCGGGCCCGACGCCCGGGTGTGGACCTGGGTGGACGAGCAGACCGCGGGGTTCTGGGCGCGGCGCGCCACGCACGAGATCGTGATCCACCGGGCGGACGCGGCGATCGCGGCGGGTGCCGGGTACGGGCTCGCGCCGGACGTCGCCGCGGACACGCTGGAGGAGTGGCTGGAGATCGGCACCTCACCGCAGGTCCTGGCGCGGCGGCCGGACCTCGTGCAGCTGCTGGGCCCGGGGCGCACGGTCTGCCTGCACGCCACGGACACCGGCCCGGCCGGTACGCGCTGGATCATCGACCTGACCGGCGACCGGCTCGACTGGCGGCGGGCCGGCGCGGACGAGCAGGCCGCGGTCACGCTCAGCGGCCCGCTGACGGACGTCCTGCTGGTCTTCTACCGGCGCCTGCCGCACGACACCCCGGCGGTCACCGTCGAGGGGGACCGCGGCCTGTTCGACGAGTGGCTCGGGATGGTGAGCTTCGGCTAGCCACCGGCCCGCCGGGCGTCGAGCGCCTAGGAGTTGAGCTCGGCGAGTACCCGCAGGGTGTGCGGGTCCGGGGCCATGACCAGGAGGTCGGTGACCGGGCCCGCGCGCCACAGGTCCAGCCGCTCGGCGATGCGTGCACGCGGGCCGACGAGGGAGATCTCGTCGGCGAAGGCGTCGGGGACGGCGCGCACGGCCTCCTCCCGCCGCCCCTCCCGGAAGAGGTCCTGGATCCGCCGGGCCTCCTCCTCGTACCCCATGCGCGCCATCAGGTCCGCGTGGAAATTCCTGGTCGCGTGGCCCATCCCGCCGATGTAGAAGCCCAGCATCGCCTTGACCGGCAGCAGTCCCTCGGCGACGTCGTCGCAGACCACGGCCCGCGCCATGGGCGCGATGCGGAAGGACTCCGGCGCGTCGGCGAGCGAGGCCGCGTACACCTCCGTGCGCTCCGGTGACCAGTACAGCGGCAGCCAGCCGTCCGCGATGCGGCAGGTCTGGGCGATGTTCTTCGGGCCCTCGGCGGCGAGGAGGACCGGCAGGCCGGCGCGGAGCGGATGGGTGATCGCCTTGAGCGGCTTGCCGAGACCGGTGCCGTCCGGGCCGCGGTACGGGTGGGTGTGGAACCGCCCGTCCAGCGTCACCGGCCCCTCGCGGCGCAGCACTTGGCGTACCACGTCGACGTACTCCCGGGTCGCGGTCAGCGGGCTCTTGGGGAACGGCCTGCCGTACCAGCCCTCGACCACCTGCGGCCCGGACAGCCCCAGCCCCAGCAGCATCCGCCCGCCGCTGAGGTGGTCCAGGGTGAGTGCGTGCATCGCGGTGGCGGTGGGGGTGCGGGCCGCCATCTGCGCGATGCCGGTGCCCAGTTGGATGCGTGTGGTGTGCGCGGCGATCCAGGTGAGTACGGTGAACGCGTCGGATCCCCAGGACTCCGCCGTCCATACGGAGGCGTAGCCGAGCCTTTCCGCCTCACGGGCGAGGTCGAGATGGCGGGGGTCGGGGCCCCGTCCCCAGTAGCCGAGCGCCAGGCCGAGCCGCATACCGATCCTTCCTGACGTACCGCCAGAATGCCGTGCGGCGACTGTACGAGGCGGGTACGGCCATGGCAACGGCCCCGCACCCACGAACGGTGGGTACGGGGCCGTGCGATGCCGTCGGCGCGCGGAATCAGCCGCGCTGGATGCCGGTGGTGTCCTGCAGGACGCCGCGGCGGCCGTCCTGGGTCTGCGCGATCAGCGCCTGGCCGCGCTGCTCGACCGCGAGGTACCAGGTGCCGGGGGCCAGTTCGGCGATCGGCGTCGGGCTGCCGTCCTCGCCGTACAGCGGGCGGGCGACCGGAACCGCGAACCAGAACGGCGCGAACTCGGCGGCCGGCGCACCGGTCTGCTGGTCGGTCGCGGCGGGCGCGGGCTGACCGGCCTGGCCGCCCTGCGTCGGCTGGGGCCGGCCGCCGTACGAGGGCTGGCCGCCCTGCTGCGGGCCGCCGGGGTAGCCGTAGCCCTGGCCCGGCACCTGCTGCTGCGCGCCCGGGTAGCCGTACCCGGCGTTGACGCCGGTGTTGTACGGGGAGGGCGAGGCGGCGGGGGCGGTGATGAGCTTGGCCTGCAGCGCGGGGACGAGCGGCGAGGCAATGGCGGCGGCGGCCAGGATCAGCGCGGCGATGAGGCCGATGATGATGCCGGGGCCCGCGCTGCCGACGCTGATGATCGTCCAGAACGCCGTCCAGGCCGCGAAGATGGCCAGCGCGACACCGAACTGTCCGAGGTCCAGACCGGCGACCTTGCGCGGCTGCGGCAGCGCGCGGCTCACGATGATGAGCACGGCAGCGATGACACCGGCCAGGTAGATGCTCATGACGGTGGCGAGCGAGTCCCAGGCGTTCGAGCTCTCGGCGGCGGCGCAGTACTTGGCCATCTCGCCGGAGCAGTCGGGGCTGCCGGTGAAATCGAGGAACGAGGCGATGAACAGCAACACCGCTGCTCCGATCACCACGCCGTCGCCTCGTGTGAGGGATCGGATGTTCACGTAAGGAGTCCTTTGCCGTTTTTCGTCATGGGTCGTGCTGTCGCCGATTGCGCACGGCGCGAGGCGCGGGGGTGGCCCCCCATCGTAAGGGGGAACCTACCGCCCCATCCGCTGGGTCGTCTCGTCCCCTTATGAGGGTCTCCGGGCGCCGGACAGGCCGGTTCGCGCGGGTGCCGCCGGGCGCCGGACGGCCGTCAGCGGCGCAGGAAACCGGTGATGCCCTCGGCGATGCCGGCGGCCGCCTGCTGGCGCCACGCGGGGTCGGTGAGGCGCGCCGCGTCCTGCGCGTCACGCATGTTGCCGCACTCCAGGAAGACCTTCGGCACCCGGGAGAGGTTGAGTCCGCCGAGGTCGGTACGGGTGTCCAGGCCCTTGCCGTCACCGATGTAGTTGGCCGGCGCGCTGCCGGTCGCCGCGACGAAGCGGCCCACGACATGGTCGGCGAGGTCGCGCGACGGGCCGGTGATCTTCCGGGTGTCCGCGCCGCCGGCGTGCACCGCACCGGGCCGGATCACGTGGAAACCGCGGTTCCCGGCCCCGGCGCCGTCCGCGTGGAGGGAGATCGCGGCGTCCGCGTGGGCCTTGTTGCCGATCTCGGCGCGCTCGTCCACGCACGGCCCGTAGGGACGGTCGCCGTCCTGGGTGAGGACGACCCGCACGCCTTCCTTCCGCAGCAGGGTGCGGGCGCGGCGCGCCACGTCGAGGGTGAAGGACGCCTCCGCGTATCCGGCGTTGGTGGAGGTGCCGGTCGTGTCGCACTCCTTGCGGGCGTTGCCGACATCGACCTGGCGCGCGATCTCCGCCGGGTGGTCGCGGTTGGCGGGGTTGTGGCCGGGGTCGATCACCACGACCTTGCCCTTGAGTGGGCCGCCGCCGGCCGCCGGACCGCGCTCCCGGTCCGCGTCCTTGCCGTTCTTCTGCGCCTTGCCGTCCTTGTGCGCCGTGCCGCCGTCGTCCGGCCGTGTGCCGGGGGTGTGCTGCCCGGCAGCGGCGGGCCGGTCCGGGCCCGGCCTGCCCTCGGACGCCGTACCGCCGCCGGTGGCGCCGCAGCCGGCGCAGCCCAGGGCGGCCAGTACGGCCGGCACCAGGAAGAAGGTGCGGGCGTAGCGGCGGGACGTGGGGGGAGTACTGCCGTTCGACACAGCGCGATCGTAACGTCACCCGGCCGGAAGCCGGCGCTCCTGCCCGTGGCGCGTCCGGCACCGGGCCCGATCGGGCCCCTCGGATCCGTCGCCGGCCGCCTCAGATTCCGTCGCCGGTCCGCCGCAGGACGCGCAGCGACCGGTGCGCCGAGACCTCCGTGAAGGCGCCGGACTTCAATGCGCGCAGGTAGATGCGGTACGGGGCCTGGCCCGTCCACTCGTCCACCGGGTCGGGGAACACGTCGTGGATCACCAGCAGGCCGCCCGGCGCCACGTGGGGCGCCCAGCCCTCGTAGTCCGCCGTGGCGTGCTCGTCGGTGTGGCCGCCGTCGATGAAGACCAGGCCCGCCGGGGCCCGCCAGAGGGCCGCGGCCTGCGGGGACCGCCCGACGAGCGCGAGGACGTGCTCCTCCAGCCCGGCCGCGTGCAGCGTCCGGCGGAAGGCGGGCAGCGTGTCCATCCGCCCGACGACCGGGTCGACGACCTCCGGGTCGTGGTAGTCCCAGCCGGGCTGCTGCTCCTCGCTGCCGCGGTGGTGGTCCACGGTGACCGCGGCGACCCCGGCCGCCCGCGCCGCGTCGGCCAGCAGCAGCGTGGAGCGTCCGCAGTACGTGCCGATCTCGATCAGCGGCAGCCCGAGCGCGCCCGCCTCGGCGGCCGCCGCGTACAGCGCCAGCCCCTCGTCCGCGGGCATGAAACCCTTCGCCGCCTCGAACGCGGCGAGCGTCTCCGGCTGGGGAGCGGCGGTCATCGGTTACCTCCTGGTGGCGGGCGCCGGAGACCCGTTACCGGCGCGTACATCCCGCTCATCGTGGCGTACGCCGCACTCCTCGGCGCGCGTGGGGTCGCCGTGGGGCCGCCGCCGAAAAACTGACAGTGCGTCAGTTCTGGTCTTCCGTCCGACTGGAACCTGTTCTACTGTGCCCGGCATGGGCATCGGAATCACGCGGGACCACCGAGAGCTGGCCGCTGCGGTGCGCGGGTGGGCGACCCGCGCCGTGCCGCCCGAGGACCGGCGGAAGCTGCTCGACGCGGCGCCGGGACGGGCCGGCCGGCCCGGCTGGTGGGAGGAGGCGGCCGCGCAGGGACTGCTCGGCCCGCAACTGCCGGCGGAGTACGGCGGAGGCGGCGGGGAACTGCTGGACCTCGCGGTCGTCCTGGAGGAGACCGGCCGCGCCGCGCTCCCCGGGCCGTACCTGCCCGACGTGCTCGCCGCCGAACTGCTGCGGCGCGGCGCCCGCGACGAGGCGGCACGCGCCCTCGTACGGGAACTCGCCGCGGGGGAGCGCGTCGGGGCCGTGGCGCTGACGCCCGGCGGACTGACCGCGGCCGAGTCCGGCGACGGCTACGTGCTGGACGGCACGGCCCCGCCGGTCCTCGGCGGCGGGGACGCGGACGTACTGGTGCTGGGGGCCGCCGCGGCGAACGGGACGGTCTGGCTCGCGGTGGACGCCGAGGCGCTGGAGATCCGGGTGCCGGCCGGGGCCGATCCGACCCGCCCGGCCGCCGAGGTCACCGCCGCCGGGGCCCGCGTCCCCGCAGGCCGGCTGCTCGCGCTCGACGCCGAGCTGGTCCGGGACCTGGCCGGGGCCCTCTTCGCCGCCGAGGCGTGCGGCACCGCCGCCTGGGCGCTGCACACCGCCACCGAGCACGCCGGGGTCCGCGAGCAGTTCGGCCGGCCCATCGGGCAGTTCCAGGCGGTCAAGCACCTCTGCGCCGAGATGCTCGTACGGCTCGAACAGGCCCGGGCGCTCGCCTGGGACGCCGCGCGGGCCATGGACGAACCCGCCGAGGTGCGCGGCCTGGTGAGCGCGCTGGCCACCGCGACCGCCCTGGAGACCGCCGTCGGCTGCGCCAAGGACTGCCTCCAGATACTCGGCGGCATCGGCTTCACCTGGGAACACGACGCGCACCTGTACCTGCGCCGGGCGATCGTGGCGCGGCAGCTGCTGGGCGGCCCGGCGGGGCACCGGCAGCGCGCGGCCCGGTACGGCGCAGCGGGCGCCCGGCGCGAGCTGCGCATGGAGCTGCCGGCCGCGGCGGACGCCCACCGCGCCGAGGCCCGGGAGGCGATCGCGCCGGCCGTCGGACTCGACCCGGCCGCCGCCCGCAGGACGCTGGCGCCCACCGGGTACGCGGCGCCGCACCTCCCCGAGCCGTACGGCCTCGGCGCCGGTCCGCTGCGGCAGCTCGCCATGCAGGAGGAACTGCGCGCCGCCGGGGTGAAGCTGAGCGACCTGGGCATCGCGACGTGGGTGGTGCCGTCCCTGATCAGCCACGGCACGCCGGAGCAGCGGGAGCGTCACCTGCTGCCCACCCTCCGCGGCGAACAACTGTGGTGCCAGCTGTTCTCCGAGCCGGAGGCCGGGTCCGACCTGGCGTCGCTGCGGACCCGGGCCGAGCGGACCGGGGACGGCGGCTGGCGGGTCAACGGGCAGAAGGTGTGGACGTCGGCGGCGCAGTGGGCGCGGTACGGCATCCTGCTCGCCCGTACCGATCCGGACGCGCCCAAGCACAAGGGCCTCACCTACTTCCTCGTCGACATGCGGACACCGGGCATCGAGGTCAGGCCGCTGACGGAGATCACCGGAGACGCGCTCTTCAACGAGGTGTACTTCGACGACGTGCTGCTGCCCGCGGACGCGGTGGTGGGGGAGGCCGGGGACGGCTGGCGGGTCGCCCGGCACACCCTCGGCAACGAACGCGTGCACATGGCCGACCAGATGACCTTTGACACCGGCCTCGAAGCGCTGCTCGCGCGGGCGGGCGCTCCGGAGGCGGACGGCGCGCTGCACGCCCGCGTCGGCGAGCTGGCCGCCGAGGCGCACGCGCTCGGCTGCATCGGGCTGCGCACCACCCTCCAGCAGGTCGACGGACTGGAGCCGGGCGCCGGGGCCAGCGTCCGCAAGCTCGTCCAGACCCGCCACCAGCAGGCCGTCGCCGAGCTGGCGCTCGAACTGCTCGGCCCGGCGGGCGCGGTGCGCGAGGGCGCGGGGGAGCGGGCGCTGCACGGCTTCCTGATGTCCCGCTGCCTGACCATCGCGGGCGGCACCACACAGGTGCAGCTCAACGTCGTCGCGGAGCGGCTGCTCGGGCTGCCCCGGGACCCGGAGCCCCGCCCGATCATCTGAGCCCCCGTCCGAGCCCCGGAGGAACACGTATGACTGGCAAGGCGTACATCGTCGGCGTCGGCATGACGAAGTTCGAGAAGCCCGAGACGCGGGAGTGGCAGTACTGGGACATGGCGAAGGAGGCGGGCGGCGCGGCGCTCGCGGACGCCGGTGTCGCGTACGAGCACGTCGAGCAGGTACCGGTGGGCTACTGCTACCAGGCGTCCACCGCCGGACAGCGGGCCGCGTACGAGCTGGGCCTGACCGGCGTCCCCGTCTACAACGTCAACAACAACTGCGCGACCGGCTCGACGGCCCTGATGATGGCGCGGCAGTTCGTCGCCTCGGGGCTCAACGACTGCGTGCTGGCGCTGGGCTTCGAGAAGATGAAGCGCGGCGCGCTCGGCGGCGGCGCGGACAGCGGTGCCCGTGGCGGAGCCACTGATGATCACTTCAGTACGTCCCCGGTGGCCCGGCACTACGGCGTGATGGCGGCCCGGCACGGCTTCGAGATGACCCCGCCCACCGCCCAGATCTTCGGCAACGCGGCCCGCGAGCACATGGAGCGGTACGGCACCACGGCCCGCCAGCTCGCCGCGGTCGGCGCGAAGAACCACCGGCACTCGGCGGACAACCCGTACGCCCAGTTCCAGGACGCGTACACCGTCGAGGAGATCCTCGCCGCCAAGACCATCCACCGGCCTCTCACCAAGCTCCAGTGCTCGCCGACCTCCGACGGCGCCGCCGCGGCCGTCGTCGTCTCCGAGCGCTTCGTCCGTGAGCACGGCCTCGGGGACCGTGCCGTGGAGATCGCCGCGCAGGCCATGACCACCGACACCGAGGAGTCCTTCGCGTCCGGCTCCTGCATCGACGTGGTCGGCAGGCCGATGTCGCGCGCCGCGGCCCGGCAGGCGTACGAGGCGAGCGGGCTCGGCATCGAGGACGTCGACGTCGTCGAGCTGCACGACTGCTTCTCCGTCAACGAACTGCTCACCTATGAGGCGCTGGGCATGTGCGCGGACGGCGAGTCCGGCAAGCTCGTCGAGGAGGGCGCGACCACGCACGGCGGGCGGTGGGTGGTGAACCCCTCCGGCGGCCTGATCTCCAAGGGCCACCCGCTCGGCGCCACCGGGCTGGCCCAGTGCGCCGAGCTGACCTGGCAGCTGCGCGGCGAGGCGGGTGCCCGGCAGGTGCCGGGGGCCGGGGTGGGGCTGGCGCACAACATCGGACTGGGCGGCGCGGCCGTGGTGACGCTGCTGCGCCGGGCGTAGGGGGCAGGCCTGCCTCGTACGGTCCCGGCGAACCGGCCCCCGGGACGTGCGGCCCGGTCCCGGTGCCCGTGGTCCTAGGACCTCCGGTCCGGGACCGTTGGGCCGATAATCCGATGCCCAGGGCATCCATCGGATGACACGATGACCAGCATGCCCCCGCTCATGACCACCGACCCGCAGTCGTCCGGAACCACCGCCCGCAAGGCCCCGCCCGCCTGGGCGGTGATGCTCGCGGTCTGCGCGGGGCAGTTCCTCGTGGTGCTCGACGTCTCCGTGGTGAACGTCGCGATGCCCTCGATGCGGTCCTCGCTCGGCCTGAGCGAGCTGGGCCTGCAGTGGGTGGTCAACGCGTACGTGATCACCTTCGCCGGGTTCCTGATGCTGGGCGGCCGCGCCGCCGACCTCTTCGGGCGCAAGCGGGTCTTCCTCATCGGCCTCGCGCTGTTCACCGCGGCCAGCCTGGGCGGCGGGCTCGCCCAGGAGTCCTGGCAGCTGATCGCCGCCCGGACGGTCCAGGGCATCGGCGCCGCCGTGCTCGCCCCGGCCACCCTCACCATCCTCACCACCTCCTTCCCGCAGGGCCCGGCCCGCACCCGGGCCGTGGCCACCTGGACCGCGGTCGGCGCGGGCGGCGGCGCGGCGGGCGGCCTGGTCGGCGGGCTGCTCACGCAGTTCCTGTCCTGGCGCTGGGTGCTGCTGATCAATGTGCCGATCGGCGCGCTGGTCCTGGCCGGCGCCGCGTACTGCCTGACCGAGAGCCGGCAGGAGGGGCGCCGCCGGCTGGACGTGCCCGGCGCGCTGCTGGTCACCGGCGGCCTGGCGCTCGTCGCCTACGGCATCGTGCAGACCGGCGAGCGCGGCTGGACGGCCGCGGGCGCGCTGCTGCCGCTGCTCGCGGGGCTGGTCGTGCTCGGTGCCTTCGTGGCGGTCGAGGCCCGCTCGAAGGCGCCGCTGATGCCGCTCGGCGTCTTCCGGCCGCGCTCGGTCTGGGCGACGACCTCGGCGATGGTCGTGGTCGGCGCCGGGATGTTCTCCATGTGGTACTTCCTCTCGCTCTACACGCAGAACGTCCTCGGCTACAGCGCGCTCCAGGCGGGCCTGTCCTTCCTCCCGCACTCCTTCTCGATCGTCATCGGCTCCAAGGTCGCGCCCCGGCTGATGGCGCTGCCCCGGATCGGTGCCAAGACCGTGGCCGTGGCGGGCGTGCTGCTCGCCACCGCCGGCATGGCCTGGCAGTCGACGATGGACGCGCACGGGACGTACCTCGGCACGATCCTCGGCCCCGGCATCACGATGGCGCTGGGCGCGGGTCTCTCGGCCACCCCGATCGCCGCGATCTGCACGGCGGGCGCGGCGGCCGGCGACGCCGGCCTGGTCTCCGGGCTGATCAACACCTCGCGGCAGATGGGCGGCGCGCTCGGCCTGTCGATCCTCTCGACGGCGGCCGCCGGGGTCGCGGGCAGCGGCCGGGTGGCCCTGGCCGACGGGTACGCGCTCGCCTTCCGCGTCGCCGCTGTGGTCCTGCTGGCCAGTGTCCTGCTGATGATGTTCTCGTTGCCGGGCCGCACGAAGGGGGATGGCGCGACGGACGGCGCTCGCGCCTGACGTTGCGTTCGCTGCTGACGTCCGCTCGCGGCTGATGCCCTCCCGCTGATGCCCTCCCGCGCCCGGTCCGCTGTCGTCCGGGGCCGTACGAGAGGATGCGATCATGGCTGACACCGCATCGATCGCCTCTCCCGCCACGGGGTTCCCCGCCACCGGCCGCCGCGTCCTGGTCAGCGGGGCCTCCCGCGGCCTGGGCCGGGCCGTCGCCCTTGCCTTCGCGGAGAACGGTGACCGGGTCGCCGTCCACTACGGCTCGCGCCGGGCCGATGCCGAGGCGACGCTGGCCGCGCTGCCCGGCGACGGCCACGCCCTGCTGCACGCCGACATCGCCGGCCCCGAGGGCGCCGCCGGGCTGGTGGCCGCGGCGGACGCCGCACTCGGCGGCATCGACGTGCTGGTGAACAACGCCGCGGTCAACACCCCGCACCCGCCCGCCACCACCTCCTACGCCGACTGGACCGCCGCCTGGCAGAGCCACGTCGCGGTCAACCTGCTCGGCACCGCGCACCTGAGCCACGGCGCGGCACAGCGCATGATCGAGCAGGGCACCGGCGGACGCATCGTCAACGTCGGCTCGCGCGGCGCCTTCCGCGGCGAGCCGGACCATCCCGCGTACGGCGCGACCAAGGCCGCGGTGCACGCTCTCGGCCAGTCCCTCGCGGTCGCGCTCGCGCCGCACGGCATCGCGGTGGCATCCGTGGCGCCCGGCTTCATCGACACCGAGCGGGTCGGCGGCCGGCTGGCCGGCGAGCAGGGTGCCGCGATCCGCGCCCAGAGCCCGTTCGGCCGGGTCGCCGAGCCGGCCGAGGTCGCGGCCGCGGTCCGCTGGCTCGCCTCCCCGGAGGCGCAGTGGAGTTCGGGCACCGTGCTCGACGTCAACGGCGCCTCCTACCTGCGCACCTGAGCATCGGAGCGCGGCCCCTCCGCGGCGGGCGCCGGCAGCCCGGTTTCCGCCTTGTCGGCCCGGTGGCGGCAGTGCCACCGTCATCGGCATGGTGAAAATCCCCGCGGACCTGTCGTACAGCAAGGGCCACGAGTGGCTCCGCATGGAGCGCGACGACCGGGACACGGCCGGCGACCGGGTCACGATCGGCATCACCGACTACGCCCAGCGGCAGCTCGGCGACATCGTCTACGTCGAACTGCCCAAGGTGGGCGAGCGCTTCGACGCCGGTGACCCCTTCGGCTCGCTGGAGTCGGTCAAGGCCGTCAGCGAGGTCTACCTGCCGCTGGCGGGCACGGTGCTGGCGGTCAACGACTCGCTCGCCGACTCTCCCGAGCAGATCAACGAAGATCCCTACGGCGACGGCTGGCTGCTCACATGCCGGTTCAGCGGCAGCACCGCCGAGCTGCTCAGCGCGGAGGAGTACGAGGCCTACCTGCGGGAGGAGGCGTAGCGCCGCTCGTCCGGACCGCGCCGGGCCCGCGGGCTACAGCCAGCCGTTGCGCCGGGCCGCCCGTACCGCCTCCATGCGGTTGCGGGTACCGGTCTTGCCGATGGCCGCCGAGAGGTAGTTGCGCACGGTCGCCTGCGAGAGATGCAGCCTGCCCGCGATGTCGGCCACCGTCGCGCCGTCCACCGCGGCGGTCAGCACCTCCTGCTCGCGCGGCGTCAGCGGATTCGGCCCGGCGCTCAGCGCGGCGGCGGCCAGCCCGGGGTCGATGACCCGTTCCCCGGCCAGCACCCGCCGGATCGCCGCCGCCAGCTCCTCCACCGGCCCGTCCTTCACCAGGAACCCGCAGGCCCCGGCCTCCATCGCGCGGCGCAGGTACCCCGGCCGCCCGAAGGTGGTCACGATCAGCACCTTGCACTCCGGCAGCGCCTCCCGCAGGTCCGCCGCCGCGTCCAGGCCGCTGCGCCCGGGCAGCTCGATGTCCAGCAGCGCGATGTCCGGGGAGGTCTCCAGCGCGGCGTCGACGATCCGGTCCCCGGCCGGTACCTGGGCCACCACCTCCATGTCCGTTTCCAGGTTCAGCAGCAGCGCCAGCGCGCCGCGCATCATGCCCTGGTCCTCGGCCAGCAGGACCTTGATCACTCGGGTCTCTCCTCCGCGTCCGCCAGTACGCCCGCGTCCTCGGGCAGCTCGGCCACCAGCCGGAAGCCGCGCCGGCCGTCGGGCCCCGCGTCCAGCGTGCCGCCCGCCGCGGCCAGCCGCTCGGCGAGCCCGGTCAGGCCCGTGCCGCCGCT
This sequence comes from Streptomyces sp. NPDC047117, assembly GCF_040643545.1. Taxonomy (NCBI): domain Bacteria; kingdom Bacillati; phylum Actinomycetota; class Actinomycetes; order Kitasatosporales; family Streptomycetaceae; genus Streptomyces; species Streptomyces sp. NPDC047117. The sequence goes on along the minus strand of NZ_JBEYUN010000005.1, from coordinate 6,375 downwards.
GCCCCCGGTGAGCGCCTCGGAGCTTACGGGACCGCGGCCGTCGTCGGTGATCGTCAGCCGGGCCCGGTCGCTGTCGACGCGCACCTCGATCTCGCAGCGGGTCGCGCCGCTGTGCCGTACGGCGTTGGTGACCCCCTCCCGCACGACCCAGCCCAGCAACGCCCCGGCCTGCGGCGACAGCGGCGGCCCCGACTGGCGTACGACCGGCTCGATGCCGCCCGCCTCCAGCGCCGAGCGGGCCCGGTCCAGCTCGGTGGCCAGGCTGCCCTGGCGGTACCCGGTCACCGCCTCGCGGATCTCGGTGAGTGCCTGCCGGCCCACCGCCTCGATGTCGGCGGCCTGGGCCAGCGCCGCGTCCACGTCCCGCGGCGCCAGCCGGCGCACCGCCTCGGCCTTCACCACGACCACCGAGAGGGTGTGCCCCAGCAGGTCGTGCAGGTCGCGGGAGAACCGCAGCCGCTCCTTCTCCACCGCCGTACGCGCCAGTTCGCCCTCGGTGGCCCGCAGCCGCTGGTTGGCCTCGAAGAGGCCGAGGACGGCCGAGGTGACCATGCCGGAGATGAAGGTGCCGTAGCCGATGGTCGAGGCGTCCCACGGATCGCCGCTGCCGTGGCCGGCGAGCGAGCCGGCCGAGGCGCTGGCGATGAAGAGCGCGACGAACAGCGGCCGCCCGCGCAGCAGGGTGCCGGCGGCCAGCGTCATCAGCGGGAAGAACAGCGTCCAGGCCCCGCCGTAACGGATCGCCAGCGCGTAGGTCACGGCGGCCAGCGCGGCCAGCAGGCCGTACGGCACCCAGGTCTTGCGGGCCCGGGGGTTGAAGGCGGTGCGCACCACTCCGACGTAGAGCGAGTTGAAGACCAGCAGGCCGGCCCCGGCCACCCAGGGGTTGCCGGCCTTCCCGTTGATCGTGTTGGAGATCGCGCCCACGCCCATGACCAGCCAGGGCATGAACGTGGCGGACGTGGGGCCCTTCCGGAAGACCATGCGCTCGTCGTTCCGCGTGCCCCAGGACATCCAGGAGGGTCCCGTGCCGCAGCCCTTCTTCCCGGGCCTGCCGTCCTGTTCCGCCATCTCGTCCTCGAACTCCGGGACGCGCACCGCCGGGGCGCCGCCTCGTCCCACCTCAGGCGGTCCGGGCCGCGCGCCGGTACGCGTACACCGCGTAGCCGCCGAAGGCCGCCAGCCACGCCACCAGCACCAGGACCGTACCCGCCGACGGGCCGTGTCCCGCGGTGACGCTCCAGCCGAGGTCCGCGAAGCGGTTCGACGGGGTCCAGCGGGATATTTCCGCCAGCCAGCCGGGGAACGCCCCGACCGGGAACCACAGCCCGCCGATGATCGCCAGCACCATCATCATTCCGGCGTTCACCATGCCGGCGGCCTGCGACGAGAGGCGGTAGCCGTTGCCCAGGCCGAGCAGGGTGAACGGCGTGGTGCCCAGCCACAGCAGCAGCACCAGCGCGGCCCACTGCGCGGCCGACAGCCGTACGCCGTTGACCAGTGCGCCCAGCAGCAGCACCACGACGATCGCGGGCAGCACCGTCACCGAGGCGCTCAGCCCGCGGCCCACCACCACCCGGGCCGGGGACAGCGGCGTGATCCGCAGCTGCCGCAGCCAGCCGAGCTTCTTGTCCTCGGCGACGCCGTTGCCGGTGCCGAGCGCCGCGCCCAGCGCGCCGTACGACGCCATGCCGACCATGGCGGTGACCTTCCAGGCGTCGGCGTCCTTGCCCGTGCTCCCGCCGATGTTGGTCAGCAGGAGGTACATCACCACCGGCATGCCGATGCCGAAGATGACGAAGCCCTTGTCGCGGAGGGTCCGGCGGATCTCCAGCCGGATGTAGTCGATCATCGCAGGGCTCCTTCGCCTACCGCTGCGGCGCCTTCCGGGGCACCGGTGCCACTGTCCGCCGTGCCGCCGTCGCGGGCGTCCGTGCGGGAGGAAGTGAGGGAGAGGAACGCGTCCTCCAGGCTGGCCGGGGACACCTGGAGGCCCCGTACGAGGCCCAGCCGGGCCAGCGCGAGCACCGTCGCGTCGGAGTCGCCGGACCGCAGCAGCGCCCGGTCGCCCCGTATCTCCAGGGACGTCACCCCCGGCAGCTCGGTCAGCCCGTCGGTGGGCGCGCCCGCCAGGTCGAAGGAGACCAGCGCGCCGCCGACGGTGCGCTTGATCGCCTCGCCGCTGCCGTCGGCCACCACCCGGCCGCGGTCCACCACCACGATCCGGTCGGCGTTCTCGTCGGCCTCGGTGAGGTAGTGCGTGGAGAACACCACGGTGTTGCCGCGGCGCGCGTACGCCCGCATCGCCCGCCAGAAGTCCCGGCGGCCCTCGACGTCCAGCGCGGTGGTCGGCTCGTCGAGCACGACCAGGTCCGGATCGCCCGCCAGCGCCACCGCGAAGCGCACCCGCTGCGCCTGGCCCCCGGAGAGCTTGTCCACCCGCTGCCCGGCCAGCTCCTCCAGGCCGGCCAGCGCCAGCGCCTCGGCCACCGCCATCGGCTTCGGATACGTGGCCGCCACGAAGGCGACCAGCTCCCGCACCGTCACCCGCGGTATCGGCCGGCCGTCCTGCAGCATCGCGCCGATCCGCCCCTGGCGCACCGCCCGCTCCGGCGCGCCGCCGAACAGGTGCACCTCGCCCGACGTGGGCGGCAGCAGCCCGAGCAGCATGCTGATCGTGGTCGACTTGCCGGCGCCGTTCCGCCCCAGCAGCGCGACGGTCTCGCCGCGGTGGACCGTGAGGTCCAGCCCGTCGACGGCCCGCACCTCCCCGTAGGTCTTCACCACGCCCGAGAACGCCACCGCTGTGGCGTCCCGGGCGCTCCCCGTTGTCCCCGTTGTCCCCGTTGTCCTCATGGCCATGAATCTACGGAGACGAGGGTGATCCCGGTAGAAGGGAATGTCTTCGGCCGGGAAGGACAAATGTCACGGGTGCGGCGGCCGGGGTGCGCGTGGGATGTATCTGACGATGCGTCAGGGGGTTCCGGGCTGAGCCGGGATGGGCTATACATGGCCCATCGGTAGAACGCGTTCTAGTGCGCTGTGCGGCGTCGCGACGTGCCACGCGTCCCGCCTCGCCGGCGCGTCACCGACCGCTGACGACCCCGGCCGGCCGACGGTGCGGACGCCCGGCCGGGGTCTTGCCGTCCGCCGTCCCCGCCCTCCGCACGCCACCCCGTACACCCGCACCACGGCGAAGGAGCCCCGCACCATGCCCATCGACGCCGACAAGGCCGTTGCCGCCGAGCCGCGTACCTCCGAGATCGCCTGGGACCACAAGGACGTCCAGCTCTACCACCTCGGCATCGGCGCGGGCGCCGCCACGGAGGAGCGGCCCGCCGCCGCCACCGACCCCGACGAGCTGCGCTACACCCTGGAGAGCCGGCTGCACGTCCTGCCCAGCTTCGCCACCGTCGCGGGCGCCGGCATGGCCGTCGTCGGCGGGCTCTCGTCCCCCGGCATCGACGTGGACCTCGCGGCCGTCCTGCACGGCGCCCAGAAGATCACCCTGCACCGGCCGATCCCCCTCAAGGGCGCGGCCCGCCAGACCGCGACCGTCCCGGCCGTCTACGACAAGGGCAAGGCCGCGGTCATCGTGCTGCGTTCGGAGACCGCCGACGAGGACGGCCCGCTCTGGACCAGCGACACCCAGATCTTCGTCCGCGGCGAGGGCGGCTGGGGCGGCGACCGCGGCCCGTCCAGCCGTCTGGAGCTGCCCGAGCGTGCGCCGGACCGCGAGGTGACCCGGCTGATCCGGCCCGACCAGGCGCTGCTGTACCGGCTCTCCGGGGACTGGAACCCGCTCCACGCCGACCCGGAGTTCGCCGCGCTCGCCGGCTTCGACAAGCCGATCCTGCACGGCCTCTGCTCGTACGGCGTGACGCTGAAGGCGGTGGTCGACACGGTGCTGGACGGGGACGTCGGCCGGGTCCGCAGCTACGCCACCCGGTTCGCCGGCGTGGTCTTCCCCGGCGAGCCGCTGCGCATCCGGATGTGGCGCGACACCCCCGGCCCCGGGAGCGTCCAGGTCTCGGTCACCGCGCCGGACCGCGACGACGCGCCGGTTCTCGCCGACACCGTGGTCGAGCACGCCTGACCCGGGCCGCCGGCCGCCGCCCGGCTGTCCGGCCGTCCGTGACCCCGCACCCACGAGCCACCCGCACCACCGCACCTTCCGTACCGACCGTACGCAGAGGAGCCGCAGATGCGCGCAGCCGTACAGCACGAGACAGGGCAGGACAAGCTCGAAGTCCTCGACGACGTGGAGGCCGTCGGGTTCGGGCCGGGGAAGGTGCGCATCCGGATCAGGGCCACCGGGCTGTGCCACTCCGACCTCTCCGCGATGAACGGCGTGCTGCCGCAGCCCGCCCCGTTCGTCCCCGGGCACGAGGGCGCGGGCGAGATCGTGGACGTCGGGGACGGCGTCACCGGGCTCGCGCAGGGCGACCGGGTGCTGATGTGCTGGCTGCCCGCCTGCGGCAGCTGTCCGTCCTGCCGGCGCGGCCAGACCCATCTGTGCCTGGCCGGCTTCATGAACGCCGGCACCCCCAACTTCAAGCGCCCCGGCGGGGACGTCTTCGGCTTCGCCGGCACCGGCACGTTCGCCGAGGAGGTCGTGGTCGCGGCCAACTGCGCGGTGCCGGTCCCCGACGACGTGCCGTACGACATCGCCGCGCTCATCGGGTGCGGCGTGACCACGGGGCTCGGCGCGGCGCTGAACACCGCCGAGGTCGAGGCCGGTTCGTCGGTCGCCGTCATCGGGTGCGGCGGCGTCGGCATCTCCACGATCCAGGGCGCGCGGGCGAGCGGCGCCGCGCAGATCGTCGCGGTGGACCCGGTGGAGGCGCGCCGCGAGGCCGCGCTGCGCTTCGGGGCGACCGAGGCGGTGGCCCCCGATGAGCTGGCCGACGCCAAGCAGCGGATCACCGCGGGGGAGGGCTTCGACTACGTCTTCGAGGTCGTCGGCAAGTCCGCCACCGCCCGCACCGCGTACGAGACGACCCGGCGCGGCGGCACGCTCTGCGTCGTCGGCGCGGGCGCGATGGACGACTTCTTCCAGGTCAACATGTTCGAGCTGTTCTTCGACGAGAAGCGCATCCTGCCCTCCCTGTACGGAGGCGGCGACGTGGTCCGGTCGTACGAGCGCGCCATCGCCCTCTGGCGGGCCGGCCGCATCGACCTGGAGAACCTCATCACCCACCGGGTGCCGCTCGCCGGCATCAACGACGCGCTGGAGCAGATGCGTACCGGTACCGCGCTGCGCACCTGCATCGAGCTGTAGGGGAGGCACGGATGGTGCTGCACGGTAAAACGGCCGTCGTCACCGGCGCGGGCCGCGGCCTGGGCCGGGCGGAGGCGCTCGAACTCGCCCGGCTGGGCGCGAATGTGATCGTCAACGACTACGGGCAGCCGGGGCGGGACGGCTCGGGCGAGGCCTCGGCGGCGCCCGCCGAGGAAGTGGCCGCCGAGATCCGGGCCGCGGGCGGGCAGGCCACCGCGCACCTCGGGGACGTCGCCGACTTCGGGACGGCGCGCGCCCTCGTGGAACTGGCCGTGGACACCTACGGATCGCTGGACATCCTGGTCAACAACGCGGGCATCCTGCGGGACCGGATGGTCTTCTCGATGTCCGAGGACGAGTGGGACTCGGTCATCCGGGTGCACCTCAAGGGGCACTTCAATACGACGCGCTTCGCCGCCGCCCACTGGCGCGCGCGGTCCAAGGCGGCCGGCGCCCCGGTGTACGGCCGGATCGTCAACACCTCCTCCGAGGCGTTCCTCGCCGGTTCCGCCGGGCAGCCCAACTACGCGGCGGCCAAGGGCGGCATCGTGGGCCTGACCACCTCGACGGCGGCGGCGCTGGCCAAGTACGGGGTGACCGCCAACGCGATCTGCCCGCGGGCCCGCACCCGGATGACCGAGGACGTCTTCGCGGGCTTCGGGGAACCGGGCGAGGGCGACCTGGACGCGCTGGCACCCGAGCATGTGTCACCGCTGGTCGGCTATCTCGCCGGGCCCTCGGCGGGCAGCGTCAACGGCCAGGTCTTCGTCGTGCACGGCGGCATGGTCGCGCTCGTCGAGCGGCCACGGGTCGCGGCGCAGTTCGACACCGCCAAGGACGTCTTCACGTACGAGGAGCTGGACGCGGCGCTGTCGCCGTACTTCGCCGGCCTGGCACCGGGGGAGAACTTCGCGGCGGCGGAGGTGCTGGGCCTCAAGAAGGGCTGAGCCGCCTGCCCTTCGGGGGCTGCGGTCCGTGACGCACGACGGCCGTGGCCGCCACGGGAGACCTCTCTCGTGGCGGCGTCCGGCCCGACCTGCCGCTCGAACTGATCGCCCGGCGCGGGCCCATAGGACGGACGATCCTCAGCTTCC